>JAOZST010000011.1:8175-38981 GCA_029939535.1 Desulfobacteraceae bacterium | reverse complement strand
GTTCATACAAGGGTCCAATTACTTATGTAAATAGGCTAAGTTATCATAAATTTTCAGCCGGAGAAAGAAATATTCATGGCGAATTGTTTGACACGCTTTTTTTTAAGGTTTATATTATTGATAAATAGCAATTCTAATTGCGCTCAGCTCATTGTATGCTCATAAACCGAAAACAAGACCTGCCAGGCCAGAACTCTGCTGGCAGAAAAGTGATGAATTTCAAATAATTCAACCTATATCGACTGGCAGCATAAGCCTTCTTTCTGGCCTGTTTGTTGCCTTGGGGAGGGTAAAATGGTCGAAAAAGCAAATCAAAAATCGTTAATACAACATGTGGATGCAGTGAAAAAAGGGAAAAAGGTGTTTGAAGATGCCTTTCAGGGTGTTTCCCGTATGATTCTGGATGCCGGCATCCAGAAGATCACGGTCAAGGGGAAAACCACCTATCAATTTGATTTGTTCAGCCAGGGGAAAAAGCATCTGGTTGGAATGTATGATGAAATAAACAGTCTTGTTTCCTTTGTAAAAGATGCATCCGAGGGTGGTTCTTCAAAGGAGATGGCCTTTGTCCTGGTGGGGGAACCGGGCAATGGCAAGACCTTTCTGGTGGAATATCTGTGCGATCGATACAGGGAATTTTTAAGCATTCCAAAGAACAGAAAATATACATTCAGGTTTACGAACCTGGAAAAACTGGGTGGATACGGAAAGATCCGGTTTATTGAGTCCCAGACCTATGAAGACCCCATGATTCTGGCCATGAGCCTTGATGAAACAAAAGAAAGATCCATGGAGGTTTTTTCAAAAAAATTTAAATTTCCAGACAAGCAGATAGAAAGCCTCTATGATAATTATCGGCCTCTGGGTGCCTGTTCCGCCTATATATGGAACCAGATTCGGGAAATTTGCGACAATAATATCACCAAAATGCTTTCTTTCATAGAAGTCACCCCTGTCCCTTTGATTGAAAGCCTGGGAACCATTACCGGAAAATATCCTGCTAAAGACAAAATTACCTCTTCTGCCGTGGACCTCATGGGAGAAGAATCCATCCAGAGACTGCTTCATATATCTGATTCCAATAATCCCTACCGTTTTGATTTGAGAAGGGGGGCCCTGGCAAGGGTAGCGGGAGGCGGGATCCATTTCAGTGATGAAATTTATAAGAATAAAAAGGATCTGGTCCAGGTCTACCTGGGGGTTATCCAGAACAGGATGATTGAACTGGACGGGTTTAAATGGCCCATTGATACCCTGATCATTGCCACCAGCAACAATTCAGAGTTTGACACCTTTTTGTCGGAACGGGAAGAAGCCCCCATTATTGATCGGTGCCGTATCTGCTATGTGGCACACAATACAGACTATAAAATACAGAAAACCCTGACAAATTATGCCATTGGAACAGATGTAAAAAGATCCCTGGCCCATGAGGTGCTTCACCAGGATCCAAATTTAAACCATGCCGCTTCCGTGGGGGTGGTGCTGACCCGGCTGCCCAGGTCCGACAAATTAACTCCCGTGGAGATCATGAAGCTTGCAGCCGGTGAAGTGGCCGGTGAAAAGAGCCTGAAAACCCTGGCAGAACTCATTGATTCCCTGAACCAGGACACAGAGATCACAAAGCGTTTCGGGCAGAAGGGACTGGGCCAGAGAAATCTTGGAAGGGCTGTCCAGCTGCTCCTGGAAAGCTCGGAAACCAATGAAGGCAAATGTATGTTTGCCCTGGATATCTTTCATGCCCTGGAAAGAACCGTGCTGGACTATGTTCAGGAACCTTCGGACAGGGCAAAATTCATGGAAGATCTGAAGATTGCCCGGGGTCTGTACCGGGAAAGGATAATGACTGAGATGTTCAATGCCTATATGGATGAACCCCTGGCCATTAAAAAAGATGTGCTTAATTATGTGAACATGATCATTGGCGTGGATGCTGAGCATCTGGGGCCGGACATGATGTGGAAATACAAAGACCCCCAGACAGGAGAATTAAAGGCTTTAAAAATAGATGAACGATACATAAAAAACGTTGAGGAAAGGCTGGGTCTGAAAACAGAAGAGCAGAGATCTTCATTCAGAAATACCATACGTAAGATTTACGGGCAGAAACTTTCCGTGGATGCCAATTATGATTTCATGGACAATCTTGAACTGGTCAAGGCCATCACCGATGTCCGTTTGAAATCCGATATTGCAGGAGCAGGTTCCCTTATCGGCGCACTTGCCAACAGGACAAATGAAGAAAATCAAAAACTCTATGACCGTATGATTTTTACCATGAATGAAAAACTTGGCTATTGTCCTACCTGCGCCCAGAAGACCATTGAATATTTCTGCAGCCAGGAAGATGATAAATAAGGAGACCCAATCATGACAACCCTTGATGAACTCCTTGAAAGAGATAAGAAAAGAGAAGAAGACGGGTTTAAACGAAAAATCCGCATCGGGCAGATTGTAAAACCCGGATCAGGCGGTAAAGAAAAGATCATAGTTGTGCCCACCACTGTGGAAGAAAAATTTATCCATGACGAGATAAAACCAGACCAGGATCAAGACCAGGACCCGGGAGAAGGAGAATCCACAGGCGGAACCGGAGAAGGAGAAGAGGGAGATATCATCGGAGAACAGCCGGTCCGGCCCGAAGAAGGTGAAGGCGAGGAGGAAGGTTCGGGAGAAGGACCTGGAGAAGGCCAGGGCGGGGAACATGAGTTTGAATCCAATGCCTATGAGCTGGGAAAGGTGCTGTCCCAGGATTTTGAGCTGCCCAATCTAAAGGACAAAGGTAAAAAAAGAACCCTTGCAAAATATACCTATGACCTTACGGACAAAAACAAGGGTGTGGGCCAGTTTTTAGACAAAAAAGCCACTTTAAAGAAAATTGTGGAAACCAATATTACCCTGGGAAATATTCCAGATGTATCCAATATCGATACCACCCGGTTCATAATATCACCCCAGGACCTGATCTACAGGATTCTTTCCCGGGAAAAGGCCTATGAATCCCAGGCCCTGGTTTTTTTCCTCAGGGATTATTCCGGATCAATGGGTGGAAAGGTTACCCAGACAGTGGTTTCCCAGCATGTGATGCTGTATTCCTGGTTAATGTATCAATATGAAAAACAGGTGGAAACAAGGTTTATCCTCCACGATACAGAGGCCAGAGAGGTGGCGGATTTTTATAAATATTATTCCTATAAAGTGGCCGGGGGAACCAAGGTTTTCACGGCATTCAAGCTGGTCAATGATATTGTGGAAAGGGAGAGCCTGGACAGGGATTATAATATTTATGTTTTCCACGGCACAGACGGTGATGACTGGGACAAGGAAGGAAAGCAGACCATTGAAGAGATCCAGAGGATGCTTACCTATGCCGCAAGAATAGGCATTACCATTGTGGAGCACTCCTATGTGGGTGCCAAGCAGACGGAAGTTGAAAAATACCTGAAAACTTCGGGAATACTGACCAGGCACAAAGATTTGATCAAAATGGATGTAATGGGTGAAAATGTGGATGATTCAAGGATTATCCAGGGCATAAAACGACTTATTTCCTAACGAATAAGGATTGTTTAACCGGAAAGGCAGATATCTATGGAACTTGTGAGTCAACATGTCAAAGGTATTATGGAAGAGTGCAAGCTCAGGGCCCGGGATGCCGGGTTGAGTTTTGACAACGAGACCCTTGAGTATATTGTGACCAACAGGGACATGATAGAGCTGAGCCCCAAGGTGATGATACCCACCCTCTATGACTATTGGGTCAATGATGTGCGGGTATTGTCCGGCAAGGGGATGTATGAGGCCTATCCCTCCAATCCCTATGAAACAGTCATCAATACCCGGCCGGCCATCTCCTTTTATAACGACAATAACCCGGACTGGCTCAATGTCATGATTTTTTATCATGTACTGGGTCACATTGATTTTTTTCAGAACAATATTTTTTTTAAAAATACCTGGGACCTTGATATTGCCGGTCAGGCATTGGCTGATAAGCGGATGATTGCCCAGCTTCGCTCTGAAAAGGGAAGATGGCTGGACTATGTGATTGAATTTTCCCGGGGCATTGACAATTTGGTGGGCTATCAAAGGCAGATCAATAAAATTATTGCCAGGGAAAACAAAAAAAAGATGAGCAAGATAGATTTTTATTTTGATATCTTTTTACAGAAGATGAAAAAGGTATCCCACAATACCTATCTCAAAGAGATTACTCGGTATAATCTGTGCAGGACAAACCAGGAAGATTTTTTTGATCGTCTGATTGTAAAATATCCTGAATTTGAAGAGCTATATCGAAAAGAAATAGAATCAAAGATTCCCCATGATCTGGATGTCATGGACTATATTATTCAATATTCCCCTTTTTTAAAACAGGATGAAAATGAATGGATCAAATCTGTGATCCAGATTGTCAGGAACACATCCCTGTATTTTCAACCCCAGATCCGGTCAAAAATCATGAATGAGGGCTGGGCCAGCTATTGGCATGAGTATCTCTTCATGAGGGATGACAGAATATGCGGACATGAATCCGACTTTGCAAAGGTCAATGCCAATGTGACCTCCATGCCCAAGGTAGGGTTAAATCCCTATGCCCTGGGCATGAGACTTTTCCAGCATATTAAGGAGATGGAGGATAAGGGATGCTATTCCTTTGATTATTATTGCCAGAAAGATGAAGTAAAAAAACAAAAATACAATGCCAAAAAAAACTCCGGAAATACATATATTTTTAAAATCAGGGAAAATCTCAATGATTTTACCTTTGTAAATAAATTTATTGACCAGGAATTTTTAACAAAACACAAGCTTTTTGTGTCTGGAAAACGATTCAATCAAGCCCGGATGACCTGGGAATACTATATTCAATCAAAGAAGGTTCAGGATTATAAACAGATGATCATCAACACCCTGTACCATCCTCCTCAAATCTTTGTTGACACAAAAAAAACTGTTAAAGGGGTTTTATATTTAAACCATTTGTTTGAAGAAAAACCCCTGAAAATAGATTTTATTGAAAATACCATGATGGGCATTGAATACCTTTGGGGTGGGCCGGTTCACCTTGAAACCAGTGAACCAGTTTCAAAGGGACAGCCAGCAGCCAGTTCCAGTAGTTTCTGGGATCCTTCAACCCCAGCTGCAAAAACCCCGAAACCCCCAAAAATTCAATGGAAGAGAATGCGTTATGTGATGGAAAACCGTAAACTGCATAAGCGGGAGTTATAGCCAATTATGGAAAAAAATGCATCCAAAACTGAATCCGTGGACCAGGCCCTGGAACTGCTGGACAGGAATATAAGAGATTATCAGCGTTTAAAACCGGTTCCTTTTCAGGAATTTTTAAGTATTCTTAAAGCCCGACCCTCCCAGATCTTGAGAAATATATTCCAGTCTTTCCACGATATGGTGAAAACCTATGTGGATGAATCCAAAGAATCCATCACCGGCGACATGGACAGACTCAGTTTTACAAACTATGACTGCACCAGGCTCTTTGTGGAAGGCTCAGCCAATCCCTATTTCCCGGACATGCTCTTTGCCAACCGGTTCATGAAGCAGATGGAATATCTTCGCCATGGCGCCCAGCAGAACAGGATCTATATATTCCATGGACCCCATGGGTGCGGGAAGAGTACTTTTTTGAATAATTTGCTGAAAAAATTTGAAAAATACGCCAATACCGAAGAAGGACTGCGGTATGAGATTGTGTGGCGGTTGAATATTAAAAAGCTTCAGGATAAAGACAAATCCCTGATGACCCTGTCAACCTTTGAGAAATTAATTGAGTATGTTGAAAATGAAAAACCAGGGCCGGCAAGCAACAAGTCAGAAGAGCTTTTATTTGCCAACAGGGAACGGGACTATATTGAAGTGCCCTGTATTTCCCATGACAATCCATTCCTCATGATTCCCAAAGACCAGCGCAGAAACGTGCTGGATGAACTCATAAAAAATGATGAATTCAAGTGGCGCTTATTCACGGAAAAAGAATATGAATGGGTATTTAAAGAAGATGTTTGCACCACATGTTCTTCCATTTATCAGGCCCTGCTGGAGCGCCTTGGAAACCCCAGTGAGGTTTTTAAAATGCTCTATGCAAGACCCTATTATTTTAATCGCAGGATCGGCAATGGTATTTCCGTGTTCAATCCCGGGGACCAGCCATTAAAACGGAATGTCCTGTCCAATGATATGCTCCAGAACAGGATCAACGCCCTGTTCCAGGACTCCAATCTTATCCATTATATTTATTCCAATTTTGCCAGGGTCAATAATGGTATCTACGCCCTCATGGACATAAAATCCCATAATGTTGAACGGATGGTTGAGCTCCATAACATTATTTCAGAAGGGGTTCACAAGGTTGAAAATGTGGAAGAGCAAGTGGATTCTTTGTTCTTTGCCCTGATGAATCCCGAAGACAAACGCAATATCAGGGAGTTTCCTTCTTTTGAAGACAGGATTCAATATATTGATATTCCCTATGTTCTGGATGTGAAAACCGAGGTTAAGATCTATCTGGACATATTTGGCCGTCATATTGAGGGCAGTTTTCTTCCCATGGTATTGGAAAATTTTGCAAGGATCATCATCAGCACCCGAATTGGGAAAAAATCAATGGCCCTGGCAGAGTGGATTAAAACTCCGGCCAAATACAAGAATTATTGTGATGAAACCCTCATGCTGCTGAAAATGGAAATTTTTTCTGGAAATATTCCCAAATGGCTGGATGATGAAGATGTCAAAGCCCTGGATCAGAACATGCTGAAAAAAATCATTGCTGAATCGGAAATTTACGGGAAAGAAGGACTTTCAGGACGGGATTCCATTAAAATCTTTGACCAGTTTTATTCCAGATTTGCAAAGGAAGACCGATTGATCAATATGCCTGATCTCTGCAATTTTTTTAATAAACTGGATGACCAGCCCAAAAAAATTATTCCCCAGGGTTTTTTATCATCTCTGCTGCGCATGTATGATTATTGCGTACTCCAGCAGATGAAAGAGGCTTTGTATTATTATAATGAAGAACGCATTGCCAGGGATATTAAAAATTATATAACCGCGGTCAACTATGAATTTAATTCAGAGGTGAAATGCATATTTACAAAAGAAAACCTTTTTGTGACGGAAGAATTTCTTGAAAGCATTGAAAACAGACTCCTTTCGGAAAACATGGATAAAAACCGCAGAGAAGAGATCAGAATGGATGTATTAAAGGAATATACCACAAGAACCCTGTCCCATGAAATCATGATAGAGGGGAAAGATATTAGTGAAACCAGGTTATTCCAATCCTTGTATGAACGATATGTGCATAATCTTAAAAAACGTGTGCTTGAGCCTTTTATAGACAATGAAAATTTCAGAAACGGTATTAAAGATTTTGATACAGATAAATTCAAGAGCCATGACAAGAGAATTAAAAAAGATGTCAAATTTCTCATGGACAATCTGTCTTCAAAATTCGGGTATACCCAGCAGGGTGCAAACGAAGCATGCATCTATGTGATTGACAATGATCTGGCTAATAAGTTTAAGTAGCTGTTAGCATTTAGATATTAGGCTTTAGCAACCATAATATCTAAATGCTAAATGCCCGCGCGGTAGCGCGCTAATTTATTCCTTGATTCTTTTCCCGACTTCCTTTAAAAAAAGTCCATGATTTTAAAATATGTACACTCCCCAACTCCAGAAAAATAACCAGGAAAATCAAAAAACCAGGAACCAGGAATCAATAAATCAGGAAAACCAGAAAAATATGACAGGTTCAATAATCAAGGATATCACTGAAACCAACAGTGCCATTGTTACCATGGGCAGTGACGGATCACACAAAGCCTATCTGACCGCTAAATTGTTCCAGGCCCAGACAAAAGGACCCCTGGTTGTTGTCCTGGCTGACCAGAAACAGGCCCTGAACTTTATTGAAGACCTGTATTTTTTTATTCCAGAAGAAAAAGAAAAGATCCTGTATTTTCCCGGATATAATATTCTGCCCTTTAAATCTTTATCCTATCATAAAGAAACCTCCAGCCAGAGACTTGCTGCCCTGTCAAAAATCCTGGAATCCAGCTCCGGGAAACGCCTTATTGTCACCTATGTGGACACCCTTCTCCAGCAGCTCATACCCCGGAAAAGTCTCAATGATTTTTCAGAATTAATCATGAACAATGAGGAGATTGACAGGGACAAATTGATTTTAACCCTGGAAGCAGGAGGATACACAAGGGTTTCCCTGGTGGAAGACCCGGGGGAATATTCTGTAAGGGGCGGAATCCTGGATGTGTTTTCACCCGGGGGGAAAAAACCCATCCGCATGGAGTTTTTCGGGGACCTGGTTGAATCTCTTCGCTATTTTTCCCCCTTTACCCAGCGGGGTACCCGGGAACTAACTGAGACCATTATCATACCTGCCACGGAAGCTGTTCTTTCCAGGGATGAATTGCCCATAATCCTGGCCAGACTGAGACAGGCCGGCATCCTTGCAGGCCTTGATGCCAATCAAATCAGGGAATATGTCAATGAAACAAGGGAATTCGGCAGGTTTCCCGGCATTGAAAGTATGCTGTCCATTGTATATGACAGCCTTGAATCTCTTTTTGATTATCTTCCCGCACACACTGTTTTTATAATGGACTCTCCAGAGATCCTGGGATCCAAAGCCATGGAATTTGAAAATAATGCCCTGCATAATTTTAAAAGCGTGACTTCAGAAAAAAGACTCTGTGTGAAACCGGAATCCATTTACCTGAACTGGGACCAGGTGAAAATCAATATTAATAAGCACAAACATATTTCCTTTCAGCAGATTGTCCTGGGCCCAGCTGGAAATCTGAATAAAAATCGGGATAAAACCGGAGATAAAGCTCCGGACAAACAAGGTCCTGCTGTTCTTTCCTTTGACTATGCAGACAACCAGGATCTATCTGCACAGCTCAGACGTCAGGGGGTCGAGGAAAATCCCTTAAAGCCGCTTGTTGACTGGTTTGAGGATCATTTGAACCAGCGGAGAATCGTTCTGTGCACCCTGAGCCAGGATGCCCAGGCCAAACGGTTGATTTCTCTGCTTGCCCCCTATGGAATTGCACCCGGATTCTGCAAATCCTTTGAAGAGATCAAAACCCTTTCCCCTGGGGTTTATTATATTATTAGTAATTTGTCGTCGGGATTTGTGCTGGAAAAAGAAAGCCTGGCCCTTGTCACGGAAAACGAGATTTTCGGGAAAAAAAGAATCCGTAGGCAGAAAACCACCCGCCAGGATCTGAAAACGGAATTTATTGCCCCGGAAGAGTTGAAAAATTCAGATATTGTGGTTCACATGGAACATGGGGTTGGCAGGTATGAAGGCCTGTGCAACCTGAAGATTAATGGAATTTCCCAGGATTTTATTCTAATTGTTTTTCAGGATGATGATAAATTGTATCTGCCCGTGGACCGTATAGAAATGATCGGTAAATACATTGGTGTGGACGGGTACACCCCCATCCTGGATAAAATCGGATCCAAAAACTGGATCAAGTCCAAGGCCAAAGCCAAGGCTGAGGTGGAAAAAATGGCTGCTGATCTTCTGGATCTCTATGCCAGCCGCAAGGTCAACAAGGGATTTGCCTTCAGCCTGCCGGACAATTATTACAATGATTTTGAAACCTCTTTCCCCTATGAAGAGACCCGGGATCAGCTCAAGGCAATTGATGATGTCCATTTGGACATGGAATCCAATATTCCCATGGACCGGCTCGTATGCGGAGATGTGGGATATGGAAAAACAGAAGTGGCCATCCGGGCTGCCTTTAAGGCGGTAAATGACGGGAAACAGGTGGCCATTGTTGTACCCACAACCATTCTTGCGGAACAGCATCTGCTGACATTTAAAGAGCGGTTTGAAAATTACCCTGTGGAGATTGAATGTCTGTCCAGGTTCAGGACCCGTAAGGAACAGACCCGGATATTAAAAAAAATGGCTGCCGGCCTGGTGGATATTGTCATCGGCACCCACAGGCTGCTGCAAAAAGATGTGGATTTCAAGTCCCTGGGGCTGCTGGTCCTGGATGAAGAGCAGAGGTTTGGTGTTAAACATAAGGAAATTCTGAAAAAAAAGAGAAACACCGTGGATGTTCTGGCCCTGACCGCAACACCCATTCCCAGGACCCTGCACCTTTCTTTAACAGGCATGCGGGATATCAGCGTGATTACCACGGCCCCGGCCGACCGCCAGCCCATTGTATCCTATATTTCAAAATATGAAGATACCATTATCAAGGATGCAGTGGAAAAGGAATTATCACGAAAGGGCCAGGTGTTTTTTGTCCACAATAATATCAAAACCATATTTAAGATGGCCGATAATATACAGAAAATCGTTCCCCATGCTAAAATCGGCGTTGCCCATGGCAGGCTTTCCGAGGCTGAACTGGAAAAGGTGATGTTCCAGTTTGTCAATTTTGAGATCAACGTTCTGGTTGCCACCACAATCATTGAGTCCGGCCTGGATATCCCCTCTGCAAATACCATGATCATCAACAAGGCAGAACGTTTCGGTCTTTCCCAGATTTATCAGCTAAGGGGAAGGATCGGCAGGGGAGATCACCAGGCCTATGCCCATCTGTTTATTTCCGATGAATCAAGGCTGACCAAAGATGCTAAAAAAAGATTGTCTGCCCTCATGGAACATAAGGACCTGGGTTCAGGATTCCAGATAGCCATGAAAGATCTCCAGATCCGGGGGGCAGGAACCGCCCTGGGAGCTTCTCAGTCCGGACACATTGCCGCAGTGGGCTATGATATGTTTTTAAAACTCCTGGATCAGGCAGTCCATGATCTCAAGGGTGAAGAGTCCATTGAACCCCTGGACCCTGAAATCAATGCCAGCATGTCTTCCGGGTTTCCAGACCATTATATTGAATCTGTGGAGCAGCGCCTGACCCTTTACCGGCGATTGTCCAGGCTGACAGAACTTGGGGATATCTCAGACATGAAAAAGGAATTGCTGGACCGGTACGGCAGACTCCCCAAAGAAGCAGAAAACATGCTGTTGAAAATAATGCTCAGGATATTTGCCGTCAAAGCCGGGGTCAAACGCCTGGATATTAACCCCAACTCCCTTGTGCTCTCCTTTTCCCAGGCCCATATGAAAACTTCCCTGGAATCCATTGATAAAATTTTAAAACCCATGGTTTCCTATAAATATGTGAAAAAAGACAGCATACAGATCCATCTGGGGCAAAAAAGAAACAATATCTCCAAAGCCCTTGTGGAAACCAAACAGATCTTAAAGGCCCTGGGATAAAGATTATTTTTTAAATTTAGTTCTTTTATTTTTAAAATAATTTTATATAATAGGCCTACACTGAAAAAATTTCATAGTTATCGTTTGCACATTCTTCCAACCATGCAAAGGAGGTATCATGAAATCAGTTCTTGCAAGGGTGTCAAAGCTTATACCATCACAATTTATACCGGGTAAAGAAAGGGTCTTTCTTAAAAAATTTATCCAGACCCTGAAGCAGGAAATGATTCCCATTGAGATTGTTGATCACAACGGGGAAAAATATACAACCATTTCCGGCAATGCCAGGCATCAGCTTCTCATCAAAGATCATAAATTTTTCAATGCCCTGGTATTCCCAGACGCTTTCTCCCTGGGAGAAGCCTATATTAAAGGCTATTTTGATGTGTCCGGCAGTATCAGGGAATTATATGAACTGGTTTGCGATAAACTGCTGTATACGGACCAGCCCAGGAGCCTGAAGGAGCGGTTTTTTCAATTTTTTGTCAAGATTCGGGAAAAAGAGAAAAAAAACATTGAATATCACTATGATGTTCCCAGTGATTTTTATCGATTGTTCCTGGGCCGTACCATGGGCTATACCTGCGGCTACTATGCCACCAGGGATACCACCATGTCCCAGGCCCAGAATGAAAAAATGGATATTATCTGCAGGAAACTGAGGCTGAAAAAAGGAGACCACCTCCTGGATATTGGATCGGGCTGGGGGAATTTTGCCGTTTATGCGGCAAAGCATTATCATGTCCGTGTTACAGGTATTACCCTGAGCCTGGAGCAAAAAAAATATGCCGACCAATGGATTCAAAAACAGGGCCTTGAAGATCAGATTTCCATAGAAATTTTAAATTACCGGGATTTGGGGGAAAAACAATTTGATAAAATTTCCTGTGTGGGAATGTCTGAACATGTGGGCCGGGCAAATATGAAACATTTTTATAAAATTGTGTACAATTGCCTTGCAGAAGACGGACTTTTCCTCCAGCATACCATCACCACCAATACTCCCCGGAAAAAAGGATATAATAATACCTTTTTAGACACCTATATGTTTCCCGGTGGAGAACTGATGTTCCAGCAGGATCTTATTGATTTTGCAGCCGGATCAGGGTTTGAACTCCTGAACGTAGAAAATTTCAGGGTCCATTATATCAAAACCCTGGCTGACTGGATCTTCAGGATGGAAATCCATAAGGACAAACTTTTACAGATTGTTTCGGAAAATGTGTACCGAATTTATCATGTCTTTTTTATCGGGTCCATGGTCTCTTTCCGGCAAAAGGAGATCGCATTGTTTCAGAATCTTTTTTATAAATCAAACCCCAATAAATTAATGCCGGATAAATTAAACCAAGATAAATCAAATCAAGATAAATCAAATCAAGACAAATCAAGAATGGAGTATTTTTTAACACCCTTTTCAAAAGCCGGGTTTAAAAATGAATCAAGAATTACCTGATATCCATAAATTTGAAACCCAGATTTTTCACAAAAAGAATGTTCTGCCCCACCTGCTTTCTTTTTCCCTTAAATTGATGGGAGCAAGGCATACTGGACTGGTTTTTGGTACGGATCACACCCTTTCCAATTTTCTACCGCCAAGAAAATGGGACAGGGGAGTGATGCATAAATTTGACGGAAAAGGTTTATATGGTTTGTTCTTAAAGACATTTGGCAAGCCCCTTGTCAAGTTTAAAAAACTTTCCCCCATCAAATTGTATAGAACCAATGGATTCGGCGATAGAATTGAAAATGAAGGGGTGATTTCCTATGTTTTGAGGAATCACCAGGATTTTTATGAAAAAGGCATTAAAATCCTTATCATTGACAATCAGGACACTGACAATCAGGACAATGTAGGTTTGGAACAAAATCTTGGTTCCAGCAGCAAGCCGGATATTGGCGATATTCCCTGGTCAAAGTTTGCTCCCGGCTCCGGTTTCAGCATCGAGCCTGGTTCCGGCCCCGGCATGGGATCGGATCCTGTATCTGGCCCTGTGCCTGGCACTGTACTTGATTCTGTATCAGGTCCTGATTCAAGGTTTTCCAATGCTTCTGTTATTTCCTATGACGGCAGCCTTTTTAAAACTCTTCCAGATATCAGGGTCAACAGAGATATTGTAAGGCAGTTTCGATCGAAAAATTTTATCGCGGCTTATATTCCGGATTATGGGGCCATTGTTTTTAATACCGTTGATGAGTATCTGGTTACCAGGGCCAATGGGTGCTTTTCCCATGAGCAGATGCTTACAGACAGGCTGGATATCCTCATTTCTGCCATCCAGAAGGCATCCCTGGTTTACCTGGGACGTGCCAGTGGAAAACCAGCGGCCAGGGTAATCTGGCGCAAGGAAAGAAAACTTAGAAAAATGGCAGACACTCTAAGGGAAAAGGAAACAGAACTTGAGGCCCAGAAAAAATATCTCAGGGCAGTGGGCGGGGTGACGGCCAGACAATTGAATATGAGTCCCATGAGCATCCCGGACGGGGTGTATGCATTCATGGATATGGTGGGCTCTGCCCTCCTTCGAAATTCTTTAAAGCCCAGGGATTATTTTCTGGTTTTAAACCTCTGCCATGAAATAGCCGCAGAAAATGCCGCCCGGTTTGCCTGCCGGGTGGATAATATTATAGGGGATTCTGTTTTTTTTCAGAATATTTCTATTTTCGATGACCCCGAACAAAAAATTTCCCTTGGGCTTGGGGAGAGAGTAATGCTCATGACATGCCTGTTGTCCTCTGTTTTTAATGATATCCATCTGCTGAAACTTGGCAGGCATCCCATGGACCGGGATAACAGGGTGATCACCCTGATGAAAAATCACGGGCTTGACCTTCGTTTCAGGGCAGGCCTGGAAAGTGGAACCGCCCTGGTGGGCCCCTTGGGAAACAAAAAAAGAAAAATTGTCACAGCCCTTGGCAGGGCAGTAAACACGGCATCCAGACTGGAAAGCAGTGGTGTCAGGGACGGGATTCATACCTCGGATAAGATAATAAAAATACTGGAGAATGCCCTGATTTCCAAAGACACCCCTATAATACAGAAAATTGCCAGGGAAAAAATTAATTCAGACTGGGTAAAGACAAGGGAATATATTCCTTTTTTTGATTTTTACAAAAAACAATTCAAGCTCTGTAATGATATCGTACAGAAGCGGAACCATGTTTCCTATAAGGAGTTTTCCAGGGACCTTACCTATTTGATCCAATGCATCCCCACACACCATGATGCCATCACCTGTCCCGGCATATAATCGGGATTATAATCAGATTACGAATCAGTTTGTCCGGGGCTTTATTTCGTTTGACCAGAAATCAGGTGTTCATCTCCTTGTTTTTTTTCATAAAGTACATTGAATGCTGATCCAGGGCCTGGATAATGGTTTGGGTGTTCCTTCCGGGTTTTCCATCGGCAATCATGGTTTCATCAATTTGAATCACCGGGACCACCCCTTTATTGGTGCCCGAGATAAAGACCTCATCTGCCTGTAGAAGTTCCTCAAGGGGGATGGCCCTTTTTTCAATTGTAAAAAACCTGGATCCCAGGGAGAGAATAAGTTTCCGGGTGATCCCCTTTAAAATGCCCTGATCCGGGGTGACCAGGGTGGTGCCGTAAAATGCAAACAGATTGCTGGTGGTGCATTCCAGGGCCTCATTGTTCTGGTTTACATAAATTGCTTCAACAGCATTCTGCTTTTTTGCTTTTTTCAGGGTCAGGGCAGCCGGGATATAGGAGATTACCTTTGCATCGGGAACAGCCCTTTCCTGGGCATGGGTGATGACTTTTATCCCCTTTGCATACCAAAATCCCGGGAGTTTTTGAATGGGGGTTACCATGACAATGAGCCGGGGATTTCCATTGGGTGAAAAAAAATCAGGACTGGACCCGCCCGTTATCACAATCCGTATATTGGCTTCATCCATTCCAGGGTTTTTGTCCAGGGTGGAAAGAACAATCTCTTTGATTTCAACGGAAGTCCAGGGTAGGGACAGGCCAATCTTCCGGGCCGAGTTCTCAAGTCTATCCATATGCTCATCCAGGAAATAGGGTCGCCCCTGGTAGGTCCGCATGATATCACACACTCCATAGCCTCGTATAACAGCCAGGTCCTCAACGGGTATGACTGCTTTGTCAGAAGGAACAAACTCTCCGTCAACATAATATATTTTCATGGAAAAACACTCCCTGAGTTGAAAAAAGGATATTTCTATAGTAAAAAAATATACTATATGTAAGTATCTTACAAGAAACTTCAATGGAATACAAAAAAACAGGATGGTATAAAAAATTGGGATTTTTTTCAGGTATCAGATACAATATCAAAGGAGTTTCCCTGGCAATGAGAACTCCTTCCCTTTTAATGCTTGGGCTGCTGCGTTTTTTTGTTGTTTTTGTCCTGACCCTTTTTCTATCCGGATTAATCCTGTACTGGCATGACGAAATTCTGGCCCTGATATGGAAGGCCCCTGACAGTGGCTGGCTTATTTATCTCTGGAATCTTACTTCCTGGCTTTTGTCAATTTTCCTGGCCGCCATTGCCATGGTTGTGTCCTATTTGATTGCCCAATTGTTTTTTGGTGTGTTTATCATGGATTATATGTCCAGAATCACAGAAAGGATTATAACAGGGCAAGAAGCTTCCGTTGACCAGGGTTCCTGGCTTGGACTCTTTGTCTATCTGGTCCGCCAGGAAATACCCAGGGCAATTCTGCCGATCCTGATCAGCCTGGCCATAATGCTTGCAGGACTTTTCACCCCCATAAGCCCCATTGTTTTTGTTCTCTCCTCCATAACCGCCTGTATTTTTCTGGCCTGGGACAATACAGACCTGGTCCCGGCCCGGAGAATGTTCCCCTTCAGGAACCGCATTGGATTTTTACAGCAGAATCTTTTATTCCATGCTGGTTTCGGGCTTCTATTCCTTATCCCCTGGCTGAATATCCTTTTCCTGTCCTTTGCGCCGGTGGGGGCAACCCTGTATTTCCTGGATCGAGATCTGAAAAAATAGGGAGATAGAGTTGTACATTTTTTCCAAACAGGATTCAGAAGTCTTATCAAGGGAAAAGACCAAGACCTCTTCCCTGGAAGAACCCGTCATAATCTGCCGGAACTGCAATTTCCAGATTACCCGGCCCTCCTGCCAGATACAGAAAGACGGATCCTTTTCCCATACCTTTGCCAACCCCCATGGCCATGTTTTTGAAATCGGATGCTTTGATTCTGCCCCGGGATGCGCCTCAGCCTCTCCAGTCTCTTCTGAATTTACCTGGTTCAGGGGATATGACTGGAAAATAGTTATCTGCCATGGCTGTGAAACCCACCTTGGCTGGATTTTTATTCCATACCCGAATGGAGATCTGTCTTCAGGACAATCTTGGTTTTTTGGTCTTATACTGGATAAATTGATTTTTCCGTAAATGTATAAATTTATAAAAAATATTTTGACAATTCTGATAAATTTTATATAATATTAGTATTAAGTTTCCTTTGATCTGGAATTTCTAAGGCTCATAAATATTCTGTTCCGCTGTTTCGCACCTCAAATGAGTAACCAGTAACCATATCATACAAGGACAATGTATTATGAAAGAACAAGTACAGCACCACGAAAAACCAATGTTTGAGGTAAAAAGTATTTATTCAAAACGATGTGCCATTGACCGCAGATCACCGGTTGACCGCCGTATCCTGGATATGGGCCCTGGATATCCCAGGGCGGAAAATCGTGTTACCATAAAAGACAGGCGAAGGGGCTGGGAAGATCGCTACGGCTGGGAAAGAATCAGCAAATGGAGCAGTTCACCCATATATTCTGATCTGCCCTGAAGTTTAGTTTCCCTTATCCCTTTTCATCGTTTATGTACCCAGATTGAATAGAAATCATCATTTTATCGCCTATCTATTTCCTTGATGTTTGTCTTTGTAAGTTTTCCCAGTCTATATGTATTACCCTTGAATTTGTTGTCATGGACAAAGAAATAATTTTAGTGAATGTTGGACATCATGGTGAAGTCTATTATAATTTTTTATCCTCCATTGTTTTGATATCAGGTTCATGGTAAAGAAATATATATAATCTTGCACCAAGGCACAAAGCCACCAGGAACCTAAATTCCTTTGTGCCTTTGCGGCTTTGTGCAAAAATAATATTTTTAAAAACCGAGCGCAAATGGAAACCACTGAAAAAGCTGAAAACTCCACACTGATCAACCGGGACCTCCTGCTTCCATACCTGGCGCCCTATCTTGCCTACGTCGGTATTGCTTCCTTGCTTCAAAATATAATACCCATTGAAATCAACTATATCATCAGGCTCCTGGTAGTTCCGGCCCTTCTTTACTGGGCCTGGCGCTGGTATGTGCCCCTGACCGGCCCGAATAAACCAGTGATATCCATTCTCTGGGGCATGGCTGGAGGTCTGCTGGGCCTGGGTCTGTGGATTCTTTTTTATTCCCCATTTACAGAACCCGACACAATTGCCTGGTCCAATTCAGGTTTTTATCTGAGGCTTGTATCTGCTTCCCTTGTTGTCCCAGTTTTTGAGGAGATTGCAATGCGGGGGTATGTATTCAGGCTTGCCCTGCAATGGGACCAGACCAGAAAAGATAGGGCCAGAAAGAATAAACTCAAAGGCTCACTTTTAAATGCCCTTGATGAATCAAACATTGCAGAGGTTAAACCAGGCGCCTGGACTATCTGGGCAGTCCTTGTTTCAAGCATTGTTTTTGCCCTTGGCCACACCATTCCGGAATGGCCGGCATCCATTGCCTATGGAATTTTAATGTCCATTTTATGGATCATGAGAAAAGATCTGCTGACCTGTATAATCGCCCATGGAACCACTAATTTCACTTTGGCTTTGTATGTTTATTTTACAGGTCATTGGGAATTGTGGTAAATGGATTTACTAAAAAGGAAAATTATGAAAGTTCTTGTCACCGGAGTAGCAGGCTTCATTGGATACAGCCTCACAGCACGTCTCCTGGAAGAGGGCCATGGAGTCATTGGTATTGATAATTTAAATGATTATTATGATGTGAATTTAAAAAAAACCAGACTGGCCTTGCTGGACAAGCCAGAGAACCGTTTTGATTTTCTTTTTATGGATATGGCGGACAGAAAAGCCATGAAAGACCTGTTTGATGTAAACGCCTTTGACTGCGTGGTCAATCTGGCGGCCCAGGCAGGTGTCCGCTACAGCATTGACAATCCAGCTTCCTATGTGGATTCCAACCTTGTGGGGTTTGGAAATATCCTGGAAGGCTGCCGCCATTCCAAAGTAAAACACCTGGTGTACGCCTCCTCCAGTTCCGTGTATGGCCTCAACACCAGTATGCCTTTTTCCGTGCACCACAATGTGGACCACCCCATCAGTCTCTATGCAGCCTCCAAAAAAGCCAATGAACTCATGGCCCACACCTACAGCTATCTGTATAATCTTCCCACAACCGGACTGCGGTTTTTTACGGTATACGGTCCCTGGGGAAGGCCTGACATGGCGCTTTTCCTGTTTACCAAAGCCATTCTTGCAGACAAGCCCATCCAGGTATTTAACAATGGGGATATGCAGAGGGATTTTACCTATATTGATGATATTGTGGAAGGGGTGATCCAGGTGATGAAACAGATTCCCCAGCCAAACCCTGACTGGTCTTCAGATTCCCCAAATCCTTCTTCCTCCCGTGTTCCCTATAAATTGTATAATATCGGGAACAATCAGCCCGTGGAGCTTATGGAGTTTGTCCGGGCCATTGAAACGGCTATTGGAAAAAAAGCTATAATTGATTATCTGCCACTGCAGCCCGGGGATGTCCCAGCAACCTATGCAGATGTCAATGATCTTATCGCAGACACAGGGTTCAAGCCATCCACATCCGTGAACCAGGGTATCCATAAATTTGTGGAGTGGTATAGGTCATATTATGGCTGAAAAATTTCTAATTTATCAGCGTTTATTTTTTTTCCGGGATTTTGTCCAGTAGTTGTTTGTCAACGGCCTGGGTTAACGGGATGAATTCCACATTGAAATCTTTCATTTCATAAATGCAGATATCGTCTATGGTCAGAGCGCCATCTGCTGTGACGGTGTATTTATTTGAAGCGTCTGAAATCTCCTTGATATGGGCGTGAATTTCTATATTTTTATTTGCCGGAGTAATCTGGCCCCTGTATGTCCATTCATGGGTGTGATTGGGTGTTATCTGTACCTCATATTCATTTGTGTGTATATTGAACTTTTTTAAAAGAAAAAACCTGAGCATTTGTAAAAAAGATTCTATTCCCAATGATCCCGGACAAACCGGATCCTGGTAAAAGTGTGCATCAAAGAACCATTCTTTTGGATTTACCTTTTTAGCTGCTTTAATATACCCTTTCTTGTAAAGCCCTGCATCATAATCCATCATTTCAATACTGTCTATCATTCTCAGGGCATTGGAGGGCATACCTGAACCATCGCTGATATTTTTATCATCAGGCGTATTTGGTGCAGAATCTGCAAAAATATAAGGGGGAAATTCAGTTTCCAAAGGAACATCATTTTTCAGCTGGCTATTTCGAATGCCAATTTGAGTGGAAAGCGCCTCTTTTGTAAAAAATCCAAAATTGGTTATACCAGTATAAACAGGTTTGCCATGATTTATAACTTCCATTTCAAAGTCCTGAATAATCATGCCGCCTGCCTGGGATACATCGGTCATCCGGCTTCTAATGGTAAGAGTTCCTGAATCCTTTCCAATGGTTTGGAGTATGCTGGCTTTTCCACCCAGGTTTCTGAAATGAAGCCTGTCATCACTCTGCAGGGCTGAACCGGCATAGGCTGCAAGCCATCCACAGGGTTGAAGTGCGATTTCAAGAAGGATAGAAAAAGGCATGGTTTGGGCCTTGTTTGCAGTAAAATACCAGGCATCTTCTGGAATATCATACTGGGTTTCTATCCATCCTCCAGGTTGCATTTTCCATTGGGGATGATCTGCTTTCAGTACCCTGTCCATGAAAAAATAGGGTGGCCGTGGCAGCCTTGCAATTTCTCTTTTGTGGTCAAAAATCTTATATTTGTCTCCAAAGGCCTCGGAGGGACTTCCCTGGGCAAAGGCCAGAATGTTTTCCCTTGAAAAAAGGGGGGTGCTTTTGAATTTTTCTTTTAAAGAGGGGTCCACAATGGCTTCAAATCCAGTGATACTGGCCACCACGGTCTGTGCTTCATTGAGAAAAGTGAAATATCCTTTGATCTTATGCTGGGTTTCTTCATTAACTGTAAAAAGTATTTTAACTTCTTCCTTGAGCTCTTCATGGGATACATAGAGGCGGAGGTTGGCCATATAACTGGGCAGGCAAACCTGTTTTTTTGTTTCATGGGACCATAATATGGCTGCCTGGAATGCAGCATCCAGCATCATGGGATCAATAACCCATTTTTTACCATGGGGCTGCTTAAACCATTGTTCCGGTCTGGGGGCAAGTTTGGTTATCACCTCAATTCCCTTGGCAGACACTCCATTGATAGCAGTGATGCATTGGAGAGCCTTCCCGTGAAACAGGACATTTTCATAAGCCTGTTCAACTGACAGGCTATAGGGGCGCAGATCCATGAATGCCGCCTTGGATAATACCGGTGGTTTGGGCAGGCTGTTTTTGAGTATAGTAATGGAACTGGCATGTTTAACGCTGTTCTTTTTTTTATCAAGGGAGGTTAAAGTACCAGGGGTTGTGAATCCAGATTCCCCTGGAATGCATTTTCCAAGATTGGCCTGGACCTGAATCCCGTTTTCCAAGGATTTGATGCCTTTTAACAGGCGCATATCATCCATGCCGGCAAAGATCAGGCCTGGATTGTTTTTTTCAGCTGCATGGGCCAGAAGCTCCACCTGCAAGGCAAAGGGAACAACTGGTTCCTGTGCGATCTTGTGGGATTCAACAATGGGAGAAGCCTCTTGTCCAAAGAACTGTTTTAATACCATTGTCAGAACTGGTTCTTTTACAGGTTTATCCTGGGCAGTATCGGCGCTGATAACAACTTCAATGGTTTTTGTGTCTTGGTTACCCATTTCTTTAATCAATTGCAAAGCGCCCTGTTCCAATGGGATCAGGTCAATTCCTTTTTTTAAAAATTCCCGTTTCAATCCATCATCAACCATTCCCCCGTCCCAGGGACCCCAGTTGATGGATAGAAATCTGCAATTAGGTTTTTCCTTGGCCAGTTTCTGGGCAGTTTTGTTCAGAATTTCATTGGCCATGGCATAGTCGCACTGGCCAGTATTGCCGGTTCTGGCAGCAATGGATGAAAATGAGACAAAATATTTAACTGGGTCATCTTTTGTGGATGCCAATAGTACATCCAAACCCTCTACCTTGGTATCAAAAACACGATTAAACTGGTCAGAACGTTTGTCAATAATAAGCTTGTCTTCCAAGACTCCTGCCCCATGAATGACAGCTGAAATTCCGCTGAATTCTTTGCGGATTTCTTTGAAAATTCTCTTTATTTCCTTTGTGTCTCTGATGTCGGCTGATATATATTTTACAGGGGAACCACAGGCTCTGATGCGGTCAATATTTGACTGAATTTCTCTATTGGATATAAAAGCCTGGTATTGTTTTTCAATATCAGCAGGTTTGGGTTTCTGGTCTTTGAAGCCATGGGCCAGAATTTGTTTTTTCATGCCAGATGGATCTGTAATGTCCTGAATCCAGTCAGGTTCTGGGAAAGATGCTGGTGATCGACCTAAAAGGATGATTCTGGGTGAGTATGCCCTGGCTATCTGGACAGCACACTCTGCTGTTACTCCCTTTGCACCGCCGGTTATGACCACCACATCATCCTTACCAAGGTTGACTATTCCTTCCTGGATTTGCCGAGTTTCAAGGGTTGGAATATTGCAGCTGTCACCATCCAGGCCCATTTCAACATTACCATGGGTCATCATCAGGGGCACAGCAGCTTCTGTGTTTTCAATACATTTTTCAACAGAGTCCGGCATATCCAGAGCCTTGCACAACACACTTTTCCATTCAAGATCTGCTGTCTTGGCAAGCCCTGCAAGTCCCCCATAAACCGGGTTGGATGAGAACAAAGGAGAACTGAATCCAAATCCGCCTCCAAAGAAGCTGATGGTTGCGAGAAAAGCCCCTTTTTCCGAGGCCGCAGAAATAAGATGAGGTGCATTTTTCTGTGAAAGACTAAAAGCATTTTTTAAAAATTTTTTTGCTGTCTGGGAATCTGGATTTTTAAATGAATCCGGTATGATGACAATGCCAGCAGCATCGGGCAGGTCTGGAATCTCTCCCTGGCTGATATCAATAAGTTCAGCAGGGATTCCCTGTTTTTCAAAACCCTTTTGTAAATGAACGGCTATTTTTGAATTGTCACGGGTTAAATAAACTTTTTTTTTAGGGGGCAGATCAATTTTTGCCCCATTATAAAACCGGATCTGGTTGGTTGGAAACTCTTTTAGGGTGATTTCCTGCCTTACAATCACATTCTGTAACGGTTCTGCCTTTAAATGGGTTAAATTTTCATCTCCGGTAGTGACTGAAGTTTTTTTTTGGGCGGTATCCATAGAAGCATTTTGATTTTCAGGGTTGAGAAACTGAACAATGTCCTGAATTGTTTTTAAGTCAGCCATGTCATCGGAAGATATGATGTTATTTTCATCCATCTCCTGTTCAAGTTTGGACAAAATTTCAACCCGCTTAATGGAGTCAATGCCAAGATCAGATTCAAGATTCATATCTGGTTCCAGCATTTCCACTGGAAAGCCTGTGAGCTCGCTGATGGTGTTTTTAAGTATATTTAAGATTTTATCGGAATCGTCATTACCATCAGAAAGATTGGCAGCAGGAACAGGCGAGACCTGGGAAGGGGTTGTAACCTCTTCAGGGGCGGGCATTTCCACCCCAATGGCAAGGCAGATATCATTTAATGTCTGGACAGATCCCATATGGTCACTATCCAGGTTCTGGCCTTCAGGGATCTGTTTTTCAAGCTCAGAGATAATCTCTACTTTTTTAATTGAATCAATACCCAGGTCAGATTCAATTTCCATGTCAGGTTCCAGCATTTCCACTGGAAACCCTGTCAACTGGCTGACTATTTTAAATAAAATATCCTTAACAGGCAATGCAAGGTCAGATTCAATACCCTTAGAAACCTCTGGCCTGATTTGGGCATGGATTTCAGGTGTCGGGTTTGTTTTCTCCAAGGGGATCACATTACCAGGGGATTGGGTTTTTACCAATTTGATTTTTTCCGGTTGAATCTTTTCCGGTTGAATTTTTTCCAGAGTATCACATGTTTGAAATTCATCATTGGGGTGATTCTGGTCTGGCACAAAAGTTTGGGGAGCAGGCTCTGAAACTGGCGCAGCAAAAGCAGCAGGGGATGAATATATACCATCTGAACCATTTGAACCAGGACTCGTGGAAACAGGAGCCATGGAAGTAAACTCCCGGGTCTGCCCCATCATATTTGCCAGGGTTTTGCTGGCCTGGGCCTGGGTATCAAGAAATTTTTCATGGGCTCTGGCAGTTTGAGCCTGGAGCTGCTGCATTGCTTCAAGCCCTTTATGGACCAGGTGCATGGCACCATTTAAAGGGGCAGTGGAAGCTGTCTTGTTTTGCTGGGAAGGATGAGGTAATGTCATATTTGATCCTTGTGAGGAAGATCTGTCTGGTTGAGAAAATTTTTCCTCTACCATTGGTTTTTCAATCCGGGTATTGGTTTTTATATTTTCTTTCAGTGCATTTATATTTTCTTTTTGGACCAATGTGATGGGTCGGGGCGGGATATCCTGGATCCTGGCAGGTTTTATATTTGCACCGGACAACATCACTTTTATTTTCTTTTTTTGGGGCTGCTTTACTGGCTCTTCCCATTGCTTCAGGTCCACAAAAAAACCTTTGGCAGCAATAGCGCAAAGTGCCAGTGCAAGGTCTTCAATGCCTGATTTTTTCCCGGCCGAAGCATCCATGGACAGCGCATTAATATTTTTTTCTTTCAGAATAGATTTTACAAGTCCGGTCAGAACAGTTTTGGGACCCACTTCCACAAAGGTAGAAATCCCGTTTTTGTGCATCTGTTCGATGTCGGCGATAAAATCAACCGGAAACATCAATTGATCGCCCAGAATTTGCCCTATACTGTCATGATCAACCGGATAGAGCAGGCCTTTTGTATTGGACAGGACATCTATCCCGGAAGGAGTAAAGGACTTGTCTGAAATATATTCCCTGAACGGTATTGCAGCATCTTTAACCAGTCTGCTGTGGAAAGCAGCAGCCACAGGAAGTTTAACAGCCCTTAATTTTTTTTGTTTGCAAAGGGCTTTTGCTTTATCAATTTCAAGGGTCGATCCGGAAAGAACCCCCTGGGAACTGCTGTTTCTATTGGCAAGGACAAGATCAAGTTTTTCATCCATGATCAGCGTTTCTATTTCTTTTAGCGGGGCTTGAACAGCAAGCATGCTTCCTGAATCTTTATAGGTTTTTCCAGCAGCAGCCATGTATTTTCCCCGGGCAATGGCAAGGTTTAAAAAGGTTTTTCTATCAAGCCATTCAGCAGCATGGAGAGCAGATAATTCACCAAAGCTGTGTCCACAGGTCATTTGGGGACTAACCTTGAATCGTTTTAAAATATCTATCATGGCAAGAGAAATTGCACCAAGGGCTGGTTGAACAACTTCTGTCTGTCGCAGTTCTTCTTCGGACAATATTTTGGATTGTAAATGTTTGGGAGGGGGGAAAATATAATCGGTGAGACATTTGTATGGTTCGTTTTTAGCTTCTTTTTTAAAACAGGTCTGGGCAAGGGAAAGGGCCTCCATTGCTTCGGGAAATACTGAAGTCAGATCTTTTGCCATGCCTGTATACTGGCTTCCCTGCCCGGGAAAAATAAAGCCCAGTTTACCAGTGGGTTTTCCCTTTGAAAAAAACACTGGCCCAATGGAACTCTCTTCATGTGTCACCGCCAGGAGCGCTTTTTTAATCAGTCCGGGGATATCATCATCTTTTTTTATAACAATTAAAAGTCTGAATTTATCCTCATTGGAAAATTGCTGCCTGGATTCAAAGGCCTGCCAGGCAATGGCCTGGTTTTTTTCTTCTTCATCAAAATTGGGATCAGAATCGGGACCAGAATCGGGACCAGAATTAGTATAAGAATTTGGATCAATATAAGAATGAATCTGTTCTTTAAATGCATTTACCTGTTGAATAAGCTGATCTTTTTTGTTGGAAGAAAAGGCAAGTATCTGAACAGATCCATCCCAGGATACATGGGATTTGACATGGTCATACTCTTCCAAAACCACATGGAAATTGCTGCCTCCGAATCCAAAGGCACTGATGCCTGATCTTCTTGGGTGATTAGCATCTGGTTTGGGTATCCAGGGTTTTGTCTGGGAATTCAGATAAAAAGCCGAGTTGTTTATATCCAGTTCCGGATCTGGTATGTCAGCTTTCAGTGTGGGCGGAATCACTTTATGGTAAAGGGCAAGGGCGGTTTTAATGATGCCGGCGGCACCAGCTGCAGCCTTTGTGTGTCCGATCATGGATTTAACCGAACCGATTGCTGTTGTGTTTTGGTTGGCAGTGGAAATTTTGATTTTGCTGGATTCTTCTAAATTTACGTTGTCAAAGCACTCCTTTAATGCAGTGAATTCAACCTTGTCTCCCACCCGGGTTCCAGTCCCGTGGGCTTCCACAAGCTCCACGGTTGAAGGTGCAATGCCAGCCTGGTCATAGGCTTCTTTTAATGCTTTTATCTGTCCCTTTTTTTCCGGGGCATATATTGCCGAGGTTTTTCCATCGCTGGAGGTTCCCACGCCTTTAATGACAGCATAAATTTTGTCATTGTCCTGTTGAGCATCTTTAAGCCGCTTGAGTACAAGCATTCCAACACCTTCTCCCAATACCGTTCCGTCTGCATCCTTTGAAAAGGGTTTGGCATCACTGGTTTGGGACAGGACCCCGGTCTTTGAAAAACACATGTGCATGAAAATATCGTTTAAGGTATCAACCCCACCGGTGATGGACATATCGCATTTATGGGCTAAAAGCTCCATTACAGCAGTATGAACTGCCACAAGGGAACTTGCACATGCAGCATCAGTTACCGCATTGGTGCCAGATAGATTCAACCTGTTGGCAATCCTGCCCGCAACAACATTGCCCAGCAGTCCAGGAAAAGAGTTTTCCTGCCATTGGACATAGGAGTTTTGAATACGATGAATAATTTCTTCTTTTTTGTCCGGGTTGATGCCGGAATCCTCCAGGGCCTTTTTCCATATGGGATGGCCAAGCCTTGCGCCTAGAGGGAGGGCAAGTTCCTGGGTGCCGGTAACCCCCAGAATCACATTTACTTTTTTTTCCTGGAGATAGGAGTGGTTGATAGGATAGCCAGCATCTTCCAGGGCCATTCTGGCCACTTCAAGACCTAGTAACTGGGAAGTATCTGTTGCCTCAAGGTTTTTGGGCGGAATACCGTAACGTAAAGGATCAAAGGCTCTGGCAGGAATAAATCCACCCCGGGTGCAATAGGTATGATCCGGGGTGGCAGGGTCCTTGTCAAAATAATCCTTTAGTTTCCAGTGAGTCCCATGGGGAATATCGTCAATGGCATCGACTCCGTTGAAAAGAAGGTGCCAGTATTCCTTTAAATTGCTGGATTTCGGGAATATACATCCTATTCCAATAATGGCCACTGCGTTTGTGCTTGACTTTTTATCTATTTCTTTCTTATCTATTTCTTTCATGGATACCACGTAAACAAGGTAATTGATTAGGTGGCAATGTACTACCGGAGAAGGGGGAAATCATCCATTGGCAGGGTTTTTGACAAAAGTTTTACATTAAGGGTTTTTCATGGTTCAGTGCCAGAATCTCTTCTTTTTCCATGGGTCTGAATGAGATTGTGTCCAGGGGAAGTTCAATGCCCTGGGCACGTAAAAAAGAGGTTCTTGTACAGATACAGGCCCCAAATAAAAGGTTTAATGCCACCTCTGCAGCTCTTCTGTTTTCGTGTTTTTCAAGAAATGTACCTCTGGTCCATTGGTTAAAAGCACCAATGGCTGGTCCGCACCAGATCTGGTAGTCCATCTTTCTTTGGGGAATTCCATTGATGGCCCAGTTAGAAGATTGTCCCAGATAGGATCTGAATACCAGGGCCATTTTATATTTGGGGTTTGTTTCAGCCTTTTGAATCTCTTTTGTATTGCCATTGGCTTCAAAGAATTTCCTGGTTGATTGCCAGGCATCTTTAAATTTAGATTGGAGCAATTTTTCTTCAATCTCGGTTTTGGATTTTTCATTAATTTCTTCAAAACAGGAATGGGCTTTGTATAGCTGATAAAGTTTGTCAGCCCTGACCGGAAACATGGTGCCCCGTTTTAATACCTGGACCCTGGCACCTATTTCAAACATATCAGCTGCCGGGGCCATTGCCACATCCGCCTGTTCGGCCTGGCATAGCAGTTTTTTTACGTCCTCGCAGACATCCGCCTCAACACAGGATTGGTTTATGGATCCTGTCAGAATATAGGCGGCTCCCATTCCAAAGGCAGCAGCAGCTGACTCAGGAGTGGCAATACCGCCGGCCATCCCCAGGCACAGAGGGGTTTTGTATTGATATTTTTTCATGAATTCATTTTTCAGGGCAATCATGGTGGGAAACAAAGTTAGAGCAGGGCGGTTGTCTGTGTGGCCACCAGAGTCAGCTTCTGCCGTTAAATCCTGGGCCATGGGTATCTCCTGTGACAGTCTGGCCTCCTCCTGGGAGATCATTCCTAATTCAAGCAATTGGGTAACCAGTTTTTCCGGCGGCGGGGCAAAAAATTGTCGGGCGATTTCAATTCTGGAAACTTTGGCAATAATTTGGTTAGGGGTTATAATGTTATTGTCTTTATCCTGGTAAATTCCTTTTATCCTGTAGTACGCCAGGGACAGGGTCATTCGCATGAATGCCGCAGCAGATATCAATCTGATATCATGTTTCAGGTAGAGCTTCACTGTAGCCATTTCATGGTCAGGATCACCCAGGCTGTGAATCAGATTAAAACCAAAGGGTTTGTCTCCTATACTTTGTTTCAGTTCAAGGATATTTTCCTCTATTTTTTCCAGGGCCAGGCCGCCGGCTCCAAAAAAACCAATCATCCCGTTTTCAGCCATGGTTTTGACCATTTTAGCTGAAGAAATGCCGTTTGCCATGGCACCTGCCACATAGGGATATTTTAATCCATGCCTTTTTTTAAAGGACGGGTTCCCAAGATTCTCCAGGTCAATGGCCGGCAAAAAAAAATGTGGAAGGGGGGATTTCTTTACCGAATTTGGAGGGAATAAAAAAGGCTTTTCTTCAGTTGAAAAGCAAAATTGTCCATTTTCTTGTTTTATGATATGAACAGGTCTTGATACCTGTAGTAATACATTTTTTAAAACCAGAGCATTATCCATTTTTTCCATTATTTTATCCGTGAAATTTTCAGGTAAGCATTCCTCTTACCATAAAAGAGAACTAACAATCAATCTTTGCTTTGAATTTGCTTTTAATCTGGAGAAATCAATAATCAGCTTCTGGGGTGAAATTTTTTATGCATTTTTATTAAATATTCCCTTGAAATATGAGTATAAATCTGGGTGGTGGAAATATCGGAGTGACCCAGCATGGTCTGGACCGATCGCAGGTCTGCCCCGCCTTCCAGTAGATGGGTTGCAAAGGAGTGGCGCAGGGTATGGGGCGTGATATTTTTAGAAATTCCGGCCAGGACAGTATATTTTTTTATAATTTTCCAGAAGGCCTGTCTGGTCATTGGTTTTCCAGCCCTTGCAACAAAAACGTATTGGCTTGGGGTATGTTTTAAAACCAGGGGGCGTGCCTGATCAATCCATTGCCGGGTGATGGATTTTGCTTTGCTTCCCAGGGGAATAATTCTTTCCTTGGACCCTTTTCCCATAACCCTTAAAATACCGGCTTCAAGGTTTAGATCCTGAAGTTTAAGAGAAATCAGTTCTGATACCCTGAGGCCTGCACCATACATGATTTCTATCATGGCGACATTTCTAAGTTCCTTTGGTTTTTTAATGTCTCCTGCATCCAGGAGTGCTTCTACTTCTTCAATAGACATGATTTTGGGAAGTGCCAGGCCAATCTTGGGGATATCCACACCTTTTACCGGGTTTGAACTTAATAGTTTTTCATTGATCAGGTATTTATAAAAACCCCTTATGGTAACCAGATGTCTGGCTCTTGATTTTGCAGACAGACCTCTATTGGCAAGGTGAACCAACCATGCCAGAATGGCGGCAGTACCTACCTGGTTTTTTTCAAAGATCTGATTTTTTTCAAGGAAACCAATATATTCTGCCAGGTCAGTTGAATAGGATTCAATACTGTTGGATGACAAGCCTTTTTCAATGATCAGGAAATCAATATATCTTTCAGTCCAAGAATCCATGGGATAAGTAAAGGTCATAGGCATACTTCAGAAATGCACCTGAAGCCAATGGTGTTGGAGGTAAATTCGTGTTTAAGCAATGCCCTGGAACTGATTGTCACATCAGAGTTTGCATTCCATGCCCCCCCCTTTGCAATGCAGTATTGGATATCATGTTTAATTTTAAATGGAGGTTTTTCCATATCAGAAGTCCATTCCATTACATTACCCAGCATATCCACGATCTTGAATTCATTTGAATAATCGTCATATTCATCCACAGGACAGGTGTCTGACAATCCACCCCCTTCAATGTTGAGGGCATTGGGTTTGAATTCATTGCCCCAGGGATATTTATAACCCAGATCAGTTCTTGCTGCGGATTCCCATTCTGCTTCTGTGGGAATTCGTCTGCCGATCCAGGATGCATAGGCCAATGCATCTTCAATACTGACCTGGACCACCGGGTGGTTGCGTTTTCCGTGAATTGATGATCCCGGTCCGCAAGGTTGGTACCAAAAGGCTTTTTTTATCGCTTCAGATCCGGAACTTTTATTCCAGAAAGCCTTATTGCCAGTTTTTTTGTATCTGGAATGATATACAATACCAGTTCCTTTTTTTTCTGCTGTTGTTATATATCCAGTCTGGTCAATGAAGGTTTCAAAAAGGGAATTGGTGACCGGGTACGCACCTATATAAACCTCCGGCATATCAAATTGCTGGAGCTCCAGGCTGGTTTTCAGGTTTTTTTTTGTGCCAATGGTATATCTTCCCCTGGGAACTTTTACATAAACGTTAAATTTTTTTTCTCTTTCTCCAAGAGTGTCGTCAAAGTGTTCGGCAAGTTCTCGTTTTTCCCTGAATGCATCAAGAGCATTTAGCTCATCTTCATCCAGTTCTTCAATTTCCTCATCTTCATCCAGTTCTACTTCTTCAATCTCTTCATCTTCGTCCAACTCCAGGTCTTCAACGCTGTCATCAAAGTCATCAAGAATTTCCAGATCTTCCTCGTCGTCTTCCTCGTCCTCGTCATCTACTTCTTCAATCTCTTCATCTTCGTCCAACTCCAGGTCTTCAACGCTGTCATCAA
>JAOZST010000011.1:2235-8075 GCA_029939535.1 Desulfobacteraceae bacterium | reverse complement strand
ACTTCTTCAATCTCTTCATCTTCGTCCAACTCCAGGTCTTCAACGCTGTCATCAAAGTCATCAAGAATTTCCAGATCTTCCTCGTCATCTACTTCAACTTCTTCAATCTCTTCATCTTCGTCTAACTCTATGTCTTCATTTTCAAAATCCGAAGGGCCGCCTGTGAGATCATCATCATTTCCAGCTGGCAGTTGAGAGGTGTCGTCGCCATGGGGTTGAGTGTCATGGGAAATTGTGTTCAGAATATTTTTTATTTCCTGGATGATATCCAGAGATTTTTCATCGTTTTCATCTGGTTTTATGTTTTTTAAGAAATCTGAAATTGTTTTCAGAATATCTGTGGCCTGTTCAAGGCCAATGTCTCCAGTTTTGACCGCATCTGAGAAAGAACTTAAAAGGTCATTTTTTGCCTCCTCTGTCATATCAAAGGTATTGGCATCTGAAATCATAATGTTTTCAGGATTAAGACTTTTTTTGGACAGTTTTTTCAGATCTGCGTTAATGGAAGATTTAAGGCTGGAAAAATTCCTTCTTTTTGATTTGATTTTAGAAAAATTTTCTCCAACATCCCATATTTTTTTTATCAGGAGATCTGTGTCAATGGACTGAAGTTTTTTGATTGCGGTTTCAGAATCATAGAATGACTTGATGGCCATAACCGCTTTTTGTTTTACAGATGAAGTTCTGTATTTCAGGTTTTCAACTGCCTGTTCAATCCCTGCAAGAGAAATGGATATGTTGGCCAAGGGGATGTTCTCCTTTTTAAATGGGTAAACCGGTCCTTAGTATGATATATTTGTAGAATTATTTCAACCGGACCCATTGGGATTCCAATGAAATAATATGGGGAAAATGTAAATTACCTGGAAATAATGCTTTTGAAAACTAGGGGATTGATATTTTTTTAAATTGTGAGTAAATATATGGGTATGGGTAAAGTACTGACAATTTCAGGCCCGAAGGGAGGCTCCGGTAAAACTGTTACAGCGGTAAATCTTGCTGTTTCCCTTTCGTTATATGAAAAAAAAACCCTCCTTATTGATTTTGATCCACAAGGGTGTACAACAGCATGGTCCGGCTTAAAAGCCTTGGATTATGCCTTTGATATCTCTTATGTTCTAAGCGGTAAGTCAACAATGGTTGAGGCCATTGCTAAAACCAAACTTAATTATCTGAATATACTGCCGGCAGTATTTGATCTTTTCCATGTTTCCTTAAAGCTGGGCAGGACTGCTGCCAATGAAAAAATTTTACGTCTCTTTATAGAAGATATTGAGTCAGAATACGATTATATAATCATTGATGCCCCATCTTCCTTTGGGTTCTTAAGTGTTGCTGCGCTTACAGCTGCAGACTGGCTCATCATTGCCATGTCTACCCGGTATAATTCCGGTGAAGATTTTCATTGCTTACTTAAATTAATAAAATATGTCCGGGATACCCATGAGACACCCTTGAAAATCGCAGGGCTCTTATTTAATAGATGTAAAACAAAAGAGGAAATCAATGAATTCCTGGCAGATCAAAATTTGTCAGAAACCAAAGATCTCGTGTATAATACCTTTATTCCCGAAGATGGGGCCATTAAAAAATCAATTGATTTAAAAATTCCCCTTATTCTTTATGATGTAAAAACCCCGGCTTCCTCGGCATATTTGAATTTTGCAAAAGAATTGGTATTAGCATTTACATAAAATTGAGGTGACCTGTGAAGCTTACAAATCCAGAATTAATTCAAGAAAGTGAAAAAGAATTTATTGACACAATAAATGCAGAGTTGGATTGGGATGCCATAGAAAAAATAGTACTTGAAAAGCATGGGTTTGCAATTCAGGACGAAGTGGATTACAAAGAGGGAAACCTTATCGTTCATAGGAATGAAATAGCCTATAAATTTGATTTTGAAATAAAAGTTCCTTTATCGGTAATCTTTAATCGTGAAGGAGAATGCCTTGAAGTTTCAACCTTAGGTGATGAGTCGGATGATTCTGAAACATTGGAAAATGATATATCTAAAGAATCAGACATGCCTGAACCAGATCCGTTGGAACCAGATCCGTTTGAACCAGACATGTCTGAGGAAAACAGGCTTGAATCTGATATATCCATTAAGCATCCAAAATCTGATAAAATCGGGCAGATGGCATCAGACATTGCAGATATGATCTCTGAAATTAATGAGGAAGGAGAATAATGGACAAAGATGTAAAAACAGAAAAGGAAGTCAACCCTTTTTTTGTAAGAATGCAATTGGATGAAATCCTTGCCAGGGAGATTACTTCATTGATTGATGTGGATTCCAATGCTGCAATGATGTCTTTTAATCTGGCCACTATTTCATGTATTACACTTATTGTTGAGCGAGAAAGGGAAATTAAACAATATTCAGATTTCCCTCCGGAACGATATCGACGGGATTCTTTTACCCGTGAATTGCTGGATATTGGGTTGGAAACGGATGATAATCTTGAACATGTGATAACAAAATCTTTGAAAAGCGGTTATATCAGCAAAACAGAAAAAGGGGACTTTATTGCTGAAATGCCGGCCTTTATGATGGCTGGATTCCTGGACAGTATGTTCCCTGGAATGCAGGGCATGAATCTTATTGCCTTTGTTCTTCAGATGAATGATGAAGTGAATTCCGGCAGGAAATCACTTGAACTGGCTAAAAAAAGTTTTGAATCTACTTTGAAAACCAGAGGGGTTTTGGTATCCCATGGTAATGCAGAGAAAAGGGCTTCAGATTTGGCTTCTGGTGTTGTAAAAGCTTCGGTCCAGACAAATAAAATTTCAAAGAAATTAAAGAAAGAGAACCTTGACCGGCTGTCATTGCTGATGAAAACCAGGAAAAAAAGTTCCCATGAATATTCGGCAAAGTTACAGGTCAAAGATGTCTTTGATAAAGGGCCTTCCAAAGAAGATATAGCAGCACAGAAAATTGAGATAAAAAAAGCTGAAGAAACAGCCAGAAAGGCGGCAGAACTGGCACGTCAGCTAAAAGAAAAAGATGAAAGAATAAAAGAAGCTGAAGAAACAGCAAAAGAGGCTAGAAAACAGCTCAAAGAACTGGAAGAAAAGGAGCGGGCACTTAACACAGCCCTGGAAAAGGCAGAAGAACTGGAAGCAAGACAAGCACAGATGGAGGAAAAAGAAGCCCAGCTTCAAGCCATGGAAGAGAGGATCAGGCAAAAGGAAGAACAAATTCGCCTGGAACAGGAAGCCAGACAAATTGAAGCAAAAAAAATCGAAGCCAAAAAAATTGAACAAAGAGAACGCGAAGCAAAGGAACTCCGAGAAAAAAATGCACTAAATTCAGAACAGGATATTGAATCTCAAATTGCGGCATTTGAAAGCGAACTTGCCATGCCCTGTCCCCTGTGCAGTGATGGTCAAATACAGGAAAAAACAACTGAAAAAGGTAAACAATTTTTTTCCTGTACAAAACCTGAATGCAGGTTTGTAAGCTGGGATAAACCCTATCATTTTGAATGTCCTTTGTGCAAAAATTCGTTTTTAATCGAAATGCAGGTTAGTGGTAATGGCAAAGGACTTAAATGCCCCCGTGCAACCTGCTCTTATACCCAGAACAATCTTCTGGACCCCAAACAGAATATGGTGGCTGCTGCTGCCAGACCGAAAAAGAAAAGAAGGGTTGTCAGAAGAAAGAGGCGTTAATGAAGATATCATTTATGGATGAGCGGCTTGAAAGTATTTACTTAAAAGTCAAAAAAGGCTCCCGTCTTTCAAAGGAAGACGGGATTTGTATTTATGACACCCATGACCTTTTAGGGCTTGGCCACATTGCCAATTATGCCCGAAGTGCCAGGCATGGGAAAAAAGCATTTTATATTTATAATCAGCATTTGAATTATACCAATATCTGTAAGAATCGGTGCCGGTTTTGTGCCTATGCCAAGGACCGCAAAGAAAAGGGTTCTTATGTCTGGTCCGTTAAGGAGATTGAAAAACGTTTGATGGAGCGGATTGATGAACCTGTGACTGAACTGCACATTGTGGGCGGTCTCAATGAAGATTTAAGTTTTGAATATTTTATTGATCTCTTGGAAACCGTCAAAAAAGTAAGGCCAAAGGCCACAATAAAAGCCTTTACCTCTGTGGAAATTGACTACCTTTCAACCCTGTCCGGGCTGTCCCTGGAAAATACCGTCCAAAAACTAAAGGATGCAGGACTTGAAATGATGCCGGGAGGCGGGGCCGAGGTTTTGAATTCCAGGGTTCATGACGATCTTTTTCCAAAAAAAATCGGCCATGAGCGCTGGCTTGAGATTATGAAAATTGTTCACAATGCTGGAATAAAGACCAATGCCACCATGCTATACGGCCATATTGAGACCCTTGAGGAACGGGTGGATCATCTCATCACCTTAAGAGAACTCCAGGATGAAACCCAGAGCTTTTCTGCTTTTATTCCCCTGGCTTTTCATTCCCAGAACACACAACTTTCCCATTTTCCTCCCACAACGGCCATGGATGATTTGAAAAATGTGGCAGCTGCCCGTTTGATGCTGGATAATTTTGACCATATCAAAGCCTATTGGGTCATGATTGGTGAACCCCTTGCCCAGGTGGCCTTAAGTTTTGGAGCCGATGATCTGGATGGAACCATTATTGAAGAGAGGATCACCCATACCGCAGGAGCTAAATCTGCAAAAGGACTGACCCAGGATCTTATGGAAGAGATGATCCGTACCTCTGGATTTGAGCCAGTACAGAGAGATTCATTTTATAATCCAATTTAACAGCCATGGTGCGCATATGAACCAGATAAATAATATTATTGAAAAAATAAGAGAAAATCAGAGGATTGACAGCAAAGAGGCCCTTGATCTGTATCAAAATGTAGATTTTCTGGTCCTTGGCAGCCTTGCCAATGAAAAAAGATTTTTGTTCCATCCAAAAAAAAATATCACCTATGTAAAGGACAGGAATATCAACTATACCAATATCTGCATGTCCGGCTGCAGGTTCTGTGCCTTTTACGTGACCCCACACAAGGGGAAAGGATATATAATCTCAAAACTGGACCTGAAAGATAAAATCCAGGAGACCCTTGATCTTGGAGGAACACAGATTCTTCTCCAGGGAGGTATGCATCCTGACCTTGAAATTGATTTTTACGTGGACATGCTTTCCTTTATCAAGGAGAATTTTGATATCCATATCCATGGGTTTTCCCCCCCTGAAATTGATTTTATTGCCAGAAAATCAAACCTTAGTGTGGCTGAAACTATTTCAGTCCTGAAAAAGGCCGGGCTTGCTTCCATACCCGGAGGCGGGGCTGAAATACTTGATGATGATATCCGGCAAAAGGTCTCTCCCAATAAATGCATGTCAGAGGAATGGCTTGAGGTGATGCGTCAGGCCCATGGATTGGGAATGAAATCCAGTGCCACAATGATGTTCGGCCATATTGAGGGTGATATCCACATTATTAATCATCTGGAAAAAATCCGGTCACTCCAGGATGAAACCAAGGGATTTACGGCATTTATTCCCTGGACCTTTCAGCCTGCAAATACAAAGATCAAGGTGCAAAAAAAGACCAGTGTGGAATATCTAAAGGTGCTGGCCCTGAGCCGTATTTTTCTGGATAATATTGATAATGTCCAGGCCTCCTGGGTCACCCAGGGGGATAAGATTGCCCAGACAGCTCTTTTTTTCGGTGCCAATGACATGGGCAGCACCATGATAGAGGAGAATGTAGTTGCAGCAGCCGGTGTGGACTTCATGCTTCCAGAAGCTGAGTTGAGGCGGCTGATTTCAGTTGCAGGCTTTGAGCCCAGGCAGCGGGACTGTTATTATAATCTTTTATGAAC
>JAOZST010000011.1:0-2135 GCA_029939535.1 Desulfobacteraceae bacterium | reverse complement strand
GGAAAGAATATATCTGGAAAGAATATATCTGGAAAGAATATAAGTGACCATGGCACGGGTGTTATCATGCCCTGCCTGGTAAATGCACATCTTCACCTTGAGTTGTCTGCCCTTTATAATACCCTTTCCTTTGACAGAGGGTTTGCAGCATGGGTTCAGGAACTTTTGGAAAAAAGAGAGGCCACAGGAGAAGCAACATTGATCCAGGAAGCTCAAAGGGCTGGAAAACAGCTGGCCATTGATGGTGTTGGATATATTGGTGAAATTTCCACCCTGGGTATTACCAGACCAATTGCCCAGTCCCAAGAACTATCGGGGGTCTGGTTCCAGGAATTTTTAGGCTCAATCCGGCCTGAAGTAGAAATTCAAAAAAGTGATTCCCTTTCTCTTTCCATGGCAGGCCATGGCCCCCATACAACAGATCCTTTTCTGCTCCAGTCCATTAAGGAAAAGACAAAGGCAAAAAAACTGCCTTTTTCCATTCATCTGGCTGAGTCAGAGGAAGAATCAAAATTTATATCCGGAAAAAAAGGTCAATGGTCTGATTTCCTTGCTTCAAGGGGAATTGATACCTCGTTATGGCCCATTGGATCAAAAAGCCCGGTTCAATATCTGGATGATTTGGGCGTGCTGGATTCCTTAACCCTTGCCGTTCACCTGCTCAATATTAATGACCAGGACCTGGACATCCTTGCCCGGACAGACACCCGGATATGCCTCTGCCCCAGGAGCAATTTTAATCTCCATAAAAAATTGCCGAATATTGAAAAAATGTTTAAAAAAAACCTTGCCCCGGCCCTGGGAACTGACAGTCTTGCTTCCTGTGATTCATTGAGTATATTTGATGAAATGGCATTTGTGCGGCAGAAATTTCCAAAAATTGATCCAGGCCTGGTTTTGTCCATGGCAACCATAAACGGGGCAAGGGCATTGGGGCTTGAACGTATTGCCGGAAGCCTTGGAAACGGGAAAAAATCAGAATTTATTTATTTGGATGTAGATGTGAGCAGTAAATCAGATCTTATGGAAAGTTTGACCTTCAATGAAATATAAAATACCAGATATAAAAGAATACAACATAAAAGAATACAACATAAAATAATGCAACATAAAATAATGCAACATAAAATATCTTTGGGAAAAATCAGCTATATTAATGCCTCTCCAGTTTATTACGGTCTTGACAGAGGCCTTTTGCCGGACTGGTTGGAGATGGTTGCCGATGTCCCTTCAGGGCTTAACCACAAAATAATAACCAGACAGATAGAAATCAGTCCGGTATCAGCGGCATTTTATGCCATGAACCATGAAAAACTCCTGGTGCTTCCAGATCTTTCAATCTCCTGCAATGGAAATGTTTTAAGCGTTATCTGTGCCAGCAATTATGATTTGGATGATCTGAACAATAAAACCGTTATGTTTTCCCAGGAGTCTGCTTCGGCGGCTTCTTTTTTGCGCATGATCTTTTCCCAGAAAAAAGTTTATCCTGATTTCAAAGTCGGGCCGGTTGGAGATATTAATGAAATCCCTGAAGGGGTGGATGCGGTAATGGTAATTGGAGATGCTGCCCTGACCCAGCCCTGGAAAAAGAGGTTTGAACATTGTTTTGATCTGGGCGGAATCTGGCATGGGATGACAAGGCTGCCCTTTGTTTTTGCTGTATGGGTGGTCAGGGAATCCTTTGCAAGGAAATATCCTGGAAAAGTTCAGGATGTGCTTGACCTGCTTCTTGAATCTAAAAATATGGGCTATGCAAATATTAAAGAGGTCATTGATGCTGGTCAGAAAAAATTAAATCTGGGCCATACCATTATCAAAGAATATTATGATCTGCTGATCTGTGATCTGGACCCCTTGAAAATTAAAGCCATGGAACTGTTTTTTAAGTCCCTTTATGACCAGAAAATACTGAATACAAAGGTTAGGGTCCGTTTATTTGACCCTAACGAACAAGGATAGGTTGTGTGAGGCACGATTTAGAAAAATTATGAATGATCAGAAATTTTAAAATACCTTTACTTTTGTCAAAAATAAATATAAATCTACCTTTATATTTGTCGATATTTATATAAAGGTAGATGGAAAAATGATAATCAGAGATGCTGTTGATGATCTAAAATCCTGGTATTCACGGG
>JAOZST010000098.1:2911-13733 GCA_029939535.1 Desulfobacteraceae bacterium | reverse complement strand
AGCAAACAATTGCTGAATTGAACATTGCCCTTACCCAAAAAGAGGAGCTGTTTTATAAAAAGGAAAGAGACTCTTTTTTAGGCCTTCTTGACATCATGGATGCCCTTGGAGCCCTGGAAAAAAATCTTGAAACAAAAAAAGACAAACTTGATAAAACCGCAAAAATGCTGGGCAAAAATATACATTCCATCCATAGAAAATTGCTTCGCTACTTTAAATCTGCATCCATCGTCCCAATGGAATTCCCCGGGAATAAGGCAACAATGGAATATTGCAAAGTGATCGAAACCAGGGGGCATCCAGGGTTGGAAAATGAAACCATAATAGAAGTAGTAAAAAATGGGTTTCTCAATCAACAAGACAACCAGGTTTTGAGAAAAGCTGAAGTGATTACTGTCCTTAATGAATAATTTTATTAATAAATTCATTTCTCTGCATTGACACCTACCTGAAACAGGATTATCATGCATCGTTATTTTTTGCTCGGAAATCATTAAAGGCCCAGAATCTTTAATGATTTCCGGGCTTTGTACCAGGGCGGCAATAACGCCCTGGACCAGGCCTTATGTTTTTTGTCAAAAGGTGAAATCGATGTTTCCTGTCCTTAAATCATTCATCGCATTATATTCTTCTATTTTGTTCCTTATGATGGGTGTCAGCCTGCTCAATAGTTATTTGAGTTTTCGGCTTTCATCTGAAGGTTGTTCAACCCAGATTACCGGTGTGATTTTGACGGCCTATTATGTGGGACTGGTTGTGGGGGCCTTTTATTGTAAGCGAATGATCCGCAGTGTGGGGCATATCCGTGCTTTTGCAGCATTTGCCGCAGGAACAACCATTGTTGTTATGCTCCACGGGCTCTATGTTTCAGCTCCTTTGTGGACCGGGCTTCGTTTTGTAACCGGGATTTCCAACATGGGATTATTCATGGTGATCGAAAGCTGGCTTAACGAATGTGCTGAACCCAAGGTCAGGGGCCGGGTTTTCTCCATTTATATGATAATGGCCTACCTTGGCGGGGCCATAGGGCAAAAACTCCTGGTCGTAGGGAGTGTGGAAACCCAGGCCATGTATATGGTTGTGGGAGTCTGTATTGCCCTGAGCATAATTCCTGTTTCCCTTACCCATTCCATCCATCCTGAGCTGCCCAGGGCTGAAAAAATCAAACTGAAAACCATTTTTAAAAAAGCTCCCATTGGTTTAATAGGGTGTCTTTCAGCAGGAATGATGACCAGTGCCTTTTACACCATGGGGCCTGTTTTTACCCAGCAGATGAATCTGACAATTTCCCAGATGTCCTGGTTCATGACCCTGAGTATCCTGGGAGGGCTTTTGCTGCAATGGCCAGTGGGAAATTTTTCAGACCGGTTTGACAGGTCCCTGGTCCTGCCCTTTCTTGGATTTGTTGTTACAGGAGTTAGTCTTTTAATGATATTTTTTGCCCAAAATTCCATTAATGCCTTACTGGGGGCAACAATTCTGTTTGGCGGTTTTGTGTTTACCCTTTATCCTGTGGCAGTGGCCCGAGCCCATGATGTGTTTGATGTTGAGGATGTGATCAAGGTAAGTTCAGCACTTTTGCTTGCCTATGGTGTGGGGTCATCACTGGGACCGGTAGCTGTTTCAACCGTGATGACCCTTTCTGGATCTCCCTATGGGTTTTACTTTTATTTTATGGGCATAAGCAGTCTTTATTCTGTGATCACTTTATTGCTGCGGCAGAAGGAATCGGTTCAGATTCTGCCTGCGGAAGAACAAGTTGATTTTGTTATGATGAAAAAGACTTCTTCTGTGGCCCTGCACATGGATCCCCGCCAGGATGAGGATCAGGACGAAGACCTGAACAGAGACCAAGGTGAAGGTGGAGATCAAAGCAAAGAAGAGGAAAACTAAAGCCGTATGATTTCAGGTTCCTGGTTACAATGCTCCAGAAATTTTATCAGATCTTTTGATGCAATGGTAGTTGTGGCTGTGTTAACCAGGGGATGAAAGTTTAAGAGATCATTTTCCATCATCTCTTTATCCAGGATAATTTTAACGGGCTGCTCTTTTATGTTTACAGCGGCCAACGGGGTGACAGCGCCTGGAATAACTCCCAGGACCTCCATTAAAAGGTCTGGTTTTCCAAAGGACGGACTTTTTGCCCCGATTTTTTTGGCCAGCTCCTTTATGTTGACAGGTTTGTCAGACAGGGTTACCACCAGAAAAAGATTTTTCTTTTTATCCTTGAAAAAAAGATTTTTACTGTGAACTCCCTCTATGCCTTCATGGTGCAGGTCAGCCTCTTCCACGGTGTAAACAGCCGGGTGTTCGTGGTTGGTGTACTCAACCGGGATGCCGGATAATACTTTTAGTAACTCTTCCTGGGTTTTTAACATAATTTCCTCTTTTTTGTTTTTAATGTCTTTATATCTAATTTCTGGTAATATCGTGGAAAAGACTCACAACCTATCTTGTTTTTTTATGGTTTATTTGGGGTCAAGATTAAACAGGATATCATTTTCCAGGTAGACCTGTTCCAGGTGTTCCTGGTACTCACGGAGGCTTTCTCCTTTTTTATTGGCCAGTTCCTGGACTATATACTGGATAACTGCCAATATCCCTGAGACATTCCCAATAAATGGTATGGATTTGGACGGCACAACCAGGGAGAGATCGGCAAACTGGATTACAGGGGAGATATTGCTGTCGGTCAGGGCCAGAAGGGTGTGACCGCACCTGCGGATCATTTTGCTTAATTTGATGAGTTCGTTGGGATATCTGGTGGTTGCCACAAGCACCACCAGGCTTTTATCCGGAGCATTGGTAAGTCTATCCATGGCAGTGGAATCACTGCCTTTGAGGATGTGGACACTTTTTCTGATTTTGGTCAGGGACCAGCCCAGGTAATAGGCAAAGGTGTAAGAGAGCCTGGAGCCTGTGACGTAAACGGCCGGACTTTTGTCCAGGTGTTCCACAAACAGGTTCATTTTTTCCACATCAATATGTTCGTAAAGGTATTTGAGATTGTTGAGCTCCTCCAGGATTCCACGGTGGAGGCGGTCAAACCCCGGTTCTTTTATGCCTTTGATATCAATACGGTCCGGCAGGGAAAGTCCGGTGTTAACAAAATCCTTTAAAGCATCCTGAAAATCGGAATACCCCTTATATCCAAGGGTGCTGACAAATCTTACCACGGTCGCTTCGCTGGTTTCACATGCCTCTGCCAGCTCTTTTGTTGTCATGAATACTACTTTGGAGGGGTTTTGCATAATATAGGTTCCAAGGGCCTGGGCCTTGGGGGTCAGGGTATCCAGTTTGGCTGAGATTTCATTTATAACCGGATGTGATGCAGCATCATTCATTGGAAAAGCCTTTTTATCTATATTTTAAGCATGGGTTGCAATATTAAGATCCTAAAGCTAATTTCTTAATTTTATTGAGTATTAATTTAAACAAATTATTTTGTCAAGTATTTATGAAAGAAAAACTATCATTTTAAAAATTAATTCTTGACACAATTTCTTTCATGGAGTATTGAGAACAATGGATAAGTCAGAAACCAATATAAATCCAAAAATTTGAAGAGAAGGCCAATGTTTTTGAAAAAAAAACCCATGTGGGGAAAAAAAACCAAACTTAAATCAAGTTATGATGTGGTTATCATTGGGGGCGGACTTCACAGTCTGGCAACAGCTTACTACCTTGCAACCCAGCATGGCATAACTGATATCGCTATTATCGAAAAGAATTATATCGGTTTTGGCGGCGCTGGAAGAAATACGGCCATTGTCCGTGCCAACCAGCGGACCCAGTACAATGTGCCGCTGTACAAGGAGGCCCTGGATCTGTGGCCGGTTCTGACCAAAGAACTGGACTACAACCTCATGTTTAACAATTGCGGAAACCTTAACCTTATGCATTCTGAAGCTGCAATGAAAGCAGCCAGGATGACCATTGCCACGGCACAATTCCATGGGGTTGAGTCCCATCTTATTGACTCAAAAGAGGCAAAGGAACTGGTCCCGGCATTGAATATTTCCGAGGATATTACCTTTCCCATCCACGGTGCCATGTTCCATCCGCCGGGTGGTGTTGTCCGCCATGATGCAGTGGTATGGGGACTTGCCAAGGGTGCTACCAAAAAAGGAGTTGAGATCCATCAGCAGACCGAAGCCTTAGGGATTGGTACAAAGAATGGAAAAGTTACCTCTGTTACCACGGATAAGGGAGTGATCAATACCAAACAGGTCCTTGTTTCAGCGGGAGGGTATTCTGCTTCCCTAATCAATGGATTCCTGGGAATCAGGCTTCCCATATCTGTTCTGACCATTCAGGCCATGGTAACCCAGCCCATAAAACCCCTGCTGAACCATGTGGTTTCTTCGGGTGCATATCATTGCTATGCCAACCAGACCTTAAAGGGAGAAATTGCCACAGGTGCCCACATGGACCAATGGCCCAATTACACCACCCTGAACACTGCCCATTATATTAAACACCAGGCAGAAGCTTTGTCGGAATTCCTGCCCAGTTTGAGGGGGCTCAGGTTCATGAGAATCTGGGGAGGCCTGGCTGATATGACTCCGGACATGGCACCCATCATGGATGGCAATAACCAGATTGAAGGCTTTTTCATGGATTGCGGTTGGGGATATTTTGGATTTAAATCCTGTTCAGCAGTGGGCAAATACATGGCTGAGTTCATGGCCACTAATACCTGCCCTGATATGCTGAAACCCTTTGCCCTCAAACGATACCAGGAGCATAAGCTCATGGGTGAAACAGCAGCCCTTGTCAGTTATAGCGCGGACAACTAAATTGGATGGGGTCAGGCTTGCGTGGGGTCAGGCTTGAGGCTTGCGTGGGGTCTGGATTGTGTATTTGCGTTATTTGGCCAAATAACGCAATTACACAAGCCTGACCCCAAAGATGATGACCCCAAAGACCCCAAAGAGGAGAAATAAAAATGGCTTTAACAATTACATGTCCGGTCTGTGGAAAGAGAAACGGGTATGAATTTAGATATGGCGGAGAAGAAAAAGGTCCAAGACCTGAAGAAAAGGATCTGACTCCGGAAACCTGGTGTGACTATGCACACATGAATAATTGTGTTGCAGGTGTACAGGAGGAGTGGTGGTTTCACAAGGATGGTTGCGGATCATGGTTTACCATATCCCGGGATACAACTACTAATCTTGAACAGGAAGCCCCGTCAGCATCAGACCCGGTGGCATCAGATCAGGTGGCACCAAACCAGGAGGCTATGAACGATGAACAGGTTTAATCATCTGCCCACATTGAGAATTGATTCAAGTGAAAAAATTCCTTTTATATATAAGGGCAACAAATTTTACGGGTCCAAAGGGGATACCATTGCAACGGCCCTTTATGCAAATGGTGTCAGGCTCTATGCAAGGAGTCTGAAATATCACAGGCCCAGGGGACTTTACAGCCTGGACGGCGAAAGCTCCAACACCATGATGGAAGTGGACGGCATACCCAATGTCCGGACTGAGAACACCCTTTTGAAATCCAACATGGTCATTAAGGAACAGAACGTCAAAGGATCTGCTGAAAATGATATGATGGGATTCATGGATAAGATGGACTGGGCAATGCCTGCCGGGTTCTATTATGATGTCATGCACAAGCCTGCAAAAATCTGGCCCATTGCCATGAAACAGATCAGAAAAGCAGCTGGTATTGGAAAGCTTTCCCCTGATTTTGAAATGACAGGCAGATATGATGAAATTTATCCCACAGCAGATGTCTGCGTCCTGGGCGGCGGGCCTGCCGGAATGACTGCGGCCCTTGCTTCAGCTGAAAAAGGTTTGAGGGTGATTCTCATGGAATCCAGGCCCTGGCTTGGGGGCAGTTTTGAGTACAGGTCTGCTGAATTTCAGAATAGCCAGTCCTATAACAGCCGGGCAGCCCAACTGGCGGCTGAGGTTGAAAAAATGCCCAATATCAGGGTGTTGACCCATACTTCCATGGTGGGTGCTTACAACAATAACTTGATTACCGGTTTTCAGATTGGCAAAGAGTCAGATGCCTTTGATGAAAGATATGTGGAAATCAGGGCCAATTCAGTAGTGGTTGCCACGGGCTGTATTGAAAGGCCACTTCTTTTTGATAATAACGAACGTCCAGGTGTGATGCAGGTAGCTTGTGCCCTGCGCCTTGCAAATACCTACGGACTTTTGCCCGGGAAAAAAGCTGTGTTCAGTATTGGACACGACATGGGCCTGGAAGCTGCAATCAGCCTGTCTGATCTTGGCCTTACCATTGAATGCATTGCAGATATCAGGGAAGATGGCCAGGATACTGCCCTGGTAAAAGCTGTCCAGGATCGAAAGATAACCCTGCTCAAAGGCTGGGTAGCATCAAAGGCCCATGGCAGCAAACAGGTAAAAAAGGTTACAATTACCAGCATTGACGGAACAGTCTCCAAAATCCTTGACTGTGATCTTCTGGTTGCATCGGCCGGGTACACACCTGTGACAGGTGCCCTGACAGTGGCTCAGGCTAAACTAAAGTATGACAATCACACTGGATTTTTTCTGCCCGTTGAACTGCCCAAAAAAATGCATGCTGCCGGCAGAATGCTGGGACTTGATGATGGTAAGGCTATTGAGGCATCAGGAAAACTTGCCGGTCTTAAGGCAGCCTTTGATTGTGAAAATTGTTCCATTGCAGATATAGGGGAAGCCAGAAAAGAATTGGAAGCCCTTCCAGGACCCACCAGGGGCAGTAAGCTGGTGACAGCACCTGTAAAGGGCAGGAAAAGCTTTATCTGTTTTGATGAGGATGTCAGCGTTAAAAATGTCAAGCAGACCATTGAAAAGGGTTTTGATGTGCCGGAACTGATCAAACGTTTTTCCGGTGCAGGCCTTGGACCAGGCCAGGGCGGCATACCCGGTCACAATTTGCCGCTTTTTACTGCCAAATACCAGACATTATCTGATGTTTCCATTAAGCCTACCACTGTGAGACCGCCTCTGGTACCCACCATGATAGCGACCTATGCAGGTACAAATCATAATATGTTTAAAATTACTCCCATGGATGAGATGCAGAAAAAAGACGGGGGTATTTTCAGGAACATTGGAGTGTGGCAGCGGGCCCGGTATTTTTCCAGTGATCTGACCAGTAAAAAGGAAATTGAAAATGTCAGGAATAATGTAGGTATGCTGGACGGTTCCACCCTTGGTAAATTCAGGATTCACGGGCCAGATGCCCTGAAAGCCCTTCAGCGGGTTTTTGTGTCTGACATGACCAAAGTCAAGGAAGGCCGGGTTAAATATACTGCCATGTGTAACGAAGACGGCTGTGTTATTGATGACGGAGTTGTGGTTAAACAGGGTGAAAATGATTATTATTTCACCACTTCTTCCGGCCGGGCCGGTCAGACTGTGGAGTGGATCCGCTACCATACAAGGTATGATGGCTGGGATTTTGCTTTGGTTAATCTGACTGATTCCATGGGAGTGATCAACCTTTCCGGCCCCAACGCCAGAAAAGTCTTTGAAAAGATAGTGGATATTGATATTTCCAATGAAGCATTCGGATATTCTGTATACAAGGAAATTACCATTGCAGACACCATAAAGGTCCGTGCCATGCGTCTGGGCTTTGTGGGTGAGCTTTCCTATGAGTTCCATGTGCCTTCTTCCTATATGAAGTCTTTGTGGCTCATGCTTAATGAGGCAGGCAAAGAGTTTAATATTCAGAATTTCGGGGTGGAAGCCCAGAATGTACTTCGCATGGAAAAATGTCATATCATCCTGGGCCAGGAATCAGAACAGCGGACCAATCTGCTGGACGTGGGCCTGGGATTTCTCTGGGACCGCTCCAAGGCAGAGGCAAAAACCGTTGGAGCTGTTGCCCTGCGCCAGGCAGAAAAGGACAATACACGTTTGAAGCTTGTGGGTTTTAAGATGGAAAATAATGGCCGTGCCCCCAGGGACGGTGCTTTGGTTGTGGATGAAAAAGTACGTGGATATATTGCCACGGCCAGGGATAGTTTTTCATTGAACGAAGCCGTAGGTATGGCTCTGGTTGAAGGGGATCTTGCCAAGATCGGTACAAGGCTGTCCATTTATGAAGATGAGTGCAACGGTGAACTGATTTACGGAAAAGTTGTGAAGATGCCGTTTTATGATCCTGAAGGCAAACGGATGAAAATGTAAGGGAAATATCATGAAAGAGATAAAAAGATACTCACCTGTTGTGTTTAAATCAACACCTCTCAAAAAAGAGGTGCGGGATAATTGGAATGTGGTTCTGGAATACCATAACCAGGGTGAAGGACCCTGGCTTGTGGACCTGAGTCATAGAACAAGGCTTGATCTGCAGTGTTCTGACCTAGGTTCTAAGAAACCCTTTGGGATAAGTATTCCTGAAGTCCCCTGCCAGTCTGTTCTGGAAAACGGAGTCCTGGTTAACAGGATGAATGGCACCCAGACTTCTCTATACCATTTGGATGGAGATGGCTTTGAAATGCCGGCAGAACCTGAATACACAGATGTGACAGAGGGCACTGTTTTTGTCGCAATCATTGGAGAAGCAGTTTTTTCAATTTGTGAAAAACTGTCTTCACTGGATTTTATGGATACTGCCAGGGAAACTCCATTTCTGTCCCAGGGGCCTTTTTCCCATGTGCCCTGCCAGATAGTTGCCCTGAGCCGGGATGCAGAAAAATCCTGCGTGGTCCTGACATGCTCCAGGGGATATGGAAGAGATATAATCCATGCCATCCTCCATGCGGGAGAAGAGTTTGGGCTTGCACCGGCAGGTGAAACAAAATTTACAGAATGGATAAAAAGTTTATAAACAAAGGAGATATAATAATGAACGACAAATTTGATGCAATTATTATTGGTGCGGGTGTTATTGGAGCCCCCATTGCCTATGAACTTTCCCAGAAGGGATACAAGACCCTCAGCGTTGATAAGCTTCCCGATGCCGGAGAAGGTTCTACAGCTGGATCATGTGCCATTGTACGGGCACATTATTCAACGGCTGACGGGGTTGCTATGGCCTATGAAGGCTTTAAATACTGGCTGAACTGGGAAGAATACCTGGACCATACTGAAGATGAAAAAGGCCATGCCAAATACATGAACACAGGGTCCATCCTGCTGAAATCTGAAGGCCATGACTGGAGAAAAGTACAGGCAAACTATGATGAAGTGGGTGTTGTCTATGAAGAATGGGACAATGACAAGATAAAAGGGAAAGTACCTGTTGTTGATCTCCATAAATTCTGGCCCATCAGACGTCCTGAAGATCCCAAATTTTACGATGAACCCACTGAATATCTTGAAGGTGGAATTTTCTGTCCTGAAGCCGGGTATGTAAATGACCCTGCCCTGTCTGCCCATAATATCATGAGGGCGGCTGAAGCCAAAGGTGCCAAGTTCATGTTCAATGCCGAGGTCGTGGATGTTCGAAGCGAAAACGGTAAGGTGAGCGGTATTACCTTAAAAGACGGAACCCAGATTGATGCAGGTATTGTCGTGAATGTTGGTGGACCTCACTCCTTTAAGATCAATCAGATGGCAGAAGGTGTTTGGGAAGGCTGCAACATCAAGACTAAGGCCCTTCGCCACGAAGTAATGTACTGCCCTTCTCCAGATGACTATGATTATCTGAACACAGGATACCACATGTCTGACGGTGATATTGGATGCTATGTAAGACCTGAAGTCGGAAACACATTTCTCATTGGTTCTGAAGATCCGGACTGCGATCCCCAGGAATGGGTTGATCCCGATGATTTCTATGAAGGAAAAGGCGGCCATGGCCGTGACAATGTCCTGACCGAAGAGCAGTGGAAAGCCCAGTGCTACCGTCTTGGGAAAAGAATCCCCACCCTGCAGGTTCCCAACCAGCCCAAGGGAGTTGTTGACCTATATGATTGTTCCGATGACTGGATTCCAATATACGATAAATCAGATCTGCCTGGATTCTATATGGCAATCGGTTCTTCCGGCAACCAGTACAAAAATGCCCCTGTTGTAGGCCTTATGATGGCGGAACTAATTGAAGCCTGTGAAAAAGGACTGGACCATGACAAAGAACCGTTTCAGTTTACATATAAGTATACCAAACGGACCATGGATGTTGGATTTTTCTCAAGAAAAAGAGAGATCAATTATAACTCCAGTTTTTCAGTAAACGGATAAAAATTTTAAATCAGCCTGGTCTGGACGACCCATTGGTCTTTCCAGCACCAGAAAAATTTAGATGATAAAAACATCAAAGGCAGCGCAGGTTCTATATTAAACCAGCGCTGCCTTTGATATTTGTAAAATGCCTGTCAAGGCTATAATTGCGAATAACTTAAACCTAGGATATAAGATATGCAAATCTATGTCTGTATAAAAAATGTTCCTGATTCTGCGGCAAATATCACAATTCGTGATAATAATAAAAATGGCCAGGATAACTGCGGAATTGACGAAAACATAGCATTTTTACTCAATCCCTTTGATGAACATGCAGTCACTGAAGCTGCTGTGCTAAAAAAAGAATATAAGGGATCGGAAATTATTGCGGTGTGCCTGGGTAAAAAAGATGCGGAAAAGACCATCCGTTCCGCCATGGCCATGGGCGCTGATCGTGGTATATTAATTCATACCAACAGGATACATGACAGCATGACAACTGCAAGAGCTCTGAAAACAGCCATTGAACAGGACGGTAATCCAGACATCATTTTTACTGGAAAGGAGTCCATTGATTCAGAGGGAATGCAGACCATGTTTCGTCTGGGCGCTTTGTTTGATTTTCCCGTGGTGACCAATGCTGTGGCGGTTAAGGCTGTGGCGGATAAGGC
>JAOZST010000098.1:0-2811 GCA_029939535.1 Desulfobacteraceae bacterium | reverse complement strand
TAAGGCTGTGGCGGATAAGGCCGGGCCTGGCCGTGTCATTGTGGAATATGACCTTGGGGGAGGGAAAATAAAAACCTGTGATCTGGGACTTCCCTGTGTCATTGCTGCTGGGAGAGGGCTGAACACCCCTGCCTACCCCACCTTTCCCGATGTGGTCAAGTCCAGGAAAAAGCCTGTGCATTTAATTGATTTTAAGGATCTGAACTTTGAACAGCCCATGGGCAGCTCATCCATTGTGGGGCTGGAGCCCCTGGTCCAGGAACGTTCACCCAAAGAGATCAAAGGCTCCCCTGAAGAGATTGCCGCTAAATTGGTTAATATCCTGAAAAATGAAGCAAAGGTCATATCATGAAAAAAATCGGAATAATCATTGAGACAGAAAATCGGGAGACAGAAAATCGGGAGACAGAAAATCGGGAAACTGAAAACGGGCAGATCAAGGAGACAAATTACGGGGTCATTACCCTGGCTCAGAAGGATGATGCCCGAATCTATGCTTTTATCCTGTCTGAAAACGGGATTGATGATAACAAAAAAGACAGGGTAAAGGATAATCTGGCCGCCTGGGGAGTACATGGAATCGTTGATATGGGGTTCCAGGCCCGGGCCATGGAGAATCCAATGGTTCAGGCCTCAAATATAGCTGCCGCTGCAAAGGAAATGGATATCTACACGATTCTTGGCCTGTCAAGTGCCAGGGGGAGGGATATTATTCCCAGGGTGGCTGCATTGCTGGATGCCCCTCTGGTAATGGATTGCATGGATGTGGATTTGAATAATAATGTTGCCAGGACCTCCCAGTATTCAGGCAAGGCCATTGCAAGTATAAAATTAAAGGGTGAGTTTGTTTTGTTTGGTATCCGGCCCAATGCTGTCCAGGCAGTGCCCTGCCCATGTGAACCGGAATATTTTTCCTTTGATGTTGATAATTCCATTCCTGATAATTTCAAGGTTCTGTTCAGGGACTATGGGGATCAGTCAGGGGCAGATGACCAGAGTATTAGTCTTTCGGAAGCAGAGATCATCATTGCCGGTGGCCGGGGTATGAAAAACAAAGAAAATTTTTCCATTTTATTTGACTGTGCTGAAAAAATGAATGCAGCAGTGGGGGCATCCCGTGTGGCCGTGGATCTTGGCTGGATTCCCTATGCCCACCAGGTGGGTCAGACCGGTGAAAAGGTCAGTCCGCTGGTATATATTGCCTGTGGTATTTCCGGATCCATGCAGCACTTTGCGGGAATGAAAACCGCAAAGATGATCATTGCCGTTAACAGTGATGAAAATACCGCCATAGTGGCAAACAGTGATTATTACGTGACAGGGGATCTAATGGAAATTATTCCGGAACTGACAAAACAATTATAAGATGAATTCTTTTTCAAAACAAAAAGCCAGGAAGTTTTTATTTGATCTGGATAATGCTAATTTTCTGGCAGTTTTTGATAAATATAATGATGGCGTCCTCATTACCAATGTTGATGGGGTCATTGTCTATTACAATGATGCCATGTCCCGCATTGATGAACTGGACCCTGAAAATGCATTATTTAACAGGATCGTGGATGTCTATGACCTGGACAATGAGTCCAGCATGTTCATGCAGTGTTTGATCACCCAACAGCCGATTATTGACCAGCCCATTTATTACAGGACCCGCATGGGGAAATTTGCCAATACCATCCACAATGTTTTCCCCATATTTAATGGGGATGAGATGGTGGGGTCCATTGGTTTTGTGCGGGATTATAATGTGCTGGCTGAAACCCTGGCATCCATGAAAATGCCTGCAAAAAAACAGCGCATGAAAACCCAGATGATTACCTTTGACAGTATTATAGGTGAAGATCCGGCATTCAGAGATGCACTGAATGCCGCAGGCATGGCAGCCCATACTCCTTCACCGGTCATGCTTTACGGGGAAACAGGAACCGGTAAGGAATTGTTTGCCCGGGCCATCCACAACCACAGCCCCAGAAGTGAAAAAAAGTATACCCCGGTCAATTGCGCGGCTATTCCGGAAAACCTTTTGGAGGGGATATTGTTTGGTACCTCCAAGGGGGCTTTTACCGGGGCCATCAACAAGGCAGGCCTTTTTGAAAGGACCAGTAAGGGTACTATTTTCCTGGATGAAATCAATTCCATGCCTGTGGGGCTTCAGAGTAAAATCCTCAGGATCATCCAGGAGAGAAAGGTGAGAAGGGTCGGGGAGTTAAAGGAAATTAAATTTGATTTAAAGATTATCAGTTCCGTAAACCAGGACCCACATCAGGCCATTGTTGATAAAAGCCTTCGTTCAGATCTCTTTTACAGGCTGGGAGTTGTTTTTATCCATATTGTTCCTCTGCGCAGCAGGCTGGGGGATCTTCCTCTCCTGGTCAGGCATTTTATTCAAAAACACAATAAAATGCTTTATAAAAATGTCAACGGCATTGAGGATAATGTCATGGAAGCCTTCCAGTCCTATGATTGGCCAGGCAATGTCCGGGAGCTGGAACATGTGATAGAAGGGGCCATGAATATAATCGGGACCAGTGATAAAATTGCCATGAAGCACCTCCAGTCCCATTTTTCAAATTGGTCTGTCAAACATAAATCCCTTGGCCTGGGGAATGGGAATAAAATACCTCCCCATTCCAGGACCGGGGAAAGTACCCAAATGATAAGTGGTGATCTTATTTCCCATAAAAAAGAGCAGGAACAGGAATTAGTACGCAGGTTTCTGCTGGAATACAGGGGAAATGTTAGTAAAACCTCCAGAAAACTGGGTATTTCACGACAGCTGCTTTATTATAAAATGAAGAAATACAATTT
>JAOZST010000272.1:0-3684 GCA_029939535.1 Desulfobacteraceae bacterium | reverse complement strand
ACCTTTTCAAGCTGGGTAACCAGAAAATCCATCTCTTCCTCATTAATGACCAGGGGAGGGGAAATCCTAATGGTATGTCCGTGGCTGTCATTGACAATCAGACCCAGTTTGAGCAGTTTTTGGCAAAATTCCATTGCATTGCCGTTTTTTACCTCAATTCCGATGAAAAGACCTTTTCCCCTCACCTCTTTTACATGGGAAGATCTGGCGGCAATTTTTTCAATGCGTGCTTTAAGGATTTTTCCCTTGGCAGCAGACTGGTCTGCCAGATTTTCCTCTTCAAATACCTTGAGAGAGGCTGCTCCTGCTACACAGGCCAGGGGATATCCGCCAAAGGTGGATCCGTCAGAACCTTTTGAAAAAACCATGTCCATGATTTTAGCATTGGTAATGAACACGGATAAAGGAACAAGTCCTCCGGAAAGGGCTTTGCCAAGAATCACTCCGTCCGGCACAATATTCTCATGTTCAAAGCAGAATTTTTTCCCTGTTCTGCCCATGCCCACCTGGATTTCATCACAGACCAGGAAAAGATCATTATCGTCGGACAATTGCCGCAGGCCTTTTAAAAATCCTTTGGGCGGAATTTTCATGCCGCCTTCTCCCTGGAAAGGTTCCACCAGAATACCGCAGGTGTTTGGGTTGATGGCTTTTTTAACCGCATCAATATTTCCAAATTCCACAGATACAAATCCCGGGGTCAGGGGGCCGAAGCCTTCACTGTATTTTTTACTGGAGGAAAAAGATACCACGGAAATTGTCCTGCCATGGAAATTATTGTCAAAGACAATGATCTCCTGGTTTCCATCTTTGATTCCCTTTTCTTTGAATCCATAATACCGCATGGCCTTGATTGCAGTTTCAACGGACTCTACTCCTCCGTTTTTGGGCAGAACCTTGTTGCCGTGGGCACCAAACCTGGGTCCCATCTGGGGAGCAAATTTAGCAGCTTCAGACAGGAAAATTCCCAGGGGATCAGTATAAACCACATTGGACAGGACCGAAGCATAATTTCCAATGAGGGCATCCATGACTGCATTGGTGATGGTGGGGTGGTGGTGTCCTGGATTGGCAGCTGAATAGGCAGCCAGACAGTCCAGGTGTTTTTTGCCCTTGTCATCGGTGAGCCAGCAGCCTTTGGCGTGTCTGACCACCAGATTGATTCTTTCATAATGATGGGCGCCAAAATCTTCTTCCAAATTGAAAATGGTTTTGTCGCTTTCATTGGAAAATCCGTCAAAATAGCTTATTTTACGCATGGCAGTCATGTTTATCTCCTTAATTTATATATATAATTTTTAATTATCTTTTTTACTTTAGTTATCTTCTTTAATGGTCTGGTAAATTTTTTTTTCTCTGTCTGTGAGTGCAAGGTTCCTGTCCAGGGTTTTCTCCAGGAAGCAATGGTAAAAATCATGGCGGAGGCTGTCCCGGTTGGCAATGATGAACCAATGGTTTCGTGTCCAGTTGATTGGGGAGTTGTCTTTGTTCCCTGTTTCAAATATTCCCACCAGGGCTTCTTTTTTATCTGTTATAATATCAAAGGATCTGCCGCCAATGGTTTTGATCAGGGTTTCATGGCCGGGATGGGTTACCTGGATATCAAATTTTTCGGGAATCCTGCCCATGGCAATGTAACGAATGGAAACCCCTTTTTTGTCTGCAGCTGATAAATACTCAGAAAGATGCTCATCTGCCTGGGGAAAGAGTCTGACATAGATCTCTTCCTCGGCAGCTTCTATCATCTCCCTGGCCTTTTCCATGACATTGTCATACCCGGTCAAAGTCCAGACATATTCACAGTTTTCTGTCAGGGAAACTTTTGAAATTTCTTTTTTAAAGGCATCAATATTTTTATCAAAATTTTTTTTTAATCTCCGGATCAGTTCATCCGAGGGCAAAGGAGCATATTGACCCGCTTCCACTTCAATGACATATCCCCTGGATATGAGATTACGAAGAACATCATATATCCGGGACCGGGCAATTCCTGAGATTTTGCTCAATTGGGAACCGTTAATGGGATGACTAGCAACCAGGGACATATAGCAGGCAGCTTCATATTGGGAAAAGCCCAGGTCTTTTAATGGTGATTTGGTTTCCATAATTTTTTACCTTTTTATTATGTTGCTACCTTAATAGCAACATACTCCCAGGAGACTATCTTGTCAAGGCAAATCAATTCAGAGAAATTTTATTGAATGAGAAAATATCCGGACAACAAATAATTGACAATTTGCTCTTCCTATGAGCATATAAATGTATCTAATAATCAACAATCAATATATTGAGGAGTATATAAAATGGCTGGATTAAATAAGGTAATGCTCATTGGAAGACTGGGAAGAGACCCTGAAATCAGGTATACCCAGCAGGGCCTGGCAGTTGTCAATTTTTCAATTGCCACCAGTGAACAATGGACCGATAAAAATACCGGACAAAAGCAGGAAAAAACGGAATGGCATAGAATCGTGGTCTTTGGTAAACAGGCTGAAACCTGTGAAAAATATCTTTCCAAGGGAAGACAAATTTATATAGAAGGACGGCTTCAAACCAGTAGTTGGGAAAAAGACGGCCAGACACATTATTCCACAGATGTGATTGCAAACAATTTCCAATTTCTGGGCGACAGGCAGGACAACCAGGGTGGCGGCGGTTATCAGGGAAACCAGGGGGGCGGTAACTACCAGGGGAATCAAAGCAGCCAGACCAGCCAGGGAAATCAGGGTGGATACCAGTCCGGCAATGGACAGCCCCAGGAAGCATCAGCACCCAACAGCAATAATTTTCAGGGCCAGACCAGCCCGGGTATGACCGGTGGACAGGGCACTATCCCGGACGATGATATCCCGTTTTAACGAATACCTTAGACTAAGGACCGCAAATTTTAATATTAAGAGCCCTGTAATTGCAGGGCTCTTTTTTTTGTTTTGAAAGTGGCTGAAATTGCAGGGTTTCTGAAATAGCATTTTGATGTAATTTACGTCCAGAGCCATTTCCAACCAGCCTGCCATACTCTTCAGCATTAGCTTTCCCAAACGAATTTTTGTATCAAACCCTGATACCAGGACCATTGACCTGTAAGGAATTGATACTGCCCAGCAACAATGCCAGGACTTAAAGCTATTTTCTTAGCAAAATTTTTTATTTGCGTCTTGGTCCTAAGGGAGCGTATTTGATCCCTACAGTCATCGGGAAATAGAATACTTGCAGCAAACTCATCAGCTCTTTTTTCAACGGGATCATCGCTATGATCATTTATGTATAGAGACTTTTTATTATCATTTATCACATGGCCGGATTCATGGAAAAAAGAAAACCAAAATTTATCTTCACTTTTTCCCCTTAAGTTAATGATTATCATTGCTTTTTTAGAGTTTAGCCATTTAGTAGCACCGCTCCACGGGACTTTTGGCATTTCTGGTACTAACGAAAGTGCGACTCCGGCCTGTGCACATATTTGGATCATCTGAGGAATGAATTTTTCAGGAGGCTTGAGAGTTAAACCTCGTATGGTTTGCAACGCCTGTTTAAAAAGATTCTTATCAAAGGGATTACATTCAATATCCATCGCAATAATCTCTCCAATTCGAATCCATGTAGCGGCATGTCCCGGTTGAGATTCGAAACATTGAGATCTCCTTGCTGCGACTTTTGGTTCAGCCCATATTTCTTCCCATGATG
>JAOZST010000271.1:0-3687 GCA_029939535.1 Desulfobacteraceae bacterium | reverse complement strand
AAAATCCAGGCCCGCATCCAAGGTCAATTACAATATCACCTTTATTTATGTATTCCCCGACAATTTTTTTAGGGTTTTGAAAGAGCCTTCTAAAAAAAATATCCAGAAAAAATGAATGGGCGTGACTGCAAACATCACCTTTGTATTCTTTGTTAGAATCCCCGATTCACTCACTCCCACTGAGGAAAAAAAATTAAATTCTGGTTACTATGTTTGAGTCATTGATCATAAAGGTGGAAAACCTATTCTTGTTCAGAGGGGTTACCTTTTATTTGTTAAGCTATACTCGGGCTGATAATATCCAGCAGTAGATAATTGTCAATGCCACAGTATAAACCATGAGTACATAAAACCATTTGCCAGCAAATTTTGGTGTTCGCAGCGGTGAAAGATTAAACCCGGCCATGGTCATGAACATAACATAGAGTAGAATTGAAAAAAATGCAGTGCCAAATATTGGTTCAAACAAAAAAATAAAAGCAAAAACAATAACATTGTTGTCAAGCGCAAGTCCCCTATATGTGGTGCTGTCTACAAGGCCGAAAACATTAAAATAGCTCAGCCGTATCGCGCCGGTGGCGACAATCACAAAAGCACCTGGCAAAAACCATGCACTGAACCCGCCATAACTTAAAAGAAAAACAGCTGGACAAATCCCAAAGCTTACCATATCAATCAATGAATCCAACTGAGCTCCGAAATTCTTTTGTTTATCTGTTCTTCCTTTTATTTTACGGGCAATGATGCCATCTGTCCAATCAAATAAAACCGCCCATATCATACCAAGTATTGCCATTGGAAAATTTTGTAAAATTGCAAAATAAACTCCTAGAAACGCACATAAAAGCCCAGTGAGAGAACAGATATTAGGAAGATCTTTGGCAAAAAAAAGCATCCCGGCTTGATGGGTTTGGTCATTTTTAATTTTATTCATCATGAACTCTTTATCAGTTTTTATAACCAAGGATAGATACCAATGCATCCACCAGGTTAGAATTTTCTTTATTTGTCCTAGAAGCAATACGAATATACCGATCCGCCTCCGGCATGGTTTTCCCATTACAGTGTTTGATGTATATGTTATGCTCAACAAATAATTTTTTAGTCACTTCCGGACCATCTGGGGCTCCTTCGGGCAGACGACAAAAAATAAAATTGGCATCTGGTTTATGAATGGTTCCTCCTACCAGGCTTTTCAGATCTTTATAAAGTTTTCCGCGGTCTTGTTTCACCAGTGCACAGCTCTTGATAAACTCTTCATGAAAATCAGGCAAAATTCTCAAGAATTCTTCGGCAAATCCGTTGATGTTCCAGATGTGGACACCCTGTCGTACTGCATCGGCAAAATTTGCGTTTGCCGTTAAAAGATAACCCAGTCGAAGACCGCAGATTCCATATGCTTTACTCATACTTTTGAAAATAGTGATATTTGGATATCGCTCAATTTCAGAAGCCATGGATAACTGATCCGGATTCTGTACAAAGTCAATAAAGGATTCATCAATTACCAATTGGCATTTATGTTGGCCTAGTTTTTTTGCAAGGTGTATCAGATCGAACTTTGGGACAGCCATTGAAGTTGGATTGTTCGGTGTTACCACCACAGCAATATCCGCTTTTTCCTTAATCGCCTGATTTGCAAATTTTTCCACATCGAGTTGAAAGGATGGAAATTCAAGTGGAAATTCAATGACGCAATCCTTTGGTGCAGCATTGGCGTATTCATTAAAAGAAGGCACAGGAACAATGATCTTTTTGGCAAGATGCCCTGAAACAATTTTGATGAGTTCTGCTGCACCATTTCCAACAACAATATACTCTGGCTTTTGATTAATAATTGTTCCGACAAGTGAAGCAAGAACATCCTGGGCAACTGGATAATTCAATACCAGGTCATGGATGTTATTTTTAAAGCACGTAAATACGTCTTCCGGTGGAAAATAAAGATTATACAGATATGCATGATCTATGAAACCATGCCGATAATATCCACCATGCTGGGTTGACATATATTCATATTTCTCTGCATTATTTTTACAGTCAGGCAATGGCATGGCCCTGTCCTTTCAAAACCGAATTATATGCAGTTTGATGTTCATAATTGTTTTTATCAAGATTATAAAAAGGGAGTGCCTCACTGAATTTTGAAGGAAATATTCGTTCAGCTGAAGCAAGATCTTCAAGGGTGTCTATTTCATACCAGGGCTTATGGTCAAAAAAGATCGCTTGAAAGGTTAAGGATTTTTCAGACACCATTTCTCTGAACACGGCTTCGTAATACTCATTGACCCTGCCGGCTAAAATATATTGGTTCAGTTTTTCGATAACCCGATACCACGATGAAACCGAAAGACTGTATATATTTACTGTCTTGTATCGGGTTTGTTCTGAATTGTTTTTTGTATCACTATGAAATGCATCAACCGTTTTGGATGGATTGATTGTGACGGTTGAACCGTTTAGCCAGGGTTCCATTTTTGCAATGGCAATCCTGTCAGTGTAAAGCATGTCTGTCAATAAAGACGGGTCAAAAACAAGATCGCTTTCAATGAGTACAAATGGTTCATTGATAATTTCCCGGGCCATCCATAAAGAATATATATTATTAGTTGTTTTATATAACGGACTGAACACATATTCGATTTTAATGTTCCCGGCTCGGGTTTCCAGAAAGTTACGAATACAGTCTTCCAGGTGGCCGGTGACCACAACCAGCCGTTTGAAACCATGTTGATTCAAGCTTTTGATCAATCGTTCTAATATGGATATTTCATTAACAAGGGTAAGGCATTTGGGTGATTTTTGTGTCAGAGGGAACAAACGACTTCCTGTGCCGGCTGCAAGGAGCAAAGCAGTAGTGATACGTTTTTGGGGATAAGGGTTCTTATTTAAGCGCATAGACCTCCTCAATTTAGAAGTTAATAGATTCAAAAAATAACACTCCTGATGGGAGATGAAATTTTTTGTACAATGAACAAATTGTTCGATAAAAATATTAGCTTCTAACTTAGGGGGGCTGACCACATTCGGGGATCAAGGGATACACCGTAAGGCAAAAACGTTTGTACGTTATTTTTAACGGTACAACTGTTTGCATGATACAAGAATACGGTTAATTGTCAATGATTATATCTTTTTGTTGCCTAATCGGCATTTTTTTTGCATTTAATAAATATCGCTCAGGCTCATAATGAAACTGTCTTCTTAAACCAATCATTAAAATATGGTTTGACCCATTGGTGTATGCATCAAATAGTTATAAAAAAGTGTGTTGCTTTAAGGTACATTTCAAAGAGGAAATGGTTTTTTAAAGCAAAGTATTCCCTGTATGCTTCACAGCGTTTTCTCAAGACTTCTTTAAGCACGGTATGCTGTAAGTATTACAGCGCATACTATATAAAAAAGTATGAGTACTAATGGTATAAGTCAACTGTTTGTACTACCATCAAAAAGTGACGACTTGTATTCATAGTCCTCTCCCGTAATTTATCCTGTCATCGGGAAGACTATTATTAATAGGGCTCAGTCAAGACAAAATTTGGGAACCACTATATCTGGTATCTTATGCTTTTCCAGAATAGAACTTTCCATTCAACCTTACAACCCTGTGGCAGTGGTACAGGGTTATTTTTCATATTCAAGTTGATAAAAAGTTGAGGAAACTATTCTGGCTAAAATCGTCATAAT
>JAOZST010000097.1:0-13799 GCA_029939535.1 Desulfobacteraceae bacterium | reverse complement strand
ACTACTTATCAAGCCATGTAGTCTCAAACTTTGCAACCATGGGATTAATGATTGTGCCCTTTACCCATGGCTGCATTGTCCAGTTGAGATTTGTTCTAAGAAGCCAGACAGCAGCACCAATATCCGCCATTCTGGTTTGAAGATCATGGTATATCTGTTTTCTCTCACCAGCCTTGGAAATAAGTCTTCCTTTATCGAGAAGTTCATCCACAACCGGATCACTGAACTTTCTTGCATTCCAGATTCCTGTTGAGTGAAACAGGCGGTAAAGATAGATATCCGGGTCAAGCGCTAGAGGTGCGATCTCTATAAGAAATGCATCATATCCTTCTGTCTGAAAAATACTGCCAATAAATGCACCCCATTCCATGGAAACAATTTCAACTTTAATACCAATATTTTTCAGCTGATCCTGAATTATCTGACACATTGTCAGGTAATCGGAAAAATCACTTGTCGCCATCAGCTTCATGGTAAGTCCATTTTCAAATCCTGCTTCTTTAAGCAGTGCTTTTCCTTTTTCATAATTATGTTTGTACCCGGCAAGTTTATTGACAGGCATTGCAAAGTCACCGAGCAGGCCTTCTGGAACAGGTGCTGTTACATGTCCGACGCCCATCATACCCGCATCAATAATCTCTTGTCTGTCAATGGCATAGGAGATGGCAAGGCGAACCTTAGGGTTATCAAACGGAGGTTTGGTATTGTTAAAGAATACACTGGCATATTGTAATGGCGGGGCCTTATATGTATTAATATTTTTAATTCTTTTAACATTTTGAACGATTCCGCCGCCGGAACGATTTGTAATATCACATTTTTTACTTCTCAATGCTGCAACAACCGGTGAAACCCCTGTTTCCATCTGCTGCTTAACTGTATCAAGATAAGGCAGACCAGGTTTAAAATATCTGGTGTTTTTTTCCATTAACACATAACTGCCGGAAACCATCTCCTTAAACTTGAAAGGACCGGTTCCAACAGGATGTTTTAAAATGCTTCCATCTTCAACATTCTCTTTTGCGACAATTGCTGTCCAGGGATTTGCAACATACGCAAGAAATGGAGCAAATGGTTTTTTTAAAGTAAATTTAACAGTCAGATCATCAGGAGTTTCAATTTTTTCTATTGCCCAGAGTGTATCCATTCTCGGGGAGCCATTATTAGGATCCATGATACGGCCGATGGAGTATTGCACATCAGCTGAAGTTAATTTACGTCCATTATGGAAATAGACATTGTCATGTAAGTTAAAGGTATAAACCTTTTCATCGGATGATATTTGCCAGGATTTTGCAAGATCGGCAATAATATTACCTTTTTCATCATAGGTGAGTAAAGAATTATATATATTGCCAAGACATTGAACACTGGCATGGGAAAGTTCTTTGTGAATATCCAGACCAAAAAGGGGAGAGGCCATAAAAACAAGATTGCCTCCCTGTTTAGGATCTGCTGCATGGCCGGGAGCCAGGCCTGCTGTCCCAAACATTGCAACAGCAACCAATAAAATCAAAGCGGTTTTAACTTTTTGAATCATTTGTACCTCCATTGTAAAATAATTTTTAATAATCATTTATTCCTGCATTTTAGGATCAAAAAAATCCCTTAATCCGTCTCCTAATAAATTAAATCCTACCACAGCCAAGGCTATGGCTATACCTGGGAATATTGCTGTCCATGGTGCCAGTTCAAAAAAACTTCTGGCTTCTCTTAGCATCAATCCCCATGATGGTGTGGGCGGCGGCATCCCAAAACCTAAAAATTGCAGTGCCGATTCTGCCAGAAGTACATAGGAAAAATTGATGGTGACAAAGACAATGATTGTAGGCGCAATATTAGGTAAAATATATTTTAAAATAATTCTGGAATTGCCGGCACCGGCAGCTTTGGCAGCTTCAACATATTGATTTTCCTTTACAGCCAGAACAGCACCTCTTGCAACCCTGGCAGAATATGGCAGATAGGCAATAGCAAGACAGATCACCACAGGCATCAAACCAGGCCCGGTTATGGCAATTATAAGAATGGCAAGAAGAATAAAGGGAAATGACAGCAGGATATCCACAAACCTCATGATTATATTATCACGAACACCACCAAAATACCCACTGACAAGCCCAAGAAATGTTCCAAAAAAATTAGTGATCATAACAGTTAAAAAACTTGTTAAAAGAGATGACCTGCATCCCCAGATAATCCGGCTTAAAATATCACGTCCAAGTTGATCTGTGCCGCACAAAAATTGACTTGCCGGAGGTCCGAGCCTGTAAGTTTTAAACATTTTCAAAGGATCATTAGGAGAAAAAAATCCCGGAAAAATTGCCATGACAAGAAAAAATACAATAATAAAAAGGCCGATCAGTCCTGATTTTTGTCTTAAAATACGTTTGCACAGGATACACTCGTTAGAAAATTTGTCTTGATCTTTAAGTATTGATGACATTAGAATTCTAAAATTTCATATCCTGGTAAGTAAATGTAAAAATCAACTTTATTCTTTTGTTCCGGCCTGTAGGACTGCACCTGGCAATTATTTTTATTTTGGCATTGATATTGTTTTCCAGAACACATCAAAAAAATTTGGGATTGCCTCAACAAGTTTCCATTTCATTCCATGGAAATACCAAAGGTGAATCTGTCGATAACAATACATATAGTAAAGATCGATATATTGCCTGATATCCAATGATGGATCGAGTTTTTTTCTTTTATGGCCATGGGCTACAGCGTCGGCTATTACCTTTTTTACGTCATCTTTGATATATGTATATGATGATCTCTCCTGTATCCATGCCCTCATGGGAACAGTGATAAAGGCTGCAACTGCAACCCCTGGATTTTGATCATAATAATTCATAGTTACCCAGAAAATTTTTCTAAACACCTCTTTTGTACTTTCAATTCCCTGGACATGAATATTTGTAATGACAACTATTTCATTGATTTTTTCCTCAAGAACAGTAAACAACAGGTCCTCTTTTGAAGCAAAATATCTGTACAGAGTTGTGGTACTCATACCGGATATTTTGCTTATTTCCCTCATATTAACCTGATGAAAATCTTTTTTGGAAAAAAGATCCAGTACAACAGGAAAAAGCTTTGCTTTCTGCTTTTCAGAGAATATTAAATCTTTTTTTCCAATAGGTATATTCATTTATAGCGTCTGCATTTCTTTTGTTAATGCAACTTTATTGACTTTACCATTTGCAAGAAGCGGTAATACCGGTCGTATGAAAAATCGTTTTGGCACCTTGAAATTGGACAATTTTTCTTTGCAAAAGGATACAAGTTCACTCTCTGCAACTTCCTGACCAGGTTTTTGCATTATAAATGCCCAGCCAACTTCCTGGTAAATATCATCTTTTGCACCGATAACTGCACTAAATAACACACCAGGATGGGTTTCAAGAACTTCTTCAATTTCACGGGGATAAACATTTTCTCCGCCTGTTTTAAACATTTCTGATTTTCTTCCTGTAAGAAAGACATATTGATTTTCATCAACAAATCCAAGATCATCTGTATAATACCATCCCTCTTGATCAAGTGCATTTGAAGTAGCATCAGGTTTGTTTAAATATTCTTTGAACATAAAAGGACCGCGAACAGCAATTTCACCAATTAGCCCTGACTCAAGCTCTTTTCTTTGTTCATCAACAATTTTAAGCTCAAAGGGATGGGCAATTTTACCAACCGATTTAAGCAGCAGGTCAATACCATCGTTGGATTTGGTATATGTCACAAAACCACACACTTCTGTACTGCCATAGCCTGTTACAAGTTTGGCCCCTGTTTTTTGACAGATAAGAGACAGGCCATCCAGCATTATTTTGGGTGCAGCCGCCCCTGCCCAGACAATCTGTTTTAAGCTGCTGAGATCAGTTTCTTTAAAGACAGGCTGCTGCATTTGAAGCAGAAACATGACCGGCACCTGACCCAGAAAAGAAATTTTTTCTTTTTCAATCATTTTAAGGGATGCTACAGGATCAAAACTATCCATAAAAACTATACAACCACCTGTAAAAATTGTTGCAAATCCCATTTCAACATCTGCTGCAACGTGGTTAATGGGAAAATGTACAAGAACCTTACCCTTTTCATCCATATCAAATGCTTCAGCCTGAACCTTTATATTCTCAATAATACTAGCATGGGTATGAACAACACCTTTTGGTTTTCCTGTTGACCCTGAGGTGTACATCAAAAGAACTTCATCTTCGGGTAAGACTGAGTCTTCTCTTTTGGCGAGCTCATCATTGAGATCATTTCTTTCTTTTTGCATATAATCATCAAAATTTTCAGAACCTTCAAATGCTTCGCCAATCACCAGCACTTTTTCAAGAAAAGGCATCTCTTTTTTTAATAAAATAATATTTTGCGATAAATCACTGTCCATAAAGTCTCTGAGCATCATTAAAATTTTTGGCTGGCAGTCATTCAGGATATATCGTAACTCATCAATGGTTGCCTTTGGGTTCAGGCCAAGCCATACAGCTCCAATTTTTCCTGCTGCCATATATGATGTCATGAATTCATTTCTTGCCATGGAAAGCAGAGCAACTTTGTCGCCTTTTGAAACACCTGCTTCAATATATGCTTTGGCAATCAAATCCGTCTGTTCTTTGAGCTGTTTATAAGAGAGTCTGTCATCATTAAAAACAAGGGCTTCCGAATCGGGTTTTCCTGCAGCCCATTTCTCAACATAATGAAATAATAAATTTTCTTTTTCCCAGTTCATTCTTTTCCTCCTGTTTTTGAATAAACGATTGCTCTATATGATTTGTAAAACATTACAAATTTACCTAAAATAGAAAACATATAACCTGTTATTTGTCAATAATAAAAACGAGTGTCCTAAAAATTCCAAGTATGTTGTCTTGTCAACGGATACACGTATACTTTAACCCAGACCAAGGTATCCAGGTGTATGAAAATTATCCATGGAAAATACTTTTGAAAAAAAGCAAAACCCCTTTGCAGATTATCGATTCTGAATGGTTACATTCTTTTTAAAATTGTGTATTATAAAATTTATTATTGACCTGCCGGCCAACTAACACGGAAAAAAAAGGGAGATAAATCATGCCTTTGTCATTTAGATCCGAGAGCCATGGGAACCTGGCATTTGGTTTTTTTAATATTGAGTCAGACATGCTGCTGCTTGAAAATTATTTCTTTTTTGCAGACAGGTTTTGTGAGTGGATGATTGAATTGGCAGTAAAAACCGATTCAGAGTTGTCAGGAATAGACTCCAGAGTTTACCACATTACTGATCCCAATGATATTGGAGATCTCATGGGTGCCATTCACGGCATGCAATTTACTGGGTTTATAGGAAACTTGTACAGGCTTTTTCCCTTTCCTGAAGATTCAGAGGATTTCAAGCAGAATCCAGAAGGAAATCAAACCCAGGGGATTGTTACTTCGGAGATTGAAAAGGTCGCCGGGGAAAAAGAGTTTATCATTGAATTTTCTGAAAACAATCAGGTTCACCTGGGGCCCTATGTGTTTGATATAAAGGTATTCCATGAATTGATCCGCTATGTCTGGCAGGGAGGGTATCCCCGATATAAAGATGAGATAAGACCTTCCTATGTTTTGAAGATGAAAGAACAGATTTTTGAAAGTCCCAACAGGTTTTTTCAAGGGGTATTTTCATCGTGAACGATTTATTGTATGGTAAATCATTTTTAACTTATGATTTCGGAGGAAAACTACATGCCCATTGCAGATAAAATGGTAAAAATGGTTGAAGCTGCGTCCATGATTCGAAAGATGTTTGAAGAAGGCCTAGAGAGGAAGAAAAAATTCGGTGCTGACAATGTATTTGACTTTTCCATTGGTAATCCGGATGTGCCACCGCCTGCTGCTGTTAAAAAGGCCCTGCTGGAATTGATCCACAATGAAAGCACCTCCCACGGGTATATGCCCAACCCGGGATATCCCCAGGTCAGAAAGTCTGTTGCTGATTATCTGAACAGGGAATTTAATGTGGGACTTACCCAGGACCTGGTAGTGATGACTGTTGGGGCGGCAGGAGCTTTGAATGATACCCTTCGGGCCCTGATTAACCCAGGAGAAGATATTCTGGTCCCCGCACCTTATTTTGTGGGATATAACCAGTATGCCTTTGTGTCCAATGCCAATTTGAAGACGGCTCCCTCCCTTCCTGATTTTCATATGGATCTGGATGCAATTGAGGCTGCCATTACTGAAAAGACAAGGATTATGTTGATTAATTCTCCAAACAACCCGACTGGTGTTGTATATACAAAAGAAGAACTTCAAGGTCTTGGAAGTCTGCTTGAAAAAGCCAGCCAGAAATTCGGCAGGAGGATTTACCTGATATCTGATGAACCCTATCGGAAAATTGTATATGGTGTTGAGGTGCCTTCGGTATTTGATGTGTATGACCATACCATTATGCTGACTTCCTATTCCAAGGAATTGTCCCTGGCAGGTGAGCGAATCGGATATCTTGCCATTCATCCCAAAGCCGAGGATGCTGCCATGATTGCAGGAGCTGCCGGAGTGGCCAATACCATGATGTATGTCAATGCTCCTGCTCTTTTCCAGCAGGTGGTTGGGCAGCTCCAGGGGGTTACAGTTGATATCAGCATATATCAGAAACGCAGGGATATGTTTTGTAAAGGCCTTCTGGCGGCAGGATATGAATTTGACGTGCCAGAAGGTGCATTTTACTTATTCCCCAAAAGTCCCATTGAAAATGACCTTGAGTTTATAGGTATTTTAAAGAAATATAATATTCTGGCGGTTCCTGGAACTGGTTTTGGAGGTCCTGGATTTTTCAGGCTTTCCTATGCCGTTCCTGAAAAAACCATTTCAGACTCCTTTGAGGGGTTTAAAAAAGCCCTTGATTCTGTAAAGTAGGGAATATACCAATTATGCCAATTTAACACCAGTACGCCCATGGAGAGGTGAAAATTTCATCCTTTCCTCCATGGGTGTACCGGTGAAACTATTTTTCTCCATCATCCCGAAGTTTTTTCAAATTCTTTCATAAAAGAGATCAGGTCTTTGATGGCATTTAATCCAGTTGCATTATAAATGGAGGCCCTGCATCCGCCCACACTTCTGTGGCCTTTTAACCCACCCATGCCGCTTTCAATGGCTTTGGCCACAAAGTTTTTTTCAAGGTCTTCACCTGGCAGGCGGAAAGTGACATTCATCAGGGAGCGTGAGCCTTTATCTGCCGTTGCCCTGTAAAAGTCTGAACTATCGAAAAAATCATACAATAAGTTTGCTTTTTCCTGGTTCCTGGCATCCATTTTTTCAAGGCCGCCAATGGTTTCTTCAATCCATTTCATCACAAGCTGTATGGTATAAATGGGAAAACAGGGCGGGGTGTTATACATGGAATTTTTACTGGCAAAGGTATTATAATTCAACATGGTGGGGATATTGTCAGGGCATAGATTCAGCATATCCTGGCGTATGATGACCATACATACACCTGAGGGGCCGATGTTTTTCTGGGCACCGGCATAAATCATACCGATTTTACTCATATCCAGGGGCCTTGACATGATATCCGAAGACATGTCAATGACCATGGGAACATTGCCTGTATCAGGTAGAGATTCAAACTGAGTTCCCTTGATGGTGTTGTTGGATGTTACATGCACATAAGCTGAATCATCATTGAATTTTATATCCCTGGGGATATAACAGAAATTTCTATCTTCGGAAGATGCTACAACCTTGATGGGTTTGTTCTGGATCTGGGCTTCTTTAATGGCCTTGGTGGACCAGGTTCCGGTATTGATATAGTCGGCACCTTTGCCATTGGATAGAAAATTCATGGGGGTCATGCAGAACTGCATGCTGGCACCGCCCTGGAGAAAGAGTACTTTGTACTGGTCATCCAGGTGTAAAAGCCTTTTAGTCCTTTCAACTGCATCGTTGATAACATCGTCAAACCATTTTGACCTGTGGCTGACCTCGGTGATGGACATGCCGCTGCCCTTATAATTTAAAAAAGAGTCTTTGATTTCTTCAAGGACAGGAAGGGGAAGAGCGGCAGGTCCGGCATTAAAATTATGGATTCTGTCAGACATGATATGGGTTCCTTTACTAAGGTTATAAAAAATACAAGGGTTATAAAAAAACAACCCCGGGTACTGACCATTGGCTGTCAGCAGTCCCGGGATTGGTGTTAAGAGTTTAAGTTTATTGGGCCTGTTTGGGTTTTGGCAGCATTGCAAGATCTTTTAAGGCTGCATCAATCTGCTCCTGGGGAAGTTCATGATCGGCAAGTTTTCCTCTGAAAAAAGCTTCATAGGCAGCAAGATCCACAAGGCCATGGCCGCTCCAGTTGAAGAGGATGGTTTTTTCCTTGCCCTCTTCCTTGGCTTTCAGGGCTTCCCTGATGGTCATGGCAACGGCATGGTTACATTCCGGGGCGGAGATATATCCTTCCGACCTGGCAAATGTGAGGCCGGCATTAAAGGTCTCGATTTGATGGATGGATTCCGGCCGGATAATGCCATCCAGGATGAGCTGGCTGACTATGGGTGCCATTCCATGGTATCGCAACCCGCCAGCATGGATGGGTGCGGGTACAAAATTATGACCCAGGGAGTGCATTGGTAAAAGTGGAGTCATCTGGACAGTATCTCCAAAGTCATAGGCAAAGGGGCCTCTTGTTAATGTGGGACAGGAGGTTGGTTCCACGGCAATAATGTCAATATCCTTGCCGTTTATCTTGTCCAGGGCAAAGGGGAAGGAAAGACCGGCAAAATTACTTCCTCCGCCAGCACTACCTATAATCACATCGGGATAGTCTCCAGCCATTTCCATCTGTTTCTGGGCTTCAAGGCCGATGATGCTTTGATGGATCATGACATGGTTGAGCACACTGCCCAGGGCATATTTGGTGTTCTCATCACCAACAGCCTCTTCAACGGCTTCACTGATGGCCATGCCCAGGCTGCCCGGAGAATCCGGTGATTTTTCAAGTATAGACCGTCCAGCAGCTGTTTCTGTACTGGGACTTGCCGTGCAGTTGGCTCCCCAGGTTTCCATCATCAGGCGGCGATAGGGTTTCTGGTTGTAGGAAATTTTTACCATGAACACCTTACATTCAATCCCAAAAAATGAACAGCACATGGAAAGGGCGCTGCCCCATTGGCCGGCTCCTGTTTCCGTGGTGATCTTTTTGGTGCCGGCCACTTTGTTATAATAGGCCTGGGCAATGGCTGTATTGGGTTTGTGACTACCGGCAGGGGATACCCCCTCATTTTTAAAATAAATCTTTGCCGGAGTATCCAGAGCTTTCTCAAGACCACGTGCCCTGTACAGGGGAGAGGGGCGCCAAATAGCATATTTTTCCAGAACTTCTTCCGGGATATCAATCCAGCGGTCTGTGCTCATCTCCTGTTCAATCAGGTTCATGGGGAAAATCGGGGCAAGATCCTCAGGACCGGCAGGCTGTCCGGTTCCTGGATGAAGAGGTGGTTCCATACCATTGGGAAGGTCTGCCATGATGTTGTACCATTTCCTTGGCATGTCCTGATCTGAGAGTACAAATTTTTTGGTCTTCATAACTCCTCCTGTTATTGGGATATTAAAGTAGTGAGGCATGGGTATTGAGTTGTGAGAAGCGGGTGGTCTGTTTTATTTTCCGCCCCTGAGCTCGTTACACATTGCTCCTTACTGGTTGACAATATTATCGGCTTTCCCTGTTTTCAGATATTCAACGATCTGGTTTGCTACATCCCGTGCTACATTGTCCTGGGCTTCATAGGTTGAGGCCCCCAGATGGGAAGTGCAGATAAAATTATCCAGATTCATGAGACGTATTTTCCCCGGAGGTTCGGTGACAAATACATCCAGGGCACCGCCGCCAAGGTGATTTGCCTCCAGGGCATCGTGAAGATCATCCTCATTAACAATACCACCCCGTGCACAATTGATGAGCATGGCGCCCTGTTTCATTTTGTTAAGGGTTTCCTTGTTGAATAAATTGGTGGTTTCAGCGGTTTTTGGAGTATGGATGGAAATATAATCAGATTCAGCCAGTATTTCATCAAAACTTACAGGTTTTATTCCCATTTTTTCAATGCTTTCAGGGGACTGATATGGATCAAATCCAATGACTTTCATTTTCAGCCCCATGGCCCTTTCCGCAACAAGACTTCCGATATTTCCAATACCCACAAGCCCAAGGGTTTTCTGGTAGATTTCATGACCCTTGAGATTTTTTTTCTCCCATTTGCCGTCTTTCATGGTTGCCGTTGCCCTGGGGATATTGCGGGAAAGGGCCATTATCATGGCAATGGTGTGCTCTGCTGTTGTTATGGCATTGCCAAAAGGGGTGTTCATTACAGCGATACCTGCCTGGGTGGCAGCTGGAATATCAACATTGTCAAGTCCAATACCGGCCCTGCCTATGACCTTGAGATTTTTAGCCTTGGCTATCAGGTCTGCAGTTGCTTTTGTTTTGCTTCGAATGGATAACCCGTGGTAATCACCAATGATCTCTTCAAGCTCTGAAGGGCTTAGGTCTGTTTTTACATCCACTTCTATATCAGGGGTATTTTGAAATATTTCAATACCGACATTGGAGAGGGGATCGCTGACCAGTACTTTCATGATGGTTCTCCTTTATTAATGAAAATTAATAAAAAAATCTGATTCATTTTTTTATAGGATTATTAAATCCCCATGGTCAAGTCTGTAAAAATAGTGATATAATGGTTATAAAAAATCACTATTAATCCAATTAGTGCTTTTCCAGGGAAAGCAGAAAAGATCGCAGGTTAATATTTTTGTTTTTCAAGCCCAGTTTGGTCCTTATTTTATATCTGTGGGAAGTAATTGTATTGACAGATACCCTAAGGATATCTGCGATTTCCTTGTTTACCACTCCATCTTTTACAAGGATTGCCACTTTAATTTCCATGGGCGTCAAATTCAGATACCCTGATGAAAGTTTTCCAATCAAAGGGGAAGTGATCTGGCTGATATTTTTTTTAAGTCTTTTTAAAAGCACTGCCTGCCCATTGCTGATTTCGGTATGGCCAAGTTCTTGAAGATAGGGAAGAATGGATTGCTTGATATTGATCAAAAAATTTTCTTTATCTGTTTTTCCTTTTTCTTCCATCTGGCGTAAAATAACTTTTAATGCAATATTGGCTTCTTCCAGTCTCTTATTGGCTTGTTTTAATTTGTCGGTTCGTTTTTGAACCAGCTCCTCAAGACGGGTTTTATGAATTTTCAATTCATCTTCCAGCCGCTTTCGCTGGAAAAACTCAGGGATATCAATTTTTTTGTAATGTTCGTATTTGATATAGGCTTTTTTGCTGTAATCGCTGATATAGTTTTTAATTTTGTCAGGGTGGGCCATGATAAACCGGCAGTGTCTATCCCCTTTTGCCCGGCATTCAACTTCTGCCGTAACAAGGGGGACACCAAAACTTTCTTCACACCAGCCGGAAGAGTATCCGGAATTCATGATGCAGACCGGAAAATTTGTTTTTTCCCCTTTTTCAAGCCAGGCCTGGGCTTCAAATGAATAGGGATGATCATAAATCAAATAAAAATTTTTATCAGGCACCGGGTTGGACAGGGGATGGATCTTTACAGAGGCCCATCCAGTGTAAGCAAAATGGACCGGGCCGGCTGAGAGTTTCTCAATGGGGTCTGTTAGTTTCATTTTGGTGAAAAAACTTTTTGCATCTGCCTTTCCAATGGAATGGGCAATATCAAAAAGAAAATTCAGGGAAAGCTCCCTGGCCTCTTTTTGCCCCCGGTCTTTATAAAGCAGGGTCATCATATCAAAGAATTCTTTGGACATGGATGAAGCCCGGACAAGTATATATCTTTCTCCTGAGAATCGAATGGACCCTTTTTCCGGCTCATGCTCAAGGCTTGAGAAATAGTTTTTTACATACTCCTGGGCTTTCAGAAAAATTTGTTGAAAATCCCCGGGCACACTAACCGTGTGTAACGCCGTATCAGAAGGAGAATTCATTTTTAAATTCCCTGGTACTGGACTGGATCACGGTTGTATGAAATCATGGGGGTTGTTCATAAATTTTTTATAGATTTTATAATAGGGTGTATCTTCATATAAAACCGGCTCAATCACAGAATTGTCAAAACTGTAAATTCGGGCTTTGGGGCAGGCCAGCAAAAAAGGAGAATGGCTTGCAATAATAAATTGAGCATGCCCCTGTCTGCTTATTTTGATCAAAAGATTCAAGAGTTCAATCAAGGATACCGGTGATAAAGCTGTTTCCGGTTCATCCAGAAAGTACAACCCTTTGATATTATAGCGTGATTGAAAATATGACATCAGGGATTGGCCATGGGATTGGGTGATCAGAGATTTCCCCCCAAAATAGTTCAGCATCTGGTTATCATTAAAGGCCCATTCCTCGAGATTTTTCGCAAAGTGAGAAAAAATCTGGGATCCAAAGAATGACCCTGGGACCGGACCCCCATCCCATTGAGTGGAAATTGTCTTGTACAGGTTTTCTTCATGGGGGTTTTGTTCACACCGTAAATTGAACTCGCTCTGCCAGATGTGAATACCGCATTTATAGGCAATGGCTTTCAATAAGGTGGATTTTCCGGTACCGTTTTCACCTGTAAAAAGAGTGACCTGGCTGTTAAATTCAATTTTTTTTGTGTTTTGGAATATTTCCAGGCTAAAGGGATAATAATTTAAAACAGGAAACTTTTCTGAATGGATGTTTACCTGTTTTAAATAGATCAAACCTGTTTTCCTTTTTTTGTTTTGGCCTGTTCAATTAAATCAAACAAGGACATTACCTTGGGTTTTCCTTGTTCAAGAAAAGCCTTGGTGAATTCTTCTTCACTTAATTTATCCATAAGATATGCACGAACATCAAAATAATTGTACCAGCAGTCAAGGGTTTTAAAGCAGGGGAGTCCGTTGTTTTCAACTCTGCAATAAGAAAAATTGATCTGGTGTCCCAGTCTTGGGCATCTGATAGTGAAGGATTCTTCCGGGGGGTCTGCCAACAGGTTGTTGGTATTTTCATTTTCGGTTTTTGTCATTTGATCCCTTGCTTTTAAAATTTTCTTTAGCAGTGGCTGCAAAATTCAACCACTGCTAAAAGTCGGGTTTTTATTGATTCAGGTTGCCTGTTTTGGTTTGGGTAAGGGTTCTATATCTATTAGTGCATTGTCAATCTGTTCCTGGGGCAGTTCATGGTCAGATAAATTACCCCTGAGGTAGGATTCATAGGCAGCAAGATCTACAAGGCCGTGTCCGCTCCAATTGAATAATATTGTTTTTTCCCTGCCTTCTTCCTTGGCTTTAAGTGCTTCCCGGATGGTAATGGCAATGGCATGGTTGCATTCAGGGGCAGAGATAAATCCTTCTGACCGGGCAAAGGTGAGACCCGCCTGAAAGGTTTCCATCTGATGGACAGATTCAGCCCGGATAATGCCATCCAACACCAACTGGCTGACAATGGGTGCCATTCCATGGTATCGCAAACCACCTGCATGGATGGGTGCTGGAACAAAATTGTGCCCCAGGGTATGCATTGGCAGAAGTGGTGTCATCTGGACGGTATCTCCAAAATCATAGGCAAAGGGACCCCTTGTCAGGGTGGGACATGATGTTGGTTCCACTGCAATAATATCAATGTCTTTACCGTTGATTTTATCAAGGGCAAAGGGAAAGGAAAGACCTGCAAAATTACTGCCGCCTCCTGCGCTTCCAATAATAATATCGGGATAATCACCTGCCATTTTCATCTGTTTTATGGCTTCAAGACCGATAATGCTTTGATGGATCA
>JAOZST010000270.1:0-3705 GCA_029939535.1 Desulfobacteraceae bacterium | reverse complement strand
AAAAATAATTTATCAGGAGGTTGGTATGGCCGTCACTGTATTGATCAAAAGAAAAGCAATTGCCGGGAAAGGGGAACTTCTGGAAAATCTTTACCAGGAACTTATTGCACTTGCTGTGAAGCAGAAAGGGTATATAGGGGCTGAAACCATGCGACGGGTAGATATTCCGGATGAATATCTGATTATATCCAGGTGGGAGCGGGTTGACGACTGGTCAACATGGCTGATCAGTGAAAATCGGATGGCTTATCAGGAAAGGATTGATGCCCTGATTGATTCAAACACAAGATTTGAGATATATGAGAAGTAAATTAATGGGAATTACAGGGGCAGACAGAAAGAAAGAGTTATTGTTGCTAAAGCAGTTAAGGGGGTTGAAAAGGGTTGGCCTGGCATTTTCAGGCGGGGTGGACTCAAGTTTTCTTATGGTAATGGCAAAACAGGCCGGCCTTGAAAAACTTATAGCCATAACAGTGTCTTCCCAGTTTTTTACAAGCCAGGAAAAGAGATCTACCAAAAGACTTGCCAATTCCATGGGGGTGGTGCATATCTGCCTGGATCTTGATGTCCTGGCAAATGATAATGTGGTCCAGAACACGCCTCAAAGATGCTATCTCTGCAAGACCATGATTTTTTCTCTGATCCGAAAAACAGCTATTCAGCAAGGAATTGGAAATTGTATCCATGCTGCTAATATAGATGATTTAGGGGATTACAGGCCTGGGCTTGAGGCTGCAAAGGAGCTTGGGTTTGTTGCTCCCCTAGTGGATGCAGGGTTTTCAAAAAAGGAGATACGAGCCAGCTCAAAACAACTGGGGCTTGAAACCTGGGATCTGCCTTCCCAGTCCTGTCTGGCTACCCGGGTGCCCTATTATGACCGGATAACAAGGGAGAAACTTGAATTGGTTGGCAAAGGCGAGGCTTTTCTGCGGGACCAGGGGTTTGAAGGATTTCGACTGCGGTGTCATGGTAATGTTGCCCGCATTGAAATGGATACTGATGCAATTTTAACTCTTATGGGTAAGAATACTAGACAAACGATATCCAAAGGACTGAAGCGTATTGGATTTGATTTTGTCGCTTGTGATCTTGAAGGGTATAAAACAGGGAATATGAACAAATTTTAAAAATGAAGGACACGATTTTTTTTCATGTCCTTCTTGTAAGTCAGGTGAGCTACAATGAAGCCAAGTCAGATTTATCTTGTCTGAATTTCAAGGCCATTAAAAAAGTAACCAATTTCAAAGGCAGCGGTTTCAGGTGCATCTGAACCATGGACAACATTTTTTTCAATATCAGTTGCATAGTCTTTTCGGATGGTTCCTTCTTCTGCTTCTTCAAAGTTGGTGGCGCCCATGAGTTTTCTATTTTTTGCTATGACATCATCCCCTTCAAGGACCATTACAACAATGGGGCCTGAGGTCATGAATTCAGTGAGGCTGCCAAAAAAGGGACGTTCCTTGTGAACTGCATAAAATCCCTGGGCCTGGGTTTTTGATAGTTGGATCATTTTCATTGCAGCTATTTTAATGTCATTGGATTCGAACCGTTTTACGACTTCACCGATAAGATTTTTTTTAACCCCATCGGGTTTGATGATTGAGAGTGTTCTTTCCACGCTGTTTTTCCTTTTTGTTGTAATTTAAAAATAATTGTAAAAACAAACTTGAAAATTAACACATTATTGTATTATATGTCAATGTTTATGGATGGATAAAAGGATTTTAAAGGGGTAATGGATATTCTAAGAATAGGGGTTACTGGATCTGCCGGATCGGGCAAAAGCCTTGTTTGTCAGGGATTTAAAACATTGGGGCTTGTTACCCTTGATTGTGATAAGATTGCACGCCAGGTGGTTGAGCCCGGGCAAAGGGCCTATGCAGGGGTGATTGCCTGTTTCGGTCCTGGCGTTCTCAGGAAAGACAAAACCCTTGATAGGGCAAAACTACGAAATATTGTGATTAATAAGCCGGATTTACGAAAACAGCTGGAAAGCCTTATTCATCCCATTATTCTGGAAGAAATGGTCTTGCAGATGGAAACAGCGGATTATGATAGAGAAGCTGCCTGTGCAGTGGAAGTTCCCCTGTTGTTTGAGCTTGGCATGGGAAAAAAATTTGATGTGATTGTCACAGTAGTTGCTGAAAAATCCGAATTATTGGGACGGATTTCCAGGCGGGACAAAGTTTCAATGGAAAGTGCAGGGAAAATACTGGACCTTCAGATGACCCAGGATGAAAAAATAAAACAAGCAGATTATGTGATTATAAACAAAGGCACACCAGTTGAACTCTTTGAATCTGTTGAAAATTGTTATATTAAAATAAAAAAAGAATTCTTGACAATAAATCCATAATATTTTATTTAGCAGACCATAATAGAATAATTTTCAATTATCTATCTGTTTTTTCCAAAAGCCTCTTTGGCTTCCATATTATATAAAGGTATTCCCTGAACAAAACAAAACGTCCTATATAAACCTAATGATAAACAAACCGGGAGATTGAATGAACCTTGTAGACCTCAATAAGATGAAAATCAGTGAACTGTCAAAGCTTGCAAAAGAATATGAAATTCAAGGGTTTGGCGGCCTGAAAAAACAGGACCTGATCTTTGCCTTACTCCAGGCCAATATTGAAGAAAGTGGTCAGATTTATGGTGAAGGCACCCTTGAAATCCTTCCGGATGGGTTTGGCTTTTTGAGAGCACCTGGTTACAATTATCTTCCCGGTCCAGATGATATTTATGTCTCTCCATCCCAGATCAGGCGGTTTAACCTGAGAACCGGAGATACGGTTTCTGGTCAGGTGAGGCAGCCAAAAGATTCCGAGCGATATTTTGCCCTGCTTAAAGTGGAGGCTGTGAATTTTCAAAATCCTGAGCTGGCTGCTGAAACCATCCTGTTTGATAACCTTCTGCCCCTTTATCCTGAACGGAAAATGAATCTTGAATCAGGCCCAGATAATTATTCCATGCGTGTGATTGATTTAATGTGTCCCGTTGGATTTGGTCAGAGGGGATTGATTGTGTCTCCCCCCAAGGCCGGTAAAACAATGCTTTTGCAGAATATTGCCAATTCCATGATCAGAGCCCACAAGGATATTATTCCCATGATCGTTCTCATTGACGAGCGTCCGGAAGAGGTTACAGATATGGCCCGTTCCGTTGAGGCTGAGGTGGTAAGTTCTACCTTTGATGAGCCTTCTGAACGTCATGTGCAGGTGGCTGAAATGGTCATAGAAAAAGCCAAGAGAATTGTGGAACAGGGCCATGATGTGGTGATCCTTCTGGACAGCATCACAAGGCTTGCCCGGGCTTACAATTCCGTGATGCCGCCTTCAGGTAAAATTCTTTCCGGTGGTGTGGACTCCAATGCCCTTGACAGGCCCAAGCGGTTTTTTGGCGCTGCCCGTAATATTGAAGATGGAGGCAGTCTGACCATTATTGCAACTGCCCTGGTTGATACTGGAAGCCGAATGGATGAGGTGATCTTTGAAGAGTTCAAGGGAACCGGTAATATGGAACTGGTTCTGGACAGGAAACTTGCGGACAAAAGGATTTATCCGGCCATTGACATGAACAAGTCCGGGACCCGAAAAGAAGAACTGCTACTGGATCCCTCGGTTTTAAACAGGGTCTGGATCTTGAGGAAATTGTTGTCAAGTTTAAATTCTGTTGATAGTATGCAGTTTTTACTTGAAAAAA
>JAOZST010000096.1:7473-13859 GCA_029939535.1 Desulfobacteraceae bacterium | reverse complement strand
ACTAGTATCCTACTTCAGCTTATTCAAAAAAAACATCAAGCGCTTTGTTGAATGCATCTGCGTGATCGTAGAACATTCCGTGTCCTCCCATTACCACGATATCAGCATTCGGACTGCTTTTTGATAGAAACGCTTCGGCTGGTACTCCGTTTTCCTCACGCACGAAGTAAAGCTGTGGAATGTTTGTTTTCCTAACAGTTTGACCATGATCAAACATCCAACCATCGTAAAGGAGCTGGGTGGCCACTATGTCTGGAGTCATCATGGTTTCGGCCAACATCCATTGGTTTTCCTTATCCGTGATAGAGGTGGTGAACATCCATGGAATAAAGTCCGTTACTATTGCCTTGCGGTCACTCACCATACCGTCAAAAAAGCCTTTAACAGCGTCTGCGCCACCGTCTGTCCAGGAACCTTCTCCTGCAGTAAGCGGCCTCGGAGTTTGGTCCACCGTGACAACGCCTTTGATATTATCCGTACCGAACAGTGAAAGATAGGTGTAAACCGTAATACCGCCCCAAGACCAACCGCCGATAACCACATCTTTCAGACCCAGTTCCTCGATAAATAGCTTCAAATCTTTGGCATGTTGGATGTAGTTGACCTCCTCGAGGGTTTTGGTGGAACGACCATGGGCCCGTGGGTCAAATACTAAGAACCTAATCGACTTGGAATCGGCATAATGCGCCAACTGACGCTGGAAATAACGGCTTGTCATGGTCCAGCCGGGTACAAATACGACCGGTTGACCTGAACCGGCTTCTTTATAGTAGATTTCAACCTTATTGGCCTTATCAACGGTGACATATTCTTCGGCAAAAATATTCGCGCTAAATCCAGAAAATACAAAAGCGATCATTAGAAGTGGCATTAATAATTTTTTCATTTCTTTGCCTCCTTAATTTCCGTTTGATGATCAGCGTCAGCTATAATAAACACATTTTTTTGGGATGGTTGCTGCTTAATTTCCCAAAAAAATTTGATGGGTCCTTTGTTAAAAGGATCAAGCACTTTCCCATATAATCGAATATTTCTTTACAAGAATATCTTGTCTTGATACTGAAATACAACTCAGTTTTTTAAACGTTACTTCTCGCATATCATTAAAATATTAATGATATGCGAAAAACCACTCAATCGTTGTTTAACGGCAGATCAGGGGATGATGATGAGTCTTAAAAATGAATTCAAAAAAATGATCGAAAAATTATCATTACAATTTACAATTCCATCTGTTTCAACTCTGTTTTTCCCACCATTTTTTAAAGGGGGACAGCAAAAAGACGCCCAATTTATGGCAATCGGCCTTGAAGGTGGGGCAGCAGGGGTCAGTTACGTTCTTTTGCCGGATGAAAAGATGGAAGACTATAGCAGTTTGAAACCGGATGATTTTATCGGGAAAAACCCTAAAAAACTTGCGCTTGAATTTGGCGATAAAGATCCAATAAAAGAGATGATCAGTCTTGCTGCCATTAATGCAATTTGTCAGCATGTTATGAAAACAACCCAGTTCAAGTTGGAGTCGGCTACTGATTCTCTGGGGTTGTTGGCGATATCAAAAGAAGACAAAATCGGAATGGTTGGTTTGTTTCCCGGTCTGGTTAAAACGATCCTGGATGCCGGTGCCCAGCTAATTGTTATTGAAAAAAATGAGCTGTTAATAAAAAAGTATCCCGATCTGCCAATTACCCTGGATGCAGGTAATTTGAAATCATGCAATAAGGTATTATGTACCAGCACTACCATACTAAACGATTCACTTGATGATATCCTTGGTAATTGTTCTTCTGATGCATTTGTCTCCATTGTAGGGCCAACCGCAGGGTATTTTCCTGATCCGCTTTTTGCCCGTGGTGTCGATGTAGTTGGAGGCAGAGTGGTGAAAGATGGTGATCAGTTTATGGAACTGATTTCCCAAGGGCAGCGCTGGGGAGCTGCCACAGAAAGGACCTGTTTTCAAAAAGAGACATATCCTGGAATTTGAGATCAGAACCTGAACAAGCCGTCTTCAGCCCTAAATCATTGAAATATTTATGCTTGATAGGGAAGAAAACCTTTGGGCACACCACCTTTTAAAGCGCCTGCTGGTCGGTGAAATGCGGGGTTGTCATAAATTTTTCTTAAAAGATTTTCGCGAAATTCAGGTGTTGCAAGGTGTGCAATTGCAACAGCCCGTTCGGAAAAAGCCAGGCCACGCGGGTCAAACATGCCGTTTTCCGTTACAATGACCACCTGATCTGCAGCAATGGCAGTGGTTGTGATACCTTCGGGGCACTTATCAACTATTTTGCTCTCTCCTTTGCTTGTAGCAGCTTTTAATGCTATGACAGGCACTCCACCTGGTGACAAGGCTGCACCTCTTAGAAAATCTGACTGACCGCCCACACCGCTGTAAAGCCTGCGGGCCTGAAGAGAATCTGCCCAGATATTTCCGTGGAGGTCTGCTCCAATGGCACTGTTTATGGCAACCATTTTAGGCTGGCGGGCAATATTTAATATGCTGTTGGTATAATCGCAGGGACGGCTTTGAACAGATGAATTGTAATCAAGCCATCCATAGCCTTCCTCGTCGCTGGACAAAAATATGGTTGACATGGCAAAGTCGGCATGGTGGAAAGTATGTTTGTTTGTTACAACTCCGGCTTCCACAAGCCGCTGCATGGCATCGGAAAAAAGCTCTGTATGAATCCCCAGATCCTTGATCCCTTCATTCAGAATCGCATCTGTTACTGCTTCCGGAACCTGCCCGATACCATATTGGAGGGTTGTCCCATCTGATACAATATGCCTGGCTATGGTACTGCCAATTTTGAGAGCTGCTTCATCAGGGGACTTTGCAGGGGTCACCGGTAGCGGATAATCAGTATCCAGACGGAAATCAATCATTTCAGCTGGAATGGTGCATCCAAGAACAAAAGGCATACGAGCATTTCGTTCGGCAATCACTATCCCTCCATTGCGCTTTGCAGTTTCCACTGCAGCATAAACCCCCTCAACGGTAGTTCCCAGACTGTAATTGCCTCCGTTGTCAGGGCCACTGACCGTAATCATTGCTATATCCGGCTTTAAATAGTTTCTTAGTTGCCCAGGGATATCAGAAAGGTGAAGAAGTTGATATTTTGCAAGTCCCTTGTTGGTGGCTTCGCGTGAAGCAGGGCCATTGAATATAACACGATGTGTTATGCGCTGACATGCTTTTTTTGAGAAAAGATCATGAATTTTTCCCAATAACAGAACTCCAAGCAATTCAATATCCCGTATGCTTTCATCAGCGGCAAGAGTTTCCAGCAGACGCTGAGGGGTGGAGCTGTTTCCTGCCACATAAATTCGGTTGCCGGATTTGATAAAACTGCTGTTGACGACATCTTCAGGATTCTGTATTTTTTTCATTTTAAAGTACCGTATTTATAATTGTTTGATATGAGTTTTTATTTAATTTTCAACTTTCAGTGCCTAAAAGCGCGGATTTTTAATGAATACTACCCCGATTTAAAAACAAAATCAAATAACTTTACAAGGTAACTCCCAATTATACAATGGCTTAATTTAGGTTGTGTTTATCGAACAGCCTTGATAAATTGCCAAAGCAAAAGTATATGCAAGCTTGAATGGGGAATAATTAGATATATGCTCATTTACCATGGCAAAATAATCTCTTTGGATAAAGACAACAATATTTATAATTATCTTGTTGAAGATAAAGGCCGAATAATCCATGTGGGAGATTCTTTACCGCTGGAATATTCAAAAAATGATTCATTGGTGGAATTAGGGGATCGTGTTTTGCTGCCCTCGTTTGGAGATGGGCACATGCATTTCTCAAACTGGGCGCTTATTGCGGTCTCTTATTTTGATGTGAGAGAAGCAGGTGATATTCGAGAAATTCAGGCAATTATTCGAAACAACTTGACCCGGAAATTAAAAGCAATTATCGCCTTTGGAGCGTCTAAACATAGTGTTAAAGAAAAGCGATTGATTTTCAGGAAGGAACTGGATGAAGCCTGCCCTGATATACCATTGATTATTGTCTGTTACGATGGGCACTCAGCGGTTTTTAATACAAAAATGTTGGAAAAATTTCCAGGCAGGGTTAAAAAATTAAGAGGTTTTCAAGGGGATAAAGGCCATTTGTTTAATGAAGCATATCTGGCAGGGACTGATTATGCTACATCATTGGTTCCATCCCTTGACCTTGTAAAAAGTATAGTAAAAAGTTTTGATCTGCTAGCAGAAAAAGGGATCGGACTAATTCATGCAACAGAAGGGATTGGGTTTCCCAGGGACCTTGATATTACGCTGGTGAGCTGGATTGCCAAAGCCCGGGCAAGGAAAAATCAATTTCAAACGCGATTATTTTTTCAAACAATGGAAGTGGAGAAGGTGCTGAAACGCAAACTGCCTCGTATTGGCGGATGTTTTGCCACAGCCCTTGATGGGTGCTTTGGTGCCTGTGATGCTGCATTGCATGAGCCATATCATAATGACCAGGATAATAATGGCATTTTTTTCCAAAGTGAAAAGGAGGTGCTTGATTTTGCTAAAAAGGCGAATCGAGCTGGTTTGCAGATTGAAATGCATGCCATCGGGGATGCAGCTGTTTCCAGGGCAGTAAAAGCGATTGAAACAGCACTGCTGGACTATCCTCGGGAAGATCACAGACATACGATTATTCATGCCTGTTTAATTCATCCCGATGATTTGGAAAAAATTGCCGGATTGGGAATTGGGATAACGCTTCAACCTGGATTTTTTATCAGCCCCCTGGAACCAGTGGAATACTTAAATGAAATTCTTGGTCCCCGTGTCAAAGAAAGTTCTCCTTTGCAGTCTATTTTGAATGCAGGAATACATCTCAGCGGCGGTTCCGATGCGCCTGTAACACATCCTGATCCAATTGAGGGGATCTATGGGGCCTGTAACCATCCCTATGATCCAGATCAGTCTGTTTCGATTATTGATGCCTTAAAAATGTATACATACGAAGTGGCCTGGACCTCCTTTGATGAAAAAGAACGCGGGAGTTTAGAAAAAGGGAAAATTGCCGATATGGTGATTTTAAACCAGGACCCCTTAACACTTGAGCCAGAAGAGCTTCGTTCTTTGAAGGTGGAAAAGTTACTGTTAAACGGAAAAGAATATAAACCCGGTATGGGACTCATGGGGCTATTATGGAATAGTTTTGCAGGGAAGTCACAAAATAATCTGCTCTAGGTGATTAGCATACTTTCATTTATCTGATATGAAATAATCCATTGGTTTTTATTCGTACTTTCTGGCAGAATAGTCTGAGCCAGGTTTTTGGCGGAAAGGAGGGACCATGTATTATTGTTATTGCGAATCCCCTGTGGGTAGACTGCTGTTAAATGGTCGTGACCGGCTTGAAGCCTTACATTTTCCCCTGGGTAAAACCAGGAAGGAACCCCGGGACCATTGGATAAATAGTATAATACGATTTTCAAAGGTACTGGATCAGCTGGATGCCTATTTTAACGGCAACCTTAAAACCTTTGATCTGGACCTGGATATCCAGGGGACCGAATTTCAGAAAAGTGTGTGGCAGGAATTGGTTAAAATTCCCTATGGAGAAACCATTCATTACGGTGAAATGGCCAGGAGAATCGGCAATCCCAATGCATGTCGGGCAGTGGGCATGGCAAACGGGAAAAATCCCATTTCCATTATTATTCCCTGTCACAGGGTGATTGGAAAAGATGGAAGCCTTACGGGATTTGGAGGCGGCATGGATGTGAAAAAGCAACTGCTGGAGTTTGAACAAAAAAATGGTTAATGGTGCTGGTTATAAAAATATCATGCTGGCCACCCGTTATATGGAGTAGATTTATGCCCAAGGAAATTGCCCATTGGGCCCTGGCAGAGGCTCTGGTAAAAGAGTTACAGAAACAAAAGGATTCTTTGTTTTATTAACCAGCCCAGGCCTTTCCCAATCTTTATTTTTTGGGGGCCATTACACCGGACATTCCCTTTTTTTATCTGGCAGGACCCAAGCTTGCGAAGATTCAGGATAAAAGTACCCCATTCCACGGTACAGATGCCGGAGCTCTAATTCCGGTGCTGGAATTTCTGGACAAAAATCCGGATAGAGATCCGGTTGTTCTGGCTTTTGCTGCCGAAGTGATCTGCCCTTTTTCAGACAGAAGTTTGTATACAGGGATCCCTGCACAGGTGACAGGTTTTCAACTGGAATTCAAAAAATGGTTCAGGAGATCTCCATGGCCGGAAAAAAGATTCTGGACCTTCTGTCAAGCAGTATGAGCCAGGGCAGGAGCGCTATAGAAATTTTGGATGATCCGGATCTGCCAATGATCAGGCAGGGACTGCCAAAGGATAAATTCTATTTCTGGCGGGAAATCAATGAGCTTGAGCAG
>JAOZST010000096.1:0-7373 GCA_029939535.1 Desulfobacteraceae bacterium | reverse complement strand
AATCATGTTTGTACTGGGAGTTCAGGGAAGTCCACGGAAAAACGGGAATTCAGACTTTTTGTTAAATTCGTTTTTAAAAGAATGTGAATCCTATGGAGCCCAGACACAGGTAATTCGTCCTGAAAAGCATGATATTCAACCCTGCCGGGAGTTAATTGTCTGCGAAAAAAAAGGATTTTGTCCCATAAAGGACGAAATGGAGGAAAAAGGGTATTCCCTGGTGAGAAAGGCAGATGTGGTTGTATTGGCTTCTCCGGTCTTTTTTTACAATATCACGGCCCAGGCAAAGATCTTTATTGACCGGTGTCAGATGTTCTGGGGCAGGAAATATAAACTTAAGCTTATGGATCCGGATTCCTATTATCGTCAGGGCTTTTTATTGTCTGTGGGGGCTTCCGGAGGCAAGCGTCTGTTTGAAGGAGTTGAACTGACGAGTAAATATTTTTTTGATGCCATCTCTGCCGATTATACAGGCTCCTTGACCTATAAAAAGGTTGAAGATTCAGGGGATATCATTTCCAGGCCGGAATTATTGATGGAGATTCAGGATGCTGTAAGGCATCTGCTGGCGCCCTGGAGTGAGAAGAAGAGGCTTTTGCTTGTTTCTGAAAAGGATGCCTGTCGCAGTCAGATGGCTGCTGCCTTTGTCAAGGCTTCGGTAAAAGGACGGATAAATGTAATAACAGCAGGATATGATGCAGCAGAAAAAATAGATCCCAATATGGTCAAGGTCATGGCAGAGAAAAATCTGGACCTTAAATATTGCAGCCCCCGACACCTGGATAATTTCCTTACAGCCAGAGGCCAGGAAAAAAAACAGGACCTGGTGATAAATATCGGCCCGGAAAAACCCGGAATTGATTTACCTGGAGAATCAACGAGGATTTGGGATATCCCCCAACCCAATGGGAATTCCCTGGACGAACTCAGGAAACTGAGGGATAAGATAGAAACCAGGGTAAATAAGGTAATTTCATTTTTATGATCCTTAATGGATTCGACTGCCAACACTTTGGAGAAAACGTGTATAAAAAAAATATTATTTTTATAAGTATAATTTTTCTGTCCCTGGTCATCAATAACCTTGTTCTGGCAGAAACGCCTGCCACTGATTCAGAAGCTTCTGTTGAATCAGCTGAAATCAGCAAGGAGGAGACAACCATTAAAATGCTCAATTCCATTATTGAGCTGAAAAAGAATTTGAACCAGAGAATTACGGGGAAAAAACAACTTCTTGAAAAGAGTGAGTCAGAAACAGAAAAAGCAGACCTTTTGATTGAACTGAAAAAACTGGACCAGCTTTTGGCCGGGGCAAATATTGATTTTGAACGTATTGCCACGGGTGTGGATATCGGGTTATTTGCTGAGAAAACGGCAGAGCAGTTTAATTGGAAAGATGAACTGCTTTCCCTGGTTGAACCGGGAATCACGGAGATGAAAAGGCTGACGGCCAAGGCCAGACAAAAAACCAAGCTCAAAGATGAACTCTTTTTTTACCAGAACCTGGTTCCTATTGCCCGAAAGGCCAATGAAAATATACTGGCCATCATATCAAAGACCCATGAGAAAGAGCTTAAAGCAGATCTCGAAAACCTGGTACCGGAATGGAAAAGCGTGGAAAACCAGATTCAGAACAGGCTGGATATCGTTGAAATGCAACTTTTGGAGATCAAGGGGGAGGAAAAATCTTTGATCGAAAGCTCCAGGGAATCCATTAAGAATTTTTTCAGGACCCGGGGAATGTTTCTTTTTATTGCCCTTGCGGCCTGTGTCGGCGTAGTTTTCCTGCTACGGTTTTCCTACCTGTTTTTTATGAAATTTATCCCGGGCTATAGAACCCGGTACCGGCCCTTCCATATCCGGGCCCTTGATCTTATATACCGGGTAATGACCCTGTTTGGGACCCTGATTGTGGTAATTCTGGTCTTTTATATATTTGAAGACTGGGTGCTGCTGTCTTTAACTATTATTTTGCTCATGGGGATTGGCTGGGGGGCCAAGGAGGCCCTTCCCCGCTTCTGGCACCAGAGCCGTCTCATGCTCAACATTGGTGCTGTCAGGGAGGGGGAGCGGATTTTCCACCAGGGAGTTCCCTGGCTGGTAAAAAATATCAATGTTTTCACCACCCTTGAAAACCCCACACTTGGGGTCAGCCTTCGGTTGCCCATTGAAGAATTGATAAACAAGACATCCCGGGTATTTGACAGGAACGAACCCTGGTTTCCCTGCCGGAAAAATGACTGGGTCATCCTTGGGGATGGAACCCGGGGCTGTGTGACCAGTCTTTCCCATGAAATGGTGGAACTGGTCCAGAGGGGCGGAGCGCACAAGGTTTATCAGACAGGGGATTTTCTGGCATTGTCTCCCCTTAACCTGTCCATTAATTTCAGGCTGAAAATTCCCTTTGGCATCTCCTATAATCTTCAGACTGAATCCACCAACAGGGTTCTGGATATCCTGACAGCCCATATCCAGGAACAGATTATCAATGAAGGGTATGAAAAATCCCTTTTAAATCTCAGGGTGGAATTTGCCCAGGCCGGAGCCTCTTCTCTGGATTTAGTTGTGATTGCAGATTTTAAAGGCAGGGAGGCGCCTCTTTACAACCGGCTTTCAAGGTCGATTCAAAGATGGTGCGTGGATGCCTGTACAGATAATAATTGGGAAATTCCCTTTCCCCAGCTCACAATTCACAGGGATTCCTGACCTGGCAATGTATTTATTGTGAATAAAAAATCAAAAGAATTTTTGAACCTTTTTTTACACAAAGGAAAAAGGCCATGGAACAGGAATGGGTCTATCCGTTGTTCAAGGGATTGTTAAAAGTCATGGAGGCGATATCCAGGTTAAAACTGAGTCAGGAAGATGACCGGAGAAATAATGGCAAAGGAAATGATGGCCGTGTCAGTTTCCGGTTTAAATTTTTGAAGGTCCAGTTTTTCAGCCATCATGGATAAATACCCCTGGTGATAGTCTTTTGTTGAATCATCCAGGGCATCCTGGAGAGGTTTTACCTCTTTTATTACCGGAACAATGGCATTGGCCAGCTGTCCCAGATTCTACAGGGCAATCTGGGGCTGATTTTTAAAGCTGTATCGCCGGCCAACTGCATCTGTGATGTTGGGTGTTCAGTCGGGATTGTAGTCTTCCCGCCAGCCATAGGGTCCATAGTCAATGGATCACAGGGCTGGTTCCTGATAAATTGATTGTCAAAGTTCAGGTTTTCAAGGGCAGTTTTCCCGGGTCTCATGGTATCCTTTTTAATCCTTTTCTATATTGAAATATTAAAAGATTTTGTAAAACTGTTTTAGGCATGCCTAATAATATAATCATTGATATATAACTACAAACAGGGGACAAAAAAAACCAATACTGCGGTAATTGTCATTGACAATTATTAGGGTCACAAAAGCATCCATGAAAAAATTATTTTTAAAATTTAAGGCAGCAGGTTTTTTTCCTGTGTAGAATGATTTTTACTTGCCTGGATCATCTCATTGAGCCTGGCGATATGGGAGGTTTCCTCCTGGATGATTTTTTTCAGCCCGGCCAGGGTGTTTTTAGCTTCAATAAATGGTTCTAAAAATTCGTAAAACAGGATGGTATCATTTTCAAACTCCATAAAGGTTTCCAGCATGTGGGTGGTGGAGGTGATTTTAGAAAAATTCACATCATCCAGGGAAAGGCTTTTTTCCCCCATCATTTCCTGGAGAATATCCGGAAGCATTATGGTAAGGTCTGTTGAACTACGGTCATGATCCAGGATCTCTTTTTGCTGTAAAAACCATTTTTCATGGTTGTTCTCTTCTTCCGCCATCCATTGGAGCAGTGACTTTAATTCTTTGTTTTTTGTTTTGCCCATGGCTTTGATATAAATAGCTTTTCCATTTTTTTCCATTTTCACAGCAATGTCCAGAAGGTCGTTCATTGTAAACATGGAAGAGATCCTTATTTTTAAAAAGTATTGATTTATAGCCGTAAAATAATTATAGAAACAATACATTAAATAGTAAAAAAGAAGCAAATGTTTTTTTAAATCAGTTTATTATCAAGGTTTATATAAGAAATTTACGAAAGCGATTGCAATCTTAAAAGCAGCTTGAAGGGATAAAAGTGTTGGGTGATGCCAGAAAAAAATGTATTTGAAAAAATAAAGCAGTCCAATCATCTTCCCCAGCTGCCCCAGGTGATGCTTAAACTTATCAAGGCCTGTGGCAGTGACAGCACAAATATAGAAGAGTTGACCGATATTATTTCCACTGATCCTTCCCTGGCATCAAAACTGCTCCAGGTCATTGGATCACCCTATGTGAACCTTCCAAAGGAAGTAAAAAGCATCAAAAACGCAGTGGTCTATCTGGGACTTGAGACCATTAAAAATATTGCCATAAGTTCCTCGGCCATGCATTTTTTCAGCCTGTCCAAAGAGTTGCCCGAGTTTGATATATCAAGGTTCTGGTACCATTCCTATAAATGCGGGCTGTTAGCCCGGAAAATTGCCCGGGAAAATGATCTTTCCAACCCAGATGAATTTTTTCTGGGAGGCCTGCTCCATGATATGGGCAGACTTGTTTTAATACAGACATTTCCAGAGGAGTACAGGACCATATTAAAGACAGCAGTCACTGAAGGGGAAATGCTCAATGCTGAAATGGATATTTTTGGTGTTGATACTCCCCAGGTAAGCGCATGGATTTTCAATAATTGGAAATTAAACCCCATTATTTCAGATGCCATGCTGTTTATTAATGAGCCTGTTGATAAAATCCTGGAGGAACCCTTTCATGTAAAAATAATTTACATGGCAAATGTTCTTTCTGGTCCAGATTCCATGGAAAAGATTCCCATGCTTTTACCCCTTACCCATATTCCTGAATCCAGGTTGGGAAGTATCGCAGCAGAGGCTGAAGAAGATGTCGTTCAGATGGCCAAAAGCATGGGGATCCGGATTGATTCCAGCCAGGATAAGGATGCTGCCCGGGATAGGGGCCAGGAGGACCGGGAGGCTGAACAGGCCATTGCCCTGGAAATGAAGAATTTGTCTCTTTTCTATGGTACCCTGCAGAATCTGTTTACAGCAAAGGACATCCCTTTTGTAATGGAGACAGTGCAAAAGGGGTTGAAAATTATTTTTAATATACCCCGGGTCTTTTTCTTCTTTGTGGATGAGAAAAAAAACATGCTTGCAGGAACCTGCAGCCAAGAGGATAAAAATCATACCATTGTCCGGCGTATTGGAATTCCCATGTCCAATGGGGAGAGTATAATTGTAAAATCTGTTCAATCCCGTGCTGTTCAAACCAGCTTTAAAAGGGACAAGGGTACCAGACTGGCGATTTCAGACACCCGGATCATTCTTCTGCTGGAGACAAAGGGGTTGTATTGTATTCCCATTACTGCCCTTGGAAAAGGGCTGGGTGTTATGATCCTTGGGGTTGATGAGGATCTTGTGGACCGTCTGGACCAGAACAAGGGTCTTTTAGGATTATTTTCAAAACAGACCGGGGTGTGCATTCAGAATATCCAGTTTCATGAGAAATATGCCCTGGATGTGAATGAAAAAAAGATGGAAGCCTATGCAACCCTGACCGACAAGGTGATCCATGAAATAAATAATCCCATTGCCATTATTAAAAATTATCTGGAAACCCTTAGAATGAAATTGCCGGACAAACATCCGGTCCAGGAAGAATTGTCAGTGGTGGGGGAAGAGATCACCCGTGTTTCTCTTCTGGTTGACGGCTTGTCAAGCTTTTCAAGGCCAAAGATCGGGGGGTTTGAGCCCATTGATATTAACAAGCTTTGTACAGGAATTCTTGAAATATTAAAAAAATCCATCCTCATGCCCCGGCAGATTCATGCCAATATCAGTATTGACCCGGAAATTCCAAAAATTAAAACCGATGGAAACAGCTTAAAACAGGTGCTGATTAATCTGATTAAAAATGCGGCAGAAGCAATGGAAAACGGTGGAAAAATTGATGTTCAGACGCGATTTTTACCTGGATCAGCCAAAATATTTATTGATGAGAAAAAAAAGCTTCCAGGTACCATTGAAATTCGTATCAAGGACAATGGACCAGGGATTAAACCAGAGATAATGGAAAAATTGTTTGAGCCCTATAACAGTTCAAAAAAAACAGGGAAAAATTCAGGTCTGGGACTGGCAGTTGTGCACTCCATTGTCAGGGAACTCAACGGCAGGATAACCTGTGACAGCAAAAATGGCCAGGGTACCTGTTTTGTAGTTTCCCTGCCTACAATCTCCAATAGGGTATCATCGAAACTCCAGGGAAACTAAATGCAGACAATGAAACAAAATTCTACAAAAGGTCAGATCAACTGGAAAGCAGGAGAATTGCTGGTTGATGAAGGCCTGATTCACAGGGATGATGTCAACAGGGTCCTGGCCATTCAGAAAAAAAACAAGGCCTCCCTGAGCCGGAATAAAAGCCGGTTGTTTGGTATGATTCTCTGTGATTTAAATCTGATAACTCCCATTGATAATTATTGTGTTCTTAAAAATCATGGAAAGATAATGTCTATCCAGGCTTTTCTGATTAAAAAAAAGATCGCATCCCCTTCTGCAATTGAAAAGGTCAAGGCAAAAGCCATTGAGCAGGATATCCCGTTTATGAGTCTTTTGCTGGAGGAAGGCATACTTCCAAAAACAAAGCTGCAGCAGATCGTTTTTGATCTGTTTCATATTCCTTTCCGATCCATCAGTGATATTGTGTTTGATGAAAAAACCAAAACCAGCCTTTCTTTTATAATCAACCAAAACCAGGCTCAAGAGCATAAAATTATTCCCCTGGCTCTGAAAGAAAATACCTTTCTTTGCGGTATTACTGATCCTGAAAATCTGATTTTTATCAGGGCTTTGAACCAGGAGTTTCCCCAATACCGGTTTAAAACCTTGTTTATACCCTTTTCAGGATTTACCTGGTTTTATAAGGTTCTCTATGAAGAGGCCTGGGCCTCGGGAAAGGATAAAAAAAAACCGGTTGATTTATCTTTGCTTTTGAAATTTTTTGTCACAATCTCCGATCCTGTAAAAGAAAAGAATATTATCTTGTCCCTGTACAAACGGTATGAACTGGTCCGGAGCCTGATCAGGCTTCCGGCACAAGGAGACAGGGCAGATAAGTTTCAGACATTTATAGAGGAAAAGTATGAAAAAATAAGACAGGAATATCAATGCAGCACCATTGAGTTTTCTTTGAAAAATGAAAAGAACCAGTTGAGGATAATGGCATTTCCCAAAAGGCAGGCAGAATAATTATGGCAAAAGTCATCACCATTGCAAGCGGTAAAGGAGGCGTGGGAAAAACCAGTATCAGCCTGAATCTGTCCCTGGCTCTGGCAGCGGCAGG
>JAOZST010000010.1:13866-39230 GCA_029939535.1 Desulfobacteraceae bacterium | reverse complement strand
TCTTTCAGCTGATGATACAAAAATTCCCTGATACCAATGGATTGCCTGCCTTTTGATACAAGATCTGCGATATTCTGATCCTGCATGGAAGTATATATATTTGTGGCATTGGATTCTTCAAACAAGCCATTCCCTGGAAGAGATTTCCGCATGGATTCCATCATTTTCTGAAGAAAAATGGATTCAAATCCGGCACAGGCATCTTTTAACTCTTTTGTCTTTTCAGGGTCAAGCGCCTGTTTTTTAATGCTTTCAAACTTTGCAGAGGATAGGTTCTGGTGAATTAAATCAATCTTATCTGTCATGGAATATCCTATATCAAATTATAAATATAAGTTTATAAAATTTCAAGTTCTGCCTGGAGCGCACCGGCAGCCTTAATACTCTGTAAAATACTGATCAGATCCCTGGGTTTTACACCCAAAGAATTCAATCCCCTGACAAGTTCACCGATGGTTGATGTTCCGGGAAGATTCATTACACTTTCTTTTTCTTCATTTTCCGGATCAGCATTGATGGTTACGGATAAATTTCCATGGGCAATGGCAACATTTGAAATGGTTACATCGCTGCCAATGACTACGGTACCGGTTTTCTCATTTATCACTACCTTGGCTTTTGTATCGGGAATCACGGACAGGGTTTCAATATCTGCAATAAACTCTGCCACATGTTTTTCCCACATATTCTCCGGTACTTTCAAGCCAAGGGCGCTGGCATCAATTATCTTGGCACTGCCCTGACCGATGGAGGTATTAATGGTTTCTGCCATGCGTTTAGCAGTTGTAAAATCAGGACGGAACAGGGAGAGGGTAAGATACCTCTTTCCATTCAGCTTGAATGGTATTTCCCGTTCAACCGAAGCCCCGTTAACAACCCGTGCTACCAAAAGATGGCTATCCCTGTCACCGGTACCACTGGGGATTGCAAGACTAACCGCTCCCTGGGCCAGGCCGTAAACGTTATTGTCGACCCCTTTCAAGGGAGTAATCAACAGGATACCTCCCTTAAGACTTTTGGCATCTCCCAGGGAAGAGACAGTTACATCCATCCTGTCCCCGATCCTGGCAAAGGGAGGAATATCTGTTGTTACCATGACGGCTGCCACATTTTTAACCTTTAGTTGATTCTGATCAATAAAGATATTCATCTTTTCCATCATATTGGCAAGGGCCTGGCGGGTAAAACTGACTTTGTCCTTATCGCCGGTTCCGCTCAACCCCACCACAAGCCCATAGCCTGTCAACTGGTTTGAGCGTATCCCTTTGATGGAGGCAAGATCCTTTATTCTGGCAGCACTGCCGGCAGCAGGAAAAATCAAGCCTGTAAACAGAACAAAAAGCAAGGCCATTCTTTTTATGATATGAAATTTTGCATCCATTTAATTTTTCCTCTTTACCATGGCCAGAAATTGTCAATCAGCCGGGTTCCCCATCCAGGGGTCTGTTTATCAGCGAGAACACCTTTGCCATAATATTCAATGCGGGAATCAGCAAGAAAGGTGGATTGAACCCGATTGCTGGCGGAAATATCCTGGGGCCTGATAATTCCTGATACGATGATATATTGGACTTCATTGTCCACCTTCATTGCCCGCCTGCCAAAAAGGCTTAAATTGCCATTGGGCAGGACTTCTATTACCCTGGCTGCAATGGATGCTGATATTTGCCCGCTTCTGTCACTTTTTGCTTCTCCGGAAAATGTACTTGAAAAATCGGTTCCAATGAGCTTTGTTGCATCCCCTCCCCCTAATTTGGTTTCATAACCCAGCATATTAATGGTGGGTACCCCCACATCCATACCTGTTTTCCGGGTTGCATCGGTGTTTACACCCATTTTGGAATTGGAATTTTCCACAATATCCACAATAACGGTATCACCAACATAATTTGCCTTGGTATCCTCAAACATGGAGCCTTTTTTATTGGTCCACAAGGAACCTTCCTCCACCTGGACGACATCATAATCGGGCTGGATTGTCGGTTCAATACTCCCTCCAGGCGGGAAAGCCAGGGCGGATGTATCCTTATTCCCTCCTGTAATGCATCCTGTGGTAAGCATGGCAAAAAAAAGTAAGGCTATTGTCATTTTTTCAAAACGTAATCTGGGCTTCATATGGCCCCCTTATATATCAATAGATAACTTCTACGGTTGATCTTTCCCTGACCAGCCCCCGGACAATTTTTCCGGATCCGATATTTTCCACGTTGATCACCTTATCTGCATATCCATCCTCTTTTGATATGCCTGTGGTAACAATGGAAAGTCTGTTCCGCTTGACAACCAGGTTGATGATATCTCCTTTCTGGATTAAAGGGGTTTCCTGAAACCATGAAGGATTGAGGTGGTCATCTTTTTTGATATTTATTTTTGATATTTTCCCTTGTATTTCCTGAAAGGACCTGACCACATCACCCCGTAAACTGAATAAATTTTTCCGGACCAAACACATATCTTTTTCCAGGATCTCTTCCCCTTTTTCCAGGTTTCTCGTAGCACATAGAATATCTCCATAGACTGCCACCTTACCGGAAATTTTGATTCGGTCTTCCCTGTTTCCATCTATCAGAATATCCAAAGAAAGAGAAAGGTTCCCATTTTTATCAACATTGCTTTTTGATGTCATGGATAACTTTACTTCTCCAACAGGATAAATACCAAGGTCCCTGATTCTGATCTGCTCTATTTCATATTCTTCACCCTTGAAAAAATCCGCCAAAAAGGCATCAACATGCTGCCGTACTTCCTGTTGTTTAATCTGCTGGCTGGCCCGTTTCACATAGATACTCTGGGGAGCCTCAACCTCAATATTATCGGGTAGTGCCTTTTGAGAGCGAATCAAAGAAATAAGTCTATTTTTAGTAAATTGCTTAATTTTTCCGGGTTTGGGAGCATTTCCTATTTTTATTTTTTGCAACATTTCTCTTAAAAAAGGACTGGCATGGATAACGGCAATATCCCCAAGAAGAATCTCATTGCCAGGTATTAAATTTGTTTCTGATACTATAATCTTAATATTCTGAGAATCTGATATACCTGTAGCAGAAGCAGTCAGAGGACAAACAGATATCCAGCTGCCTATTGTAAGACAAAAAAAACTTACAAAAAATTTTATCCTGTATGTCAAAAAACTATTCATATCAGGTTATCGTTTCAATCCATTTGCAGTACTCAGCATGGAATCAGCTGTCTGGACCGATTTTGAATTGGCTTCATAAGCCCGCTGTCCAACAATCATGCTTACCATCTCCTCGACAACACTGACATTGGAATTTTCAATATAATTGTTAACCATGGTTCCGGCTCCATCTTCCCCGGGAGTAACCTCTGTGGCATTGCCTGATCCATCGGTGGGTTTAAAAAGGTTGTTTCCCACGGCAAACAGGCCGGCAGGATTGGAAAAAATACTGGCAAGAACATTTTCCGTAGCAAGGATACCCCCGTCCTGCCCAAATATGGTTAACGTACCATCGTCCTGAAGTGTAATGGTAACCGCATCCACAGGAACTGAAATTTCAGGCTGCAATCTGTCTCCCCCAGGTGTGGTGATAAACCCATCACTGTCCAGGGTAAAGTTACCTGCCCGGGTATACATATCTTCATCCCCGTGGATTACCCTGAAAAATCCTTTGCCCTGGATGGCAAAATCAAGTTGATTACCGGTTTCCACATAATCACCCTGGGTAAAAATTTTCTGAACGCCTGCAGGCTTGACCCCCATACCGACCTGGATACCTGTAGGCACCTGACCTCCGCCTGGGGTTGTCTGCCCTGCAATTAAAAGTGTTTTATACATAAGATCTTCAAAATTAGCCCTGGATTTCTTAAAACCAGTAGTGCTTGCATTGGCAAGATTATTTGCCACAACACCGGTTTGAATCTCCTGGGCACTCATGCCTGTTGCTGCAGAATAAAGTGATCGAATCATATATTGTCTCCTTACCTTGGTCTTCCAACTTCGGATATTACTTTGTTATCCAACTCATCAAAGGTCATCATTGATTTTGTAAATGTTTCAAACATCCTGTGAAAATCAATCATTTTCACCATTTCATCAACTGCCTGGACATTGGAATCTTCCAGGGCCATGTGCTTGATCACTATATTTTCGGGAATTATCTCATCACCGGTGTTCCCTGTGTAAGCAAACAGATTCTGCCCTTTTTTTTCCAGTTTGCCAAGGTCTTCAAAGGTCACCACATCCAGGGTATCAACGATATCACCGCCCACCCTGATCTCACCTATTCCATTAATTTCAGGACCCTGGCCCTCAACATTTGCCATATCGATAAAAATTGCCCCGCCCTGGCCCAGCACGGGGTTTCCATTCATGTCCACCAATATGCCCTCATTGTTCAGGGAAAAATTACCATTCCGTGTATAATGGATGCCTTCTCCTGTCTCAACCTTTAAAAACCCGGGGCTTGCCAGTGCAACATCAAGGGGATTTCCCGTTGCTTTAATATTTCCCTGGGAAAAATCTTTATTCAATTCTGCTTTGAATTTACGATCAAAACTGATGACATCTTTTTTAAAACCTGTTGTATCAACATTGGCAAGGTGGTTGGAAACAGCTTCCAGTTTCCGCTCCTGTCTCAATCCCCCTTGAACCGGCCGGGTCATCTCAAGAATCATGGCGATCTCCTATATAAAATTTTTGTTCGAAGATTCCTATTCCAAGATTATCTCTGCAATATAGGTGCCATTAATCTCGATCCTTTGAAAAGGCCCTGTCCTGGCCTTTGATCTGGAATATATTACTTTCCTACGCCAAAAACCCAACGAAATAGAAGTATATATATTGACGCGACCAGAAAATTTTTCCGGTTTATATGAAAAAGAATCTCACAACAGAGTTCACAGAGGACACTGAAAATAGAGCTCTGTGCTCTCTGTGGTTAAAATATTTTTCATGGTTTGTTGTGCCCGTCAGGGTATGGCGGTTATTGGGAAGCTTTCCCGGCATTCATGGAATAAACAAAGGCTAAGAGTTCAGCCACTGCCACATAGATTTCAGAAGGGATTTCTTCGTTGATTTCAAGGGATGACAACACCTCAATAAGATCAGGGTCATCTTTTATGGGAATATCATGTTTTTTGGCCATTTCAATGATTTTTTCTGCAACCCTGCCCTGGCCCTTGGCCGCAACCCTGGGCGAATCATCTTTTTCCCTGTCATATTTTAAAGCAACGGCTTTTTTATATATTTTTTTAGACATGGGATTATATCACTTTTATCAAATTACAATGTTCAATACAGAATCATCTTCATTTTTAAACAAAGATTCCATGAGTACATTGGGTTGAATTTCCTCTCTGGCAGCAGTCTGGCAATCGATATTACCAACCTTATATTTGATCAGTTTAAAGCGGGTTTCCAATTCAGGAATCATGGATTTCACATAATCCCGGACATCATCATTTCCAAGGAGAAATCTACCGGTTATCTCTTTTTTCAATATTGAAAAATCTGCCCGTACAGGGCCCATGTTTGTCATATTCAAAAGAAAAGATATCCTGATAACTTTTGGGTTATCATGGTTTCTGTCTACTTTTTTATCCCCTGTATCGATGAATAGCTGACCGAAATTAAAACCAGAACCTGCAAACACAGGAAACGGCAACAGGTATCGTCCTGATTCTGAAGTTTGTGTGTTTAGCAGTTGAAAATTTTCAAGGGTTTCCAAAAAACTTGTTACTATTTTCTGCTGGGAATCGCTGCCAGACATTTTCCCAGATATTTCCATGGATATTTGGTTTAAAAGTGCTCCTTTAAGGTCTTGTTTTACGCCTTGTTTTAGAAATTGATCCAGGATTGATTTGTAATTTTCCTTTCCATCCATTTTCAGGAGAGAATTTAGTTTTTTTTCCCACATCATGCCATTGTTTTCAATGAGACGAGGCAAGAAGGAGTCATCTCTTTTGCCTGACTTTAATGCGGTTTTATGGAGAATATTTTTTAAATCAGGAAGTTTTGTCCTGGCAAGATCTGATAAAGCATTGTTTTCTAAAAGAAAACGAATCAGGGGAGACAATTGCTTTGTTACCCCGGGCTGCATGGGCTCCACCAATTTAAGCAGAACCATGTCCTTTTGTTGAACTACCTTTAACTGAAGTTCTTCTCCCTTATTGAGCAGCAGCCCAGTTTTTGCAATCAGCTTTTGCCCCTCAATAGATAAGAGGGCTTTACCATGGGATAAAAGGTTCACCACCTTTGCGCTGACAACCTGATTCTTCTTAAAAACAGGTGTGTCGGCTGATTTCCCAATCTCTCTTTGTACTATCATCTCAGGAGGGGAGATATGAATTTTGGAAATCATTGATTCTGCTCCATTGCAACAAACTTTTCTTTAAGATCAATCACAAGCTGAACCTCCCCTTTGGGGATTGAAAGTTTTTCTGCAATGGTATCAACATCTGCCTTTTGATAATAAAGGTCAATGATCTGACTCTGCTGGTCCATGACGTTGGTTTCACTGTCATGAGCATTTAAAGGATTTAAAATGGTTGCGGACTGTCGAATTGATTCCTGCTGGTCTTCCAGTTTTCTTTGAAAAGCTTCTGCCCTGGATAAAAGCAAGTTAATACTGATGATTCTCGAATCAAGGGCATCGTTTAAATCTTTGGATAATTTTCTTTTTTCCTTTATGTGTTTATCAAAATTTAAGGCTGTATTCCTGGATTCCTTTACCAGGGGTTCCAGCATATCAATTATGTCCCGTGCAGATTCAGACGCGACTTCAGCATGGGTATTGTCTGAAAAATAATTTTTCTTATCCATGTTACCATCAATAGTCGACTGGTTAAGTTGATTCACTCTTTTAACAAACAGAACCAATAGGATCACAAAAAAAACATCAATAATAAATAAAACTGCAACCAGAAACTCAAGAGATATTAATTGTGTCATACCCTTGTATCCAACAATCTACCTGGAGCATCTGGATCCAGTGCCAGCTCTTCTTCCTGAGTTGTTTTATTTTTTTTCTTTCTACCGGGTTTATGCCTTTGACTTAATTCTTTTTTCTCTTTCTTAAGCCGCTCAGCCTCTTCAGAGCCTTGAACGCTGGAATTCCGGATGACTTCCTGGGCCTGCTGCTGGGCAGCTGCCTGGTCCGGAGAAGGTTTTAGAGTATGTGCCTGGTGACTCAGCTCCTGGGCAACACCTGACTGTTGTAATATCTGGTTATGTCCGGGGACAGTTGTCATGATAGCCCCTCCTAACTTGCATTAAAGGATTTAAAACTGACCTTTTCAATATAATGGGATGGCAGCACTTTTTTTAATGTGGTTTCTACCCCCCATATTAGATCTGCCTGTGTTACCTCATTTCTTTTTTCCCACACAAGGCTCTTTTGAATGGACTCATAGATCAGATCCCTGTAAAAAGAAAGATTGTTATTTATTTCATGATATGCCCTTTGATCTGAATAATCAATAGAGATATCAGCTGTTACATAGGCCATATCCTTAGACAATTCAGATGATAACACAACGAAATCCTTGAGTAGAATTGTACCAGATTTTCTAACATCCGGGGTTCCTCTGGCATCAATATCCACACTGGCCACTTCAACCTCTCTCCCCTCCTCTTCCAAAACCAGTGGAACAATTTGTTTTTCAGGCATTTCACCAGGATCTTTTGAAAAAAACAAAAAGTAAATGGATGGGACTGAAATGCCCAGCACAAGGATGGCTGAAGCTGTTGCAATAACTAACCGGGATTTATACCAATTTTTCCAGCCTTTGCCTGATTCAGTGGAACCGGTCTCACCAGACTCTGTATCATCAAGTCTCTCCAGTACAACCTGATCCCCGCCATGGTCTGTGATTTCATCATTGTCCAGAATATCTTCATCATCAAAATCATCATCCAGGCTGGCATCCATATCATCGCCCATGAAATCGCCAAGGACATCTTCATCTTCCGGGTCAGCCGCCATCAAAAGAGTATCAATATCATCTTGGGAAATCAGGATATCATCTTCATCTTCCAAAATATCTTCATCTTCATCAGGATCTTCCTGAAGCAATGCATCAATATCCTCCTGGCTGACATCGCCATTGTCCTGATTCTCCCAGTCAAATTCAGGATCCTCAAGGTCAGAAATTCTGGACTCCACTAATTCAGGGGCTACAGGATCAGTGATTTCTGCATCAAGGACCACAGGCTCTGATATTTCTTCCAATTCAGGAGCATTCCGTATCAATTCATCCATGGTTTCCTGGGTAACCAGGCAGTCTGACACATCAAAAGCATCAGAAGCATCAATCACATAATCATCAACAGCAGATTCAGCTTCAACCGGTTCAGTGTCAGAAGGTTCCGGTTCAACCGGTTCAGGTTCAGCTGCTTCGGGCTCAACCGGTTCAGGCTCAGCCTTTACCTGCCCCTCATTGTCTTCCCCATTTACCTGATCCCCTTCCCCCTTACTTTCATTCATCAGGCTCTGGATATCATCCATGGATATAAGTTCATCTGCATCATCTGGGTCAGCTATATCTTCTGGGTCAGACATATCGTCATTTTCAGGGAGGGAAATAGAATCCTCAGCACTAGGATTCATCAACCGGTCAATATCATCCTGGGATATTAATTCCATATCCTCATCATCCCCGGAATCAGCATCAGCATTTGCATCAGTCTCTGCATCTGGGTTCAAGAGATTATCAATATCATCCTGGGAAAGCTCGGCCACGTCATCTTCAACTGGATCATTCTCTTCAATTGAGTCATTATCTTGAATTGAATCATTGCCGCCCAAAAGGCTGTCAATATCGTCCTGGGAAAGTTCACCCATATCATCATCCATATCGTTATCAGATGAATCATCTTCAATGTCCCCGACATCACTGTCAAGGGTGCTGCCGTTCATGAGATTGTCAATATCATCCTGGGACAATTCTCCCAATTCATCCATATCAGGGTCGCCATCATTACCGCTTTCAAGTTTTCCTTCATTTTCTTCAGTGGAGGATGAATCTAAAAGTTTATCAATATCATCCTGGGATATTAAACTTTCTTCTTCTAAATTTGAATCAGACATGGTTGACCTCTAGTTTATGTCTATCTTTAATTATCTATCTCTGGAACCTGGTTTTCAATTTGATCAATATCGCCGTATGAATCTGACAAATACGGGATTCAGTCAAAGAAAGGACCTCTCCTATTTCCTTTAGCGTTAATTCATCATAATAGTAAAGTGACACCACTATCTGCTCTTTTTCCGTAAGAGTCCTAATGGTTTCAGCAAGGACATGTTTAAGTTCCTCCCTGTCAAAATGATCGGCAGGATTGTCTTCTCCCTTTATCCCTGAATGAAAGCTGGTTTTGGAAAAGATTTCATTTTTTTTGGTTTTGATAAATTCATCAAGACTTAAAACAGCAGCCCCATGAATATCCCTGAGCATATCCTGAAAGGTTTCCAGCTCCAGCCCAAGAAATTCACTTATTTCCAGATCATTTGCCGGCGCACATTTTTCATCTTCAATTTTTTTTGTTGCCCTGGTGATATCCTGAATTTTCTTGCGCATGGATCTTGAATAGGTATCCATGCTTCTGAGTTCATCAAGTATGGCTCCTTTGATCCTGTACTGGGCATATGTTTTAAGGCTGACATGTCTTGAAGAATCAAATTTATCAACTGCATCAATAAGCCCCAGAGATCCGGCAGAAATCAATTCATCAAACAGCACACTGGAAGGGATTCTCAGGGCAAACCTGGAGGCAATATGCTTGACAAGATAGGCATATTCAACAATGGTTTTCTCACGCCAGTCCATGTACTTTTTTGTCTGCTGTTTTTTCATATTGCCCTATTTAAGCTATTTCATTTTGCAGCCTGAAATACCCTGTCCATAAAAAACGTCAAATTCCCCTGGGAATGGTTCCTATCCCGGCCGTTGTCAAGAGTAACAGCAATTTTTTCCAATGACCTTGCTGCTGTTGAATCTGGAAATTCATCCAGCAGCAGCGCCCTTTTCAGTACAGCCTTTTGAAGTTGCCTGTCAAAGGGGATATAGCCAGTATATTCAAGTACTACATTTTTCAAAAATTTATTAATTGCATTGCTTAATGAAGCGTATACCCGTTTGGCATCTTTTTCAGAATCCACCATATTGACAATGAGTTTAAAATATCGTGTACCATATTGTTGTGACATCACCTTCATCAATGCATAGGCATCAGTGATGGAAGTTGGTTCTGTAGTGGCAACCACCACACATTCATCCGAGGCTGCATTAAAATACAATACATTGGAAGAAATACCGGCCCCGGTATCCAAAAAAATAATATCTGCCTGATCTGCAAGGGTTTCAAACTCAGTTAAAAGGGTGAGTTTTTCTCCTTCATTCATCTGGGTCAGATCTGCAAACCCTGAACCGCCGGGAACAATACCAATTCCATGGCTTGTTTTAACCATGACCTGGTCAAGTTTTTTTTCCGAACTGACCACATGACGAATATTGTATTCCGGCCTAAGATTAAAAACGATATCAATATTTGCCAACCCAACATCCGCATCAATGATCACCACCCGTTTTCCATTCCTGCTCATGGCAACGGCCAGATTACCAACTATATTTGTTTTCCCCACTCCACCCTTGCCGCTGGTGACAGCAATGACCTTGGGAAATTTCTCTGCATTGGATGTCATAAGCGCTTTTCTCCTTGCCAAAGCATGGGTTTTTGCAATTTGTCGAAGTCCTTTTGCCTGATCCACCCTTATTGTTCTCCTTTGGGTCCTTTTCCCAGGATAATTTTCAATAATGTCTGTTTATCCGGGACAATTAAATCTTCAGGAACTTTTTGACCATTTGTAATCAAAGAAACAGGCAGATCAAGGTTGTTTACCTGGTCCAGGATCTTACCGCACCTTTTGGTCTCATCTATTTTAGTAAATACATAGGTATCAGGTTTAAATACTGAAAAAGCAGATGCAGCTTCCTTCATATTAATCAATTCAGAGGTAACACTCAAGGTTAAATGAACAGAAATCCCAAAATCTGTTTTCATTAATTGAAGTATCTCATCTAATTTCTCTTTGTCAAAATGACTGTGGCCGGCTGTATCGATTAACACCACGTCCATGGATTTCATCCTCTCCAGGGCACAGGAAAGGTCTTCCCCATTAAAGGCAGGCACACATAAAAGCCCCATGATGGAGGCATAGGCTTTCAGCTGCTCAAAGGCCCCGATCCTGTAATTGTCAATGGAAATAAGTCCCACCTTCATTTTCCGTCTAATGCTTAACAGAGCCGCAAGTTTTGCAATTGTGGTGGTTTTCCCCACCCCGGTAGGGCCGACAAAGGCAGCCACATGGGGGACATTGGAATAATTATTCCGAATAAAAAAATCTTTAATATTCAATTGATCCAGACTGAGCTGCATAACATTTCTTTTCAGCTGTTTAATCCGCTGGTTTTGCCCCAGACTATTATCAAGAGAGTCTCCTGCTTTTTCTATCAGGGAGATTGCCAGTCTCTCGCTGACCCCTGCCCGCAGAAAAGAAGCCAGTACCCCGACAGATTCAAAATGCCGGGACAAAATATTGGGCATGCCACTGCCAAATCCAGCAATGGAAATCATATCTTTAATTTCGCTGATGTCCCCTTTTAATGAGTCAAAGCAAATATTATCATTATTTTTAATATTATCTACTTTTATACCGGCTTCCACTTCAAACATTTCTCCGGCATAGGGGTCCAGGGGTTTCTTTGGAATTTTCCGGGTGGACAGAATCATGGCATCCGAGCCCATTTCTTCCTTAATATTGGCAAGGGCTGCCTGGATATTTGCTGCACGAAAGATCTTTTTATTCATCTTTTAAACTTACCTTTCCAACTGCCTGTAAATTTATATCGTCTACTATTTCAGCATGGGATACCACAAAAACCATGGGAAGAGAAGGCTCAATCAATTTCCTGAAATGACGTCTAAGGGTGGGTGGAGTCATTATAACAGGCTGGATATTGGTGACCATGAGTTTTTCAACTTCCTTTGAAACCGCATCAACAAGCCCTGCAACCAGGGCGGGATCCAATGCCAGGTAAGCTCCGTGTTCCGTATGCTTGACATTTTTGGACAATATCCCTTCCAGACTGCGGTCAAGGGTAATCACCTGGAGCACCTTACCTTCCTGTAGATATGGCGCCAGTATAGCCTTTGCAAGCCTCTGGCGTACATATTCGGTGAGCAGGTCAGGATCTTTGCCCATGGGAGCAAAATCCGCAAGGGTTTCCACTACGGTGAGAAGGTTACGAATGGAAATCCGTTCCCGCAATAAATTCTGAAGCACCTTTTGCACGACACCGATGCTTAAAAGACCTGGTATGAGCTCTTCAACAGCTTTAGGGCTGCTTTTGGCAAGGTTATCCAGCAGATGTTGAACATCCTGACGTCCCAGAAGATCATAGGAATTGCTGCGGATAATCTCTGTGAGATGGGTTGCAATCACGGTTGAATTGTCCACCACTGTATAGCCTGCAAATTTAGCTTCTTCCTCCCTGTCAACGGGAATCCATTTCGCAGGCAGGTTAAAGGCAGGCTCCATGGTGTCAATCCCCTCTATTTCCTGAGCCACACCACCTGGATCCATCGCCATATAATGATTTACCATCAATTCTGCTCCTGCTGCCTCCACCCCTTTTATCATGAGTCGATATTGTGCAGGACTCAGATTCAAATTATCCCGTATATGGATAGGAGGAATAATAATACCCATTTCCGTGGCAAACTGCCTCCGAATAGCCCGGATCCTCCCTAGAAGAGTACCGTCCTGCTGCTTATCCACCAAAGGGATCAGTCCGTACCCAACTTCCAGCTCAATGGTATCCATGGTCAAAAGATGATCCACATCCTCGGGCTGGCCTGTGGCCTCTTCTTCAGTTTTGGCTTCAATCAGGGTATCATCCACTTCTTTTTCATCTGCCCGCAAAAAATACCAGGCAAGGGTTCCCATAATCAGCCCCAGGGTCATGAATGGAATAGAGGGAAGCCCTGGGATTAATCCCATGCAAAAGACAATCACGGAACCAACAAATATTGGGGTTGAGTGGGAAAACAGATGCCTGGCAAATTCGCTGCCCATCTTGTTTTCAGCTCCGGACCTGGAGACCAGGAGCCCTGCAGCAGCTGAAATAAGCAAAGCAGGCACCTGGGAGACAAGACCGTCTCCAACGGTCAAAAGGGTATAATTGCTCAATGCCTCACCCATCTCCATTCCCTGCTGGAGCACGCCTATGACAAAACCACCTCCAATATTTATCAGGGTGATAACAATACCGGCAATGGCATCCCCCCGGACAAACTTGGACGCACCATCCATGGCACCGTGGAATTCAGATTCCCTGGCAACGGCCTGGCGCCTTTCCCCGGCTTCAATCTCATCAATCATACCGGCATTTAAATCCGCATCAATGGCCATTTGTTTTCCAGGCATGGCATCCAGGGTAAATCTGGCCGCAACTTCTGCAATCCTGCCGGCACCCTTGGTAATGACCAGAAAATTAATCAGAACAAGAATGATAAAAATGACCAGCCCCACCACATAATTTCCACCCACAACAAAATTCCCAAAGGACATGATAATAGATCCGGCAGCCAGGGGTCCTTCACTGCCGTGCAAAAGGATCAGCCGGGTGGATGCAACATTCAATGAAAGGCGAAACAAGGTAAGCATAAGCAGTAACGAGGGAAAAATACTAAATTCCAGGGGTCTTTTCGTATACATGGTGGTAATGAGAACAACAATGGCAAATGAAATATTCAATGCCAGGAAAAAGTCCAGAATAATGGGATGAAGAGGTAAAATCATTGCCATGAGAATACCGATAAAGGCAACCACCATTAAAATATCTGAAGATTCTCTTTTTATCCCTTCAAGTATACCAACTGCTTCTGCTGCCATTTACACTCCAAATTCCATTAATTTTAACTTTAATTTTAACCAGATCATGACATAATCGTCAAAATTTTGTTCAAGGCTTATGACTGGCCGTTCTTTAGTTTGTACACGTAGGCCAGCACTTCTGCAATTGCCTGATAATATTCCATGGGGACTTCACCACCTATATCTACTATACTATACAAATTCCGGGCCAATTGTTTGTCTTCCACCAGGGGCACATCATTTTCCCTGGCAATCCTGCGGATATTTTTTGCCACAGGACCGGCTCCCTTTGCTACCACAACAGGGGCATCCATCTTCATGCCATCATATTTTAAGGCCACGGCCAGCCGGGTAGGATTGGTTACAACTACATCCGCCTCGGGCACATCCGCCATCATGCGTTTTCGTGCTGCTTCCAGCTGGAGTTGACGGATCCTTGACTTTATCATGGGATCACCTTCTGTCTGTTTTGTCTCATCCTTGACCTCTTTTTTGGTCATTTTCTGATCTTCCAGAAATTTCCATTTCTGATAGGCATAATCAAGGAGGGCCACAACAATCATGATCAAACAGACTTTAATAAAAATCCAGAAGGAAACCTCTAATAAAAACAAAAGGATTTGACCCACGGAATTATCGTGCAGTCTTGCAATATCTATAAACTCTCCCTTAATGGCATTATAAACCACAATGGAAATCACCCCTACCTTGACAAGGGTTTTTACAAATTCCACCACAGCCCTTGAAGAAAATTTCTGTTTAAAACCGTTAATGGGATCAAGCTTTGAAAATTTGGGTTCAATGGCTTTCCATGAAATCACAAAACCTACCTGGGCAACATTAGACAGAAGTGCCAAAAGATATACCCCCATAAAAAGAGGCAGACAGATGAAAAAAATCTTCTGGGCATGCACGATTAAAAGCTCCACCACTTCGACCTGGGTAAATGCTGGAATTTTTTCAAAATTATAGTTAAAATGAAATACCTGGATCAGATTTTTATAAATATGAAATGCCGAGGCCCACAGGGCCATGGCAGCACCAAGAAGAACAAACACAGACGGAATCTCATTACTTTTGGCAACCTGTCCTTTTTCCCGGGCCTTGCCCAGCTTACGCGACGATGGATCTTCAGATTTCTCTCCGCCACTTTCAGGATCTTCAGCCATGGATCATCCTCCACCTGCATAGAACAGAAGATACAATAACAATTTTTTAAACCCTTCAACATATTCCCTTGTAACAATAACGATTATTTCAAGGGTGAGCCCAAAAAGAAAAAGTCCTGCCACAATCTTCAGGGGAAAGGCCACAATCATAACATTCATCTGGGGTGAAAATTTTGAAACCAGGCCAAACCCCACACTGACAAAAGCCAGGGTTGCGATCACCGGGGCACCTACTTTGATTGCAACAAGGAAGAGCCCTCCGGCCAGGTCCAGAATTTTAACCAAAAGAACTTTCTGCATAATAAAGACTCCCACAGGCACAAGCTCAAAACTTTCCACCAGGGCAGAGATAATAATATGATGTCCGTTTAATAAAAGAAAAACCACAACACATACCCAATACCCCAGTTGGTCCATTATGGAAACATTTGCACCGCTCTGGGGATCCACCACATTGATCATGGCAAACCCCATCTGAAATCCGATCACCTGACCTGCCAGCTGAACAGATCCGAAAAAAATCCTCAGGCAAAGGCCAAGACACAGACCAATCATTGCTTCTGCCACAACCAAAAGGCCGGTGGATACAGCATCCAAAGGGAAGCGGGCCAGATCAACCTGAACAATAGAATAAAAAAGCAGGGACAAAACCAGGGCAAAACCTATTTTCAAGGTTGCTGGAAATACATTGGAAGAAAATATTGGAAACATGAAAATCATGATACTGACCCTCAACAGCACCAGCATATAGGTCCTGAACTGGACAGGATCTATAATATTTAAGATTTCCATGGAAGGATCAGCCTAGCGAATGTATATGGGAATATTTTCAAACACATTAATTGTAAATGTGGTCATTTTTTCCAGCATCCAGGGAGCTGCAAACAAAAGCCCCAGAAATACAGCAATAATTTTGGGCACAAAGGTCAGGGTCATCTCCTGGATCTGGGTAACAGCCTGGAACACACTGATGATAAGACCTGCCAGAAGCCCCAGACCAAGCATGGGCATGGAAAGATAAATAGTAAGCATAATGGCCTGTTTGGCAAATTCAACAATAAATTCAGGTGTCATGGTTACACTCCAAAGCTTTTTAGTAAAGAGCTGGAAATCAAATGCCATCCATCCACAAGCACAAAGAGCATAAGCTTGAACGGCAGAGATATCATTATTGGCGGCAACATCATCATACCCATGGCCAGCAAGACCGAAGCCACAACCATATCAATCACCAGAAAGGGAATATACAAGACAAACCCAACTATGAAAGCGGTTTTAAGCTCAGAGATCACATAGGCCGGAATAAGTACCAGCAGAGAAACATCTGCTTTTGTTTCAGGTTTTTTTATATCAGCTTCTTTGACAAACAAAGCAAGATCATTTTCCCTTGTGTTGAGAAGTAAGAATTGCCGAATGGGTTTCTGGGCCTCTTCAAAGGCGGTTTCAAAGGCAATGGTTCGCTCAAGGTATGGATTCAAAGCCTTATTGTATACTTCCAGAGCAACGGGTTTGATAATAAAAAAAGTCATAAACAATGCAAGCCCGACAATCACCTGGTTGGGTGGACTGGACTGGGTTCCTATGGCCTGGCGCAGGAAATGAAAAACAACTACAAGCCTTGTAAAGGGGGTCATCAGAATCAATATGGCCGGTGCAAGGGCAATCACCGTTAAAAGGGCTATAATTTCAAGTACAACAGCCACTTCCTCCGGTTCAGTTGCAGTTGTAATATTCAACTCCAGAGAGGGGATGGGAAATGTAACAGCCATGGCTGATCCCCTGGCAGACAGCAGCAGGGCCAGAATCAGGGTAGCTCCCAGCAGTACAGGATAAATATGGATAGTTCTATTCATCATTAACCCTGGCCTTAATAATGGAACCAGTTATTTTGCTGGATGATCGGTTCACTGTCCGGCTCAGAGTCCGGTTTAAAAGGGAAGAAAACCCTGAGTCGGTATTCTGGTTGACAGATGGCAAATCAAGATACTTTTCCATGACTTTGATTTTTGAAATACTGGAAGGGGTTACACCAATGAGGATGGTCTCTTCCAGTACGTTTACCAGGATCAGTTTTTCCTTTGGAGAAAGGTGATGGATTGATAGAACCTTGATAAAATCTCTATTCCCCGCCCCCTTTGCTGCGGTAAACTTTTTTATCAGATAAAAGGCAAGGAGCAGCAGTGCCAGGACCATGAACAACATGGCAAAGGTCCGTGCAAAGGCAAACCATATTTCAGAATCATTATTCATTATTCTTCTGCAGCCAGGGATTTAACCCTGTCTATGGGGGTAATCACATCGGTAAGTCTGACACCGAATTTTTCATTGACCACCACAACTTCCCCCCGGGCAATCAATTTTCTGTTTATGTATACCTCCAGGGGTTCTCCTGCAAGCTTGTTCAACTCTATGATGGAGCCCTGTCCCAATTGAAGCAGGTCATTGACAAGCATTTTGGTTTTTCCCAGTTCCACTGAAAGTTCCAGGGGAATATCCAGGATAAAATCCAGTTCCCGGGCTTCCTGCTCCCGGTTCTCCTGTTCCTGGATTTTATCAACACTTTCTTCAGACTCTTCTAGGGCATCATTTTCATCAACCATGTTTAATTCTCACAATCTGTTATTATTTTTTCTTTTATTTTAAATGCTTGGAATCCTCTTTGAACGCCTATATATCCAGTCATTTTTTCCAGGCCGTCCACAAAACAGGACAATGGCTCAGAGGCATCATTATTCAGCTGGATCACATCCCCTTTCTGCATGTAAAGCAGTTTTTCACCGGTTATTTCTGTTTTACCCAGCTGAATTTTAAGGTTCACTTCAGACTTAAGTATCACTTCTTTTATCATTCTGCGCCAGTTTGTATCGACCTCCTCAATTTCTGCCTGGACACCAGATGCCAGTTTATTCCTCAAGGGTTCAATCATTGAATAGGGATAGCAGACCACCAGGTTTCCGGCTGCCTGTTCCAGTTCTATTTCAAACCGGGTCACAATAACCAAATCTGTAGGCAGGACAATGGCGGTGAACTGGGGATTCATCTCAGATCTGATAAGTGAAGCTCTAACCTTTTCAATGGGCGTCCAGGAAACTTCAATATTTTCCAATACCGAAATTACGGCCTTTTTAATCATGACCTCTTCTATCCTGGTGAATTCCCTGCCCTCCACACGGGCTTTTCCCAGGGCTTCCCCCCCGAAAAATGTATCAATAAGGTTGTAAACCAGCTGACTTTCAAAGACAACCAGGCCATGCCCTCTTAAAGGCTCCATCCGGAAAACATGTAGACTTGTGGGTACTGGAAGGCTTCTTACAAATTCAGAAAACTTCAGGGTATCAAAGGGGTTGGCACTGACATCCACATTGGTCTGCAACAGGGATGACAAGGTGGTTCGAAATTCCCTGGAAAGCCTTTCATTAATGACATCAAAGGTGGGCATTCTTGCCCTGACCACCTTATCCTGGCTGGTAAAATCATAGGCAGTTATCCCTTCAACCGGCTCGGATTTTTCTACTTCGGCCGGGGTTTCGACTTCACCGGAATCCAGTCCATCTAACAGGCTGTCAACTTCGTCCTGGGATAGAATTTCGCTCATAGCACCATCACTGCATTATAAATTCTGTGAAATAAATATTTCTAACCATAACCTTGGGGAAAATAGAATTAATCTGCTTGAGCAACTCATATTTTAATTTAATTTTACCCTCTGGATTTCTTAACTCAAGCCATTCCATTTCCTTCACCTGACCCATGACAATTTTCCTGATTCTGTCCTTCATTGCATACATCTGTTTTCTATAGCGGTGATCCATTAATTCCAGGGAAAGGGTAAGACTGATAAGCCCCACAGATGAATTCCCTTTCAGATTAATACGTTCAAAAGGTTCAAATTCGACAATATCATCAAAAACCATCTCATATTCTTTATCAGGTTGGTCAAGGGCAGTCTTACCACTCTCTTGTGTATCCTTGGTTTCAATAGATGTGGGACCCTTCTGCCCAGACCCCTTAAAAAAGAAAAACCAGGCCCCTGCCATTGTGCCAGCCATAAAAACGACAATCAAGACAACCAGGACAAGCTTTTTTTTTGATCCAAGCATTCTTTTAACCAATGATTTCTTTTTCAAGGTATCCTGGGCCTGATCTTGAAGCAGTGTTTCACCCCTGCTGTCCTCATCAATTTCCTCTAACAGATCTTCAGTCAAAATATCTCCCGTTTTATAGACAGGTTATTTGCTCTTGATATATTAATTGGCACATGAATTGATATAATTGATATATAACATAGCAATCCTTATGCCACGCATTGTTTCTTTTATCAGATATTGTGGGGAAGAGAAAGATTATTGGCAATTATGGGGATTATATGCCAAATGTTACAAAACATTTTATGGGAAGAAAAAAACTTGGGGAAAGTGGGCCAGGACACTTTGCTTAAAAAAGATGAAAAAGTGTCAGACAAAAATTAATTAAGTCAATTTTTTGACATCTCCAGATAAACCCTCATCCATATGATTCCTGGAAATAGATCAGGTCTGCTGCTGCCCTATTCCCTATGACAGGACAGCAGCAGTCACAAACTACCGTTTCATCTGAATAACAGTGGACATCATATCATCAATTGTGGTGATTGTTTTGGAATTTGCCTGGAACCCCCTCTGGTTTGTAATCAGGGCAACAAACTCTTCAGAGATATCAACATTTGACATTTCAAGGGAGTTGGGTGCTATGGTTCCAAGACCGTTTTCACCTGGTTTGTTGGTGATGGCACCGCCACTATCCCTGGTTTCCCGGAAAAGGTTCCCCCCCTCATTTGACAATCCATAATTATTTAAAAACTTGGCCAGACCCACCCTGAAAAGAGGTATCAGCTGCCCGTTGGAATATATCCCGGTCATTACACCATCCGATGCCACATCAACCCCCTGAAGATCTCCTGCAGCATATCCGTCTGCATCCTGATATACTGTGGATGAAGATTTTGAATATTGGGTTGTTGACAAAGAATCATTTACAAAATTACTGCCAACATACATGGTTCCCAGGTCAAGTTCTATATCATTTTCAGTGGACCCATATTCTCCTCCCAGAAAATCAGTTGTAAAACTGAAATACCCGGTTTGTTCTATATCGTTTGTATCCACTTCAGTCCATGCAGTGGACCCGAGTATATCAAAATCAATCTCACTTCTATCGTTATAGGGATGGGTACTTGTTCCATATTTTAAAGGATCATCAAATACAAATCTGATATCATCATTGTCTGAATCATTTCCCGATCCGTCAAGGTCAATAACAACTTTTTCCTGATCCCCTTTTAAGGTTGCGCTGGTATATTCAGTAGGAGGTACATCCGGATCCACACTAAAAATAAAATGACTGTCGGCAGCTGCTGTATCCCCTCCGGCAGTTGGATTAAAAGTAATATCATCGGTATTGTCTCCGTCAAAATCAATACCAAAGGCCTGGGTTCCGGATGTACTGATAACGGCATCAGCATATTCCTGTGGAGGAGTAGGATCCATAACAAACCCGATTGACTGCCCTGATGCTGTTGTCAATGCAGACCCGAAGGTATATTGAATCGTAGATGCGTCAGCTGAGCTGGTATACCAGATATCAAATTCTACTCCTGTGGAGCTGCTTGAAGCTGTACTGATTGCGAGGAATGTATTACCGATCTGTGCTGAAGTCACTGCAGCCCCAGAAGATAAAGACCACTCACTCCCCGACCAATATAACGATGGTGTCGTTAGCGTAGTATCCGTTGCAATGGCGCCCTCAGAGCCCTGGGTTATAATACTCAAAGCTGGGTCATTGGTGGGTACAAAATCATAGGTGCTGGTAAAATCTTCAGCTTTTATGGAATCATTCCAGTCCCATTCAGCGCCATCATACCTCAACTTAATATTTTCAGCATACATGGATAGATCTTCGGCATTATTTATAACCGTTGTTGCTGCGGTTGTTGCAAGAGCACCTCCGGTACTATTGGTCATTGCTATTCCTGAAACCAGAGTCCCTGCATCCTCGGCTATTTCCGGATTGCTCCAATACCATTGTCCGGTCCCATCCACATTGGGATTCCAGATAATGCTTAAATTTTTAGAATCATGGGTCATAACACTGGGATCATTGATCTCCAGAGTGGTATTATCATTTGCAGTATCACCAAAATATGTAGTCCCCTCAATGCCCTGCACATGGAGATCATTTTTGTTGTTTATATCAAATCCAAATGAATCAGTTGCCACGGCTGGTTGATCAAGTTGTATTATAATATCAGGATCAGTTTGTGTAGGTGAGGTCTGGTTCAATACAAGTCGAATTTCCTGGTTATCAGAATAAACCACTGTGGCATTTGCATAATTGTCTGGTTTTTCAGTTGCTTCTATTATACCATTATTATCTACATCCACAAAATCCCATGAGGCTCCGTCATATCCAAAATTAAAACCATAGCCGTCAAGGGGCATTTCATCATAGTTGAGAATTTGATAATTAATACCATCTATTGTATTCACACCATTGGCCTGGAAATTACCAAGACGTCCTGTGAATTCATCCATTGTAAAATCAAGGATATCACCACTGCTCTCGCTGAATAAAATTGTTCCCCTGGCCAATAATCCTTGACTATCAGTACCCTGAACCGAATTCCGTTGATCCTCTTCAGGATTACAGGTTACAATATATTCCCATTCCGTACCTAATTTTTTATCGTAAAACACAGATACATCATGGGTGCTTCCCAGGGTATCATATACCTTTACAACAGTCTGATATTCATAATTATTGGCCGCAAGATAGTCATCACTGCTGGAGTCCCAGTTATTGGATAAAACAACTGAGCTGCTATTGGAATCGGAATCAAGATTGGTTACAGCTGTAATTCTTGAACTCTTTTTAGGTGGACTTGTAAAAGCCTCCAGCACTATATCCTGTATGGATCCCAAATCATCCCCTGTTTCTTCATCAAGTTCCCAGCCCTGAACAATATATCCTTCAGGATTCACCAACTGCCCGTCTTTATCAAAAAAAAAGTTTCCCGCCCTTGTATAGAAAGTATTTTCAGAATTTGACTGGCGCATGATAAAAAAACCATCGCCGCCAATGGAAAGATCCGTTGTATTACCGGTGGATTCAAAAGATCCCTGGCTGAAACTCTGGGAGACATCTCCTACTGCCATGCCACGGCCCATCTGATCAGTACCTCCCTGAGTGGCAACACTCTCGTACAAGGTGTCTGCAAAGGTTGACCTGCCCTTTTTAAATCCAACTGTATTTAAATTGGCAATGTTATTACCAACCACCTGTAATGCATTTCCCATGTTTTTCAGGCCGCTGGTACCGGTAAATAATGAACTTGATAAAGACATAACCTCTCTCCTGTGCTTATATAAAACTTAAATGCTGATTCTATTGTCTAATTAACTGCTGTAATGCCGGAGATAGACACCAGTCTTCCACTATCCTTGAGTACAAGGTACTGGCTTCCATTTTCATAGCTAATCCCTGTGACCTCCTCTGAAACAGATATACTGCCTGTTCCAGATCCTGTTTCCACTGTATAATAATACAATCCATCCTCAACTGCATAGCCGTTGTCACCAATGGCATTCCAATTGACCGTATTTTCTCCCTGGACCGCAGATATCTCATCAATGGAGATGGTTTGAACCAGAATGTCCCAGGCATCATAAATTTTTATGGTGGCAGCTTCCTGCTGTTCAAGATCAAAGCTCAGATCACTTCCGGATACCAATCCGTTTTCAACGGAAAGAATCGGTTGATCCGTGCTGATAGTATTGCCAATATAGCTTAGTACAGATTCTGCAGACATGTTTTCATCGTCAATATCCACCACTGAGGTTAATGATTTAGGGTCCACCAGGACTCCCTGTACCACCAGGTATGGTTTTTCATTGCTGTAGGCAATGCCTTCCACCTTACCTGAAACCGTTGTGGGCAGTTCCTGATACCCGTAACCGGTATTGGCAAGAACTGCATATTTATAAGTCCCGTCAGCCATGGCATTGCCGTTGGTATCAGTACCATCCCAATTGACAAGATGTGCACCAGTGGATTTTGTACCCTGATAAAGGGTTTTAATGGTTTGACCGGAATCGTCCATAACGTTAACAATGACGTCTGCATTTTCTGATAAACTGAAAAATCCACCTGAAACCGTTCCGTTTTCCACCTGCATGGAATCGACCTTGCCTGAGACCTGTTTACCCATATATTCAAGCAAATCCCTTTCAGATTCATTGGAAAAAGAAGATGCCAGACTATCCATGGAATCGTTCAGGTTCATCAATTGTTCCAAAGATGAAAACTGGGCCAGCTGTGCAGAGAAATCAGTACCTTCCATGGGATTTAGAGGATCCTGATTCTGAAGCTGAGCCACAAGCATGGTCAGGAAATCATCTTTGCCAAGGTCATCTGCTTTTGCAGTTTCTTCATTTGAATTTGATTGATATAAACTGGTGATTGTATCAAGGGATGTATTTCCGGTAGATCTTATAGTCATGGTGTCCTCCTTTATGCAACGAAATGGTATGATCCATTCTGGATTGTGGCAATCATACCACCTGTAAAGTCATTCTTGCCTTCTGCATTAACGGCATCAAACAGATTATTTTCCTTATTCTGTTTTTTCTTGCCAAATTGGCTTGATTGATTTTTTGCATCAGCCATGGACTGCCTGAAATTACTGTCCATGTCCACATCAAACTTTTCAAGACTGATACCGGCATTTGCCAGAACAGTTTTAAGTTCACCCATATTGGAAGTTAAAATATCTTTGGCAACATGATTTTCAGTAATGATGCTTACTTTCATGGAATTCCCTACATTGTCTATGGTCATAAACAATCGCCCAAGCTCCGGGGGCTTCAACTGTAGGTTCAAAGTATTTTCGCCCTGATTTATAGCCCTGACAACACTTTTCCCAACCTGATTCATCACATAATTTGGCAGATTATTAAGGGTTGCTTTTATTTTAAGGACATTCAGGGGCATGGATTCTGTTTTAACGTCCGAAGCTGCCAACTGGGAAATTTCTCCTCCTTTGGCCATGTCAGGATTAAGAAGCTTTACATTTTCTTCTCCTCCCTTGGCAAGGGATTTGGTATCTATTGCCGGGCCTGATTTTCCAGACAAAATGGATTCAACCTCTTTTAAAACCTGCTCTGATTTAACACCAGGATTTATCGTATCCTGGGAAAAGAGACCTTTTTTATTTGGATTGTTTTTATCCGGGATTAATAAATCATTTTTAAACTGTTCTTTGATTTGTTCATAGGAAAATTCAGGCACACTTGTTTTTTCAGGTTGAATATCCAGGTATTTAAAAAGTGATTCAAATAGATTGGTAAAAGATTCTTTAACCACAATATCTGAATTCAAACTATCTGTATTATTGATCAAATTTATTTTGGCTGGTTCACTTGTGTTATTTTTCGCCTCAACAAATTTTTGTTTTAGTGTTTCAAGGGAAAAAATCAATCCATTCAAGGAAAGCCGGGACGTATTAGTTTCAGGAACCACAAGTCCCAATTGTTCAAACAGCCCCGTATAGTAAGTATCCCCTTCCTGGGTTTTAAATAGCTGACCTGTATACAGGGATTGGGATTCAATGACCTTGAGTTGGTCAATCACTACATCAAGGCTTATCCCTTTTTGCCCCCTGTCTGCCTGGGACATAATCTGGCTGACTTCCTCCAGGGGAAATCCCAGGGAAGTTAACATAGACGTAATAAAAGGCAGGACTGAGGTTTCAATTATCACTTCCTCTGATTCTTCTTCAGTTTCAGTGGAAAGTTTAGAAAGGCTGTCCATTACCTCCTTGAGGCTAAGATCTCCAAAAACGGAGTCTTTGTCCTGAATCTTTTCAGATAGCCCGGACATCAACTCATCCACTTCACCGGAATCAAATCCAGCCTTTAAGAGTATTTTTTTCAGCAGATCCAAACCCTGGACATCCATCCTGAGATTATTCAAATCCCCATTGGACAACTCTATAAAAAAAGCCTTAAAATCTGTAAGAAATTGTAATCTTTGATGCTGACCTACTGCATCCGGAAAAAACACCTCTATTGTATCAGTATTACCTTTTATTACTGGAACAGCCTTGCCAAATAATGATTTGGCCATATCTGGTTTGCCTTTTATTACTGGAACAGCCTTGCCAAATAATGATTTGGCCATATCTGGTTTGCCTTTTATTACTGGAACAGCCTTGCCAAATAATGATTTGGCCATATCTGGTTTGCCTTTTATTACTGGAACAGCCTTGCCA
>JAOZST010000010.1:0-13766 GCA_029939535.1 Desulfobacteraceae bacterium | reverse complement strand
CCACTGACCTTGGATACTTGAATTGTTTTAACTTCTTTGAGTATTCCATTAAGCTTGTCTGCGAAGGATTGATATGAATTTTGGGAATTCTCAAATGCAAGCTGGCCTTTTGCCAGGGAATCCTGTTGAACAAGGCTTGAAAACGCATTATTTATATCTATAAAACTCAAATCCATAAAACACCTTTTGATAAATTTCTTTGTTTGTGACTTAATTGAGCAATGATCATGCCAGAAATAAAAATTCAAAATTTAAGCTTTTAAATCAAATAGTTAAAGAATAAAAACCTTTTTGTTTAAAAAAAATTACCCGGCATTTGGAATTTATTTCCCCTTAGAAAATAATCCATGGGAAAATATTACCTGATCATCTAAGGGAGAAAAAGAAAGGAATAGATTCAGGGGAGTTATATATGAGGGGAGGGGTAAGGCAGGACAAAACCCTTCTTCCATTTGTGTCATTCGGGTTGGAATAGGATATCTTGTGTTTTATTCTATTTTTTTTTAAAGGCCATACGTTCACTGATTTTAGCGGCTTTTTCAGAATCAACAAAAGCCAGAATCTGGGAGGCAGATGCTTCCCGCATGCGTAAAAAAATTTCCTGGGCTACTTCCAGTTTCATTTTATCGACAATCAAAGCTGCATTTTTAGGTTTCATACCAGCATACATTTTTACAAGTCTTCCAAGTTTGGCTTCATAGGCTGCTTCTTTTTCCAACTCTTTCTGACTTTTCTTTTCTTCCAGCTGTGTCATGTCCCCTTTTATCTGTTTTTTTAAATTTTCCAAGGCCACCAGTTTTTCATCAATCTGTTCTTCATATCTTTCCAGCTCTTTTTTTTCCTGCTCAAGTTCTTTTCTGTTCTTTTCAATCAAATTTTTTTTATCTTCAAGACCCCTTAAAATAACTTTAGCAGGATCAGGGCATTCAGGACATTCAGGACAGGGATTATCTCCTTCGGTCTTGTCTTCGGCATTGACCTTTTCTTCCCCCTCTTTTTTCACTTTGTCTTTTTTCCCATCATCTTCGGCAAAGGCAGTACCTGCATCCGCCTTAAAAGAAAAGTCCCTATTGTACCCTATACCAAAGATGCCTAACAAAAAAAGGCAAACCACAAGAAAGACTATAACTTTTTTATTTAATATCATTGAAAATCTCCCTTGCTGTTTTTAAAGATGAAATTTCATCCAATTCTTTTTGTTCTGCTTCAAGCAGGTCCAGGTCATATTCTTTTGCCTGCTTTTCCCGCAGCCGTTCCATAGCTTTTTTTTCAATGCTTGTGTTTTTTAATATTAAAAGTTTTTCATGAAGGATCTTATTCAATTGAATTTTCTGATGTTTTTCTTCGGAAATCATTTGATTCACAGCTCCCAGATAAGAATGGTGCTGGTTAAATTCCTTTGCCCCCACTCCCTTTTCCACCAGATTTTCAAGTCTTTTGACCCATTGCCCATGGGAGGTCTCAAGAGAATGAATGCGTTTTTCACAATCCGTCACATCCATGGTTGCCTTTGCCATGGCATGCTGGGCCATCTGCTCAAGGTGTTTTCTAAAATTCAATAAGGATTCCAATTTAAATTCAAAGCGTTTCATTTTGCTTTATTCTTTATCTCCAACGCCTTTTTCAATCCCTTTACACTGGCTTTATAATCCACCTTTGAACCCATGGTCTGACGTAAAAATTGATTGACCCTGGGCATCAGCTTTTTAGCAAGGTCAACCTGGGGATCAGATCCATCCACATAGGCGCCAATGGTAATCATGTCCTCGGCATTTTTATAGGATGCCATAACATTAATCGCTTTCTCTCTTAAGGCCATATGGTCTGGTTCACTGACGTCACGCATGACCCTTGAAACACTTGCCAGGATATCAATGGCTGGATAATGCCCCCTGTTTGCAAGATCCCGGGACAGGACAATATGACCATCCACAATGGAACGGACCGTATCTCCGACTGGATCATTTAAATCATCCCCCTCCACAAGGACTGTATATATCCCTGTGATGGAACCACCGCTTTCCAGGCTTCCGGCACGCTCAAGCAGCACAGGGATCTGAACAAAAAAGGAAGGGGTATATCCCCTGGTGGTTGGTGGTTCACCTGCAGCCAGTCCCACATCCCTTGACGACATGGCAAACCTTGTAATGGAATCTACCATAAGAAGCACGTTTTTACCCTGATCCCGAAAATACTCTGCAATGGTAGTGGCCAGATAGGCACCCCGTATCCTTGTAAGGGGTGGAGCATCAGAAGTGGCCGCAACAACAACTGCTCTTTTTAACCCCTCTTCCCCAAGGGTATCATTGACAAAATCCTTTACCTCACGGCCCCTTTCTCCGATCAAACCAATGACCACAACGTCGGCACTTGTGTGCTTGGTCATCATACCCATGAGAACACTCTTGCCCACGCCGGAACCTGACATAATGGCCAGCCTCTGCCCCTTGCCCAGGGTAATCATGCTGTTAATTGCCCCAACTCCCACATCCAGAGCCTCTTTAATGGGCTTTCTCTCCATGGGGCCAACTGGTTTTCCATATAGATAATATTCTGTGGTGGCCTCTATACTGCCCTTGCTGTCAATGGGATTGCCCATCCCGTCAATCACCCGACCCAGCAATTGGTCAGACACCCCTACCATGGGAGAAGCTGAAACCGGGAGAATCCTGCTTCCAAGGCTTATCCCCCTGATATCTCCATAGGGCATGAACAAAGCTTTTTCCTGTTTAAACCCCACCACTTCAGCCTTGATTTCCTGACCGTGATCATTAATAATACTGCAAAGACCTCCTATCCCGAGCCCCAGGCTGTCCCCCTCGGCTATCAGACCCACAACCTGGGAAATCCGACCTTCAGGCCGCATGGTTTTAACCTCATCAACTGCCTTGATGTATTTTTGAAAATCAATTTTATTCAGAAAATCTTCTTTCATGATAGTCCTGCATTTAAAATTGCTTCATAAATGGCAGTAAGCTTTGATTCAGGATCTGTTGCAATGGTTGCAGTGGCTGTTTCAATCCTGCACCCCCCTCGATCCATGAGGGGATCAGACTTAACAGCCACATGTTTCAATGATCCAATGGCCTGAAAAAACTCATCCTTGATCATCTCAATATAGTCAAAATCCTCTGAAGATACACTTAAAATTATTTCTTCCGGTGCAACAAGGTGCTTCAACGCATCAAGTATGGTATGTTTTACAATCTCATCATCCAACTGCAAACTTGCCATCACAGCTTTTTTTGAAATTTTAAAAATTAATGATATAATCTGGGCTTCATATTTTTCGATCAACTGCTCCAACATGAGATCAGCATTATTCAATACTTTTTTCAGGGGTTCTAAGATTTCAATGATTTCCTTTCGGGCTTCAGCTTCCGCTTTTTCCCTGCCCTCCTGATATCCCTTCTCAAAGCCGTCTTCTTTCCCTTTGGCAAACCCTTGTGTTTCCCCTTTTTCAAACCCCTGGGCCTCTCCCTTTACATATCCCTGCTCATGGCCCTGGGCCAACCCCTTTTCCTCACCCTGGACCAAGCCCTGGTCAAAGCCCTTTGTATATCCCTGTTCAAAGGCCTGGTCTTTCAGAGAAATTTCAGGTTCTTCCTCTTGTATTGCATCTTCATTTTCCTGAGTTTTCAGGATATCACCTTCCCCAGAGTTTTCAGCCCGGTTTTTCCCTGTCCCCTCAATCAAAGGTTTAAAAGGCTCTTCAATGGTTTGTTTATCAAAAGAATATAGGGCCTTAAAAGAAACTGGTTCCTCTATTTCAAGCTCCGAGGGATCAAACAACATCTTGAACCGTTCCAAATCCGGTCTGGTGTCCATGTTTTTATGGGACAGCTCTTCATCAAAATTATCAAGGCCTTTTACATCAATGGGTTTGAACTCTTCTTTTTGAACATCAGACAAGGACATCATCCTTTCCTTTCCCAAGGGTTATGGTACCATCGGCCTCAAGTTCTTTGGCCGCCCTTACCACTGCCTGCTGGGCCTCTTCAACCTCTGCCAGGCGAACAGGGCCCATGGCCTCAAGATCGTCCTTAAGCATCTCACCCGCTCTCTGGGACAGGTTGGAGAATATTTTTTCTTTCATCTCTTCAGTGGCTGTTTTAAGAGCAAATGTCAGCTGCTGACCTTCAACTTTCTTAAGAATTTCCCGCATGGCTGAATCATCAATACTTGTAAGATCCTCAAAAACAAACATCAGATTCCGGATATCATTGGCCATTTCTGCATCATCTTCCTCAACAAATTCCATTACCGCATCTTCTGTTGTTTTATCAACCCCATTAATAATATCCACAAGCACTTGCAGGCCGCCGGCCTTTCCTCCAGGACCAACAGCACCACTCAGCTCTAATTTTAAGGCTTCATCCACATCCCTTACCACATCTTCAGAAATCTGACCCAATCTTGCAATTCTCAAGGAAATATCCCCTTTTTGTTCCTCGGGAAGACTCATTAAAATTTCCGAAGATATCTCCGAAGGCATATGTGCAAGAATCATGGCAATGGTCTGGGGGTGCTCTCCTTCAACATATCCTGCAAGGGTCCCGACATTGACATTCCGACTCCAGATAAAGGGTTTTTCCTGTTTCTTTTTTTCAAGGTCCTCAAGGATAGCCCTGGCTTCCTTTTCTTTCAATGTTTTATTAACAATATTTTTAATAAAGGATTCCCCTTCAATGATCATTTTTGATTCACCTTCAAATTTTTCAACAAAATCAATTGAAACTGCTTTAAGCATCTCAGGAGTAATGCTATCAATTTTTGACATTTCAAAGGCTATCTCAGAAATTTCCTGTTCATTCATTTTTCCAAACACTTTGGTGGCATACTCTTCGCCCATTGCCATCAAAAAGATAGCTGCCTTTTGACAACCGGGCATATTTTTAGAATCCAGTGCATCTTCCATGGGTATCTACTCCTCTTCTACTTTTTCGCTGACCCAGCCTTTGATGATATTAACTGTTTTGAAAAGATCTTTCTGTGCAAAATATTGGGCCTTTTCATGGACAGACATATTATCCATATAAGATGCCCGTTCATTCATCGTCATCGTATTCAGGAATTGTTCTTTCTGGTCTTTGCCCATCAATTCAAGAAATTCTTTTTGCTGACCACCATCCATTTCAGTGAATTTTAGCTCTTTTTCCTCTTCCTCCAGCAAAGCGATCTCTTCCGGCCCGGGCAGTGCTTCCTGTTCCACTGTTACTTTTATGTCCTTGACTGTTTTAATAATCGGACGAATCACAAAAAGGAAAAGAACCAGTACCAGCAGGAGATTGGCAATGAGTCGGCCATATTCGTCCTGAACCATGCGCCATCCTGTCAAGGCGGGCTGGGCCGAATCCATGTCAGCAATGGATGCAAAAGGGAAGCATTCCATGGAAACCTGATCACTGCGATCCTCATTGTATCCCATGGCTTTTACAACAATATCCTCAAACTGCTTCATTTCCTCTGCAGACCTGGGCATGTAAACCCTTTTTTGATTTCCTTTTTCATCTGTCTGGAATTCATATCTTCCATCAACCACTGCTGCCACGGAAAGCCGATTCATGACTGCCATTGGTTTACGGGTTTCCCGAATCCGCTTGCTGATCTCATAATTCACTGTGTCATCACTCTTGTTGACCAACTCGTTGGCTTGATCTCCTGGATTATTTTCATCAACAATTGGATTTACACTGGAGGGGGTACCCATATCTTCTGTTTTCTGGGTGACTTTTTCAGCCCTGTTTTTACGGCTTCGGATGAAATCCCCACCCCGTTCAAGGGGGTCATAAATTTCTTCGTTCATATTGTTTTTTGAAAAATCCATTTCCGATGTCACCCGTACAATGGCCTTATCCTTGCCAACAATCCTTTCCAGCATGGTCTGGATTCTTCGGGTCAAATTTTCCTCAAACCGCACCTTGTACTGATATTGTGCATCGGCAAGATTTTCTGCATCAATTTTTGCCTGTTCTTCTTCAGATTTCCCTTCAAACAAAATCCGACCGGCTGTATCCACAATGGTGACAAGCTTGGGTGTTAAATCCTGGACCGAACCTGCCACAAGGTGGGCAATGGCCGTGACCTTTTCCCTGTCAAGATCGGAACTGAGTTCCAGGAGAATTGAAGCGGAAGGTTTTTTAACTTCTTCAATAAAAACAGATTCCTTGGGCAGTACAATCATAACCCTGGCATTTTTTACTTCGTCAAAGGCTGTAATGGTTCTTGCCAGTTCGCCCTGAATAGCTCTTTTCTTATTGATCTTCTGTACAAATTCCGTGGTTCCGAATTCAGTCTTATCAAAAATTTCATATCCAACTCCACCGCCCTTTGGGATGCCCTCCTTTGCCATTGTAAGCCTGACATCATAGACAACGGCTTCAGGCACCATAATGGTGGTGCCGTCTCCGGTCAGGCGATAGGGGGTGTTTGACTCCTTGAGGATATCCACCACAGCGCCAGCATCTTCCTTTGTCAACCCGCTGTAAGCCGCCCGAAACTGGGTTTTGTTTGTCCAGATAAACATGGTTGTAAATCCGGCAATCAGCACCAGGGCCAATACCCCCAGAGCAATTTTCCTGAACAGGGTCAGTTCTTTCAGTGTGGTAATTATTCTTTCAATTACAGGATTCATAAAACCAGCTCCATTTTATCCTTTTTTATACCTGCATACGCATGATTTCTTGATAAGCAGCCATGGCCTTATTCCTGACCTGGGCCAGCAGTTTCAAAGAAGTACTTGCCCGGCCAAGATCCCGCATCCCTTCATGGATTCCCATCTCCCCTTTTATAACTGCTTCAATGGAATTGTCTGCCACATGCTGGTTAGAATTGACATCCAGAATTGCTGCCTTAATTCTCTGGGAAAATTCAGGGTTCCGATTTTTAATCCTGGTGGACAAGGGTTCTGTATGCAATGAAATTTTACCATTGCCAATACCATTAATTCCTGCCATTTCTGCCTCCTAAACTACTTTCCGATTTCAAGGGCTTTTGCTATCATGTCCTTGGTGGAGGACATGACCATGACACTTGCCTCATAACTTCTTTTGGCCACCAACATGTCAGCGATTTCCGTCAAATGATCCACATTGGGCATTTTCACGTACCCGGTATCAGGATCTGCATCTGGATGAGCCGGGTTATATACCAGTCTGAAATCCTCCTGGGATTCAACAATCTGATCCACCCGCACTCCATTCCCTTTATCTGTTTTTTTATCTGAGTCAAATTCAATGGGACTCAACTGAATACCTGGCTGTTCTTTCTGGGCCTGTTTTTTCTGAACAACGCTTTGAAAGGACTCTATAGCCTCTCCCTTAAAAACAGCCATTTTCCGCCTATAGGGCCCCCCTTCAGCTGTACGTGTGGTATCGACATTGGCAAGGTTTTCCGCTATAATATTTAGTTTGGTACGATGGGCAGCCAGGGCTGTACGGCTGATCTTTGATGCATTTAAAAGATCCATATATTATTTGCCTCCTTCATCAATGGCATAATTCAACATCTTCATTTTCCGCAAAAGCAATTCAGTTGTGGTCTTGTATTTAATATTGTTTTCCATCAGATTCATCATTTCCGTATCAATATTAACAGAATCCAGGTGATAGATATCCACATCTTCACTATTTTCACCATTCATTGAAAAAATATCATCACCCTCTGTGGAAAAATGCTTAGAATGAGTTTTATCAAGATAATCTGGTTCCTTTTCATCCATGGCCCGTTGAAGAGTTTTCTGAAAATCCAGATCACTGGGTTTATACCCGATGGTATCCATATTTGCGATATTGCTGGAAATAAGGCTCTGACGTCTGGCAGATATATCCAGAGATTTGCCGATGATTTTATCAATACGACCAAAAATTCTTGAATCTGTCATTTTTCCCTTCTTTCCATTAAATAATAAGTAAACCTTGCCAATGTGCAACAACAGACAACCTTTATTGGAGAATTTGCAAATTATATGCCTGAGCGGAAATTAGAGACGTTCTTTATATTCGTTAAGTTTATTTCTGAGGGTTCTGACACTGATACCCAGTATTTTTGCGGCATGGGTCCGATTACCCTCGGTGTGATCAAGGGTCTTGAAAATCATCTTCTGTTCCATTTCCTTTAAAGAACCAGACACCACTTCCAAAGGCCCTTCTTCCCCTGTTTCCGGCGCCAGGTTTTCCTGGTTTTCCATCCCATCCATCAGCAGGTCTTCTGGTGTTATAAATTCAGAATCAGCCAGAAGCACAGCTCTGTGAATCGTATTTTCAAGTTCTCTGACATTTCCTGGAAAAAAATGGCTGGAAAGAAGCGATAATGTCTTATTTGTCATTCCTTTGACGTTTCGCCCGTCAATTTTGCAATATTTTTTTATAAAAAATTCGCAAAGCAATTTGAGGTCCTGAATCCTGTCCCTCAGGGGAGGAATGACAATAGGTATGGTGTTAAGCCGATAGAACAGATCCTCACGAAACTCGTTTTTGTTAACGGCTTCCTTGGCATTTTTATTGGTTGTGGCAATGACTCTGACATCCACTTCCACAGATTTTATGCCCCCAACCCGGTCCACAATTTTTTCCTGGAGCACCCGTAATAATTTTGCCTGGAGATGAAACTGCATTTCAGTAATTTCATCCAGGAAAAGAGTTCCGTGGTTGGCCAGTTCAAATTTCCCCATTTTTCTTGATATGGCTCCGGTGAAGGCCCCTTTTTCATGTCCAAACAGCTCACTTTCCAGAAGATTTTCAGGCAGAGCCGCACAATTGACTGCCACAAAAGGCTGGGAACAGCGACGGCTTTTTTCATGAATATATCTGGCAAACAACTCCTTACCTGTGCCGCTTTCTCCCTGGATCAGAACAGAAGCGCTGGAATCAGCTACCCTGGCCGAAAGCTTTAAAATATTAAGCATACCAGGATTCTGGGTAATAATACGAGCCTGTTTTTTCCAAACTTTTTTTCCCCCTGGTTTTTGAACTGTTTTTTTAGTCAGCAAAGCCCTTTTGACACTCAATTCCAACTGAAGTCTGTCAATGGGTTTAATAAGGTAATCCATTGCCCCGTATTCCATTAAACTAACTGCATAATCCACTACTGGCTCAGGAGTAATAATAATTGTTTTACAATCCAATTGGCTATCTGCAATTGTTTTTAAAAATTTGACTGCCAAAAAGCCAGGAGTAGAATCGTCAGCAATGACGATATCAGGGGTTTTATCCTTCAGGTATTCCAGAGATAGAGCTCCGTCAGGCACGGAATCAACCATAAAACCCAGGTCTTCAAACCTGCTGACACAGGCCATCCGTTCCTTTGGATTTTCCATTATAATAAAGATTCGCTGTCCTGGCAAAGTTAAGTTCCTACCCCTTAAGAATTGATCACGGTTTCTGCTAATTCCAGGGTACTCAGGCGTTGACGGGCAAGTCTTGCCCATACTGAATCGTAGGATTCTTCCACCTGCTTAAAAGCGGTTTTTGCTTTTTCAATCACATTGCCCTTTTGATAGGCATCTCCCAGCAGGAAACCGATATTAGCCTTTGCCCGATCTCCTTCAGAAAAGCTCAGGGCCTTTGAAAAGGAATCAGCTGCCTGGATATAGGACCTAAGGCTCAAATAAATATTGCCAAGGGTCTTGTATGCCTCAGCCTGAACCATATAATTGCTACCGGGAGCAGCGGCAAAATCTTTGACAGCCTGGGCAAGAAGCCTGGAAGCAGTTTTCAGGTCCTTCTTTTTTTCATATACAGTTGAATGAAGAATAAGAATTTTCCCCTTTTCCAGATACTTGTCAGACAAGGAATAGGCTTTTTTAAATTTCCCAATGGATAGTTTGAACCTATCTTTTTCCAGATAGATTTCACCCATGCGGGTCAATGCTTCAACCCTGTGTATGTTCTTTGGAAATTGTTTCGCAAAAGTGCCAAATAATTTCAATGCGTCATCATCCCTGCCAGACTCATCCATGGCCAGGCCCAGACCAAAAAGTAATTCAGGAGACCTATTAGCCCTTTTATACTGTTTATAAGCATTAATCAAATGGTTAAATGCTTCTTCATACAATTCCGCCTCTAAATAAGCCATTCCCACACTAAAAGAAATTTTCCTGCTTCCCATCTTATCCAGCTTTGTATGCTCTGTTTCGTAACGATTTAGAATCAAGGTATACTCATCTGCCTTTAACTGATTTTCAAATAAAGCTTCATATGCCTTTTGCATCAATTTGACTGCTTCGTACCTTAAACCCCTGGGATGGGTTGATAAAAGGTCTTCTATTTCCTGAATGCATTTATTATATTCTTTGTTTTTCTGATAGATCTCAGCAAGCCTCATCATGGCAATGCGAGCGTAGGTGTTTTCAGGGAATCTGTTTTTAATCATTTCATAGATATCAACCTTTTCCTGATCTGTTTTTAAATACCGGGCAATACCAATTGATGCATTTATATACCCCTGAGTATCAGGAAATTTCTCCCGAACAAGTTCATAAATTTTAGTGGCTTTTTCCTCATTATTTTCCATTCCATAGACATCCCCTACTTTGCTCAAAAGAATATCCCTGTCTGGAATCTCCAGGAACAGATTTAACACACGCATAAAATTTTGTCTGGCCGGCTTGCTGAACCCAAGTTCATAGTTGGCATTTGCCATGTTCAGCAGGAGATCTGGTGATTCATAAACTTTTTGAATATTTAATTTAACCACATAATTAAATATTGACAGGGCATCAAAATACTGTCTTTTTTTAAAAAGCGCCTTTCCGTAGCCCACACCTGCATCTGGAATATAATTATTTTCAAGGGAGGATTCAAATACCAGTTTATAATAAAGCAGGGCCTTGTCTAAATACCCTTTTTCATCATAGATCCCGGCCAGATGATATTGGACCTCGGGCATCCCAGAATATTGTGGGTATCCCTGCTTTACAATATTAAAATATCCTTCAGCAGCAGAATAATTTTTCAAGGAGATATGGATCATGCCCATGGCTGTATAGGCAAAGGGCAGATAGGTTGATTTGGGATAAGAAACCAGGGCATCCTGAAACATCCTTTCCGCCTTAATTAAAAGAGGGTAATCATCTTTTTCAATGCTCATATAGTATAAATGTGCTTTGAGATAATATGCCTGCTCAAGGCAGGAAAAATTTTCCTGAAAACCTTCCTGAAAGCCCTGTTGTACAATTAGGTTAAAGGCATCCCCATACAATTTTTTTTTAGCCAGAAGAACTGCATTTTTAAACTGCTTTGAATCACAGTCAAGACCTTCAACTAAACGGAAAAAATCGCTGATATCTCCTTTGAATTGGCTTTTTTTTCTTTTAGGGGGTATATATTCAGGTGGGGTCGAAACTTTGACGGTTTTTATTTTTTTAGGCTGAACTTTTTCCTGCCTTGGAGTCTGGACAGGAGGTTCCGGCCTGGTTTTCTTTTCTTCTTTTTTTATTTCTTTTTTTACAGGTATGACAGGCTGAACCTGTTTTATTTTCTGGGAAGGAATTTGGGTTGCAGGCAGAGGCTCAGCAACCTTTGATGCTGGTGATTCAGCCTCCTTTTTTTTCCCAAGAGTAACCAAAAAATGTGAACCAGCCTTGTTAAATCCAGACCGTATATATCCATAGGGAGCTTTGCTGGTCAGGACAACCGCAACCACATCTCCATCAAGGGCCTCGATACTGATGTTCTCAATGCCAGAATTCTGTCTGCTCTGTACCTTGAAACCCGGAGAAAGAAAAGTATCTTTCAATGCCACCAGCAATTCCCGTTCCTCTATTTTTATCACTTTGACAGGAACTTTTTTGGTGACAGAAAACTGAACTTCCAGGGGATTGCTCTGGATTACAATCTTCTGGATTGCCATTTTTTGAGCAATGGCATATCCAGGCATGGATGTCAGGACAAAAAAAAACAGAAGTGAAAGATAAAGGACCCTAATGGGCAATAATATGAACCTAAGTGCGTTGATCAACTGAACTGGCCATGTAACCAATCTTAGAAATTTAGTGTTTAATTCTCTCATAATTTTTCTTTGCCCCTGGAATTAATATGAGAATTAGCAAAGCAAATAATATACCAGAACAGATTTTGAACTTCTCAGATCGATTTGAGCAACTTGATCTCCCTAAAAATTAAAACAGAAGGAATCATCTATCATAATAACCCCCATGCCCTGACGGGTACAACAAACCGTGGAAAATATTTTAACCACAGAGAGCACAGAGCTTTATTCTCGGTGTCCTCTGTGAACTCTGTGGTGAGATTCTTTTTCATATAAAAAGGGAATCAGATCTTTAAGGGTATAAAATTTAATGAAACAAATTTTAAAATTTTGATTACAGGATATTGATTTCAAAATACTGATATTCAAAACATGGGTTACCCGTCAAAAAATTGGCATTTCTGTTTCAGGCTTGATATTCATTTTTTTAATTTTTTCAACCAATGTGGTTCTGTTCATTTTAAGCATTTCAGCTGCCCTGGCCTTAACCCATCCGCTTTCATTCAAGGCATGGGAGATGAGGGCGCGCTGGTAATGGTCAACAGCCTCATTAAATCCGATATTATTATTAAAAATAGAAGAAACAGGGGGTGAGGCAGAATAGGAAGAGGAGTTTTTAATACATTCAGGTAAATCATGGACATGGAGGTCATTTGACTCCACAAGTACTGAAATACGTTCAATCATATTTTCAAGTTCCCGTATATTTCCAGGCCATTCATAGTTCATGAGAATCTGTTTTACCGAATCTGAAAATAATTTAACCTGGTAATCCGGTCTATGCTGTAAAAGATTATTCTGAAAATAGTCAGCCAGGGGAATAATATCCTCTTTTCGCTCTCTCAGGGGCAGGATATGAATTGGAATAACATTAAGCCGGTAATAAAGATCTTCCCGAAACCGCCCCTTTTCCATTGCAGCCTTAAGGTCTTTATTGGTGGCTGAAATCACCCGGATATCAACTGTTATTGTCTGGGTACCTCCCACCCGTTCAAAACACCTTTCCTGTATGGCCCTCAACAATTTTATCTGTAAATCAGGACTCATATCACCAATTTCATCAAGAAAAATACTTCCCTGGTCTGCTATCTCAAACCGCCCGATCCTGGAACGATGGGCACCTGTAAAAGCACCTTTTTCATGCCCGAACAATTCGCTTTCAAGAAGTTCACTGGGGATAGCTCCACAATTAATTATTACAAGAGGATTGTTCTGCCTGGCGCTATTCTTATGGATTGCCCTGGCAATAAGCTCTTTTCCCGTTCCGCTTTCTCCGGTTATCAACACAGAAGAATCTGATCTGGCAACCTTGCGAGCTGTGTCCAAAACCTTGAGTAAGCCCTTGCTGGTGCCGGCAATACCATCTCTGTTAAAGCCTTTATTTATAATTGCATTATCCTCAATTCCTGGACTCTCAGACCTGGCACTGGCCATGTGGGAAACATTCATCGTAAAATCTTTTCAAGCTTGTCAGAAATGGCCTCTGCTGTAAACGGTTTAACAACATAGTTTGAAACCCCTGCCTGAACAGCCTCAATAACATTTTGTTTCTGGGCTTCTGCGGTTACCATTAAAAAAGGCGCTTTTGAATAGCGGGAATCTGCCCGCACTTTTTTCAGCAGTTCAAGGCCTGTCATCTTGGGCATATTCCAATCCGATATGATCAAATCTATGGCTTGTTCTTCAAGGACATCCCAGGCAGTTGTACCATCATCAGCTTCCACAAGATTTTTAAAACCAAGTTGTTTTAAAATATTCTTAAGAATACGGCGCATGGT
>JAOZST010000269.1:0-3739 GCA_029939535.1 Desulfobacteraceae bacterium | reverse complement strand
TTAGGTCATATTGATGATCCAATGATTGGAATACATTGCCACTGGGTATGGGGGTCTCATACTGTTGATGGAACCGTTGGCAAAGATAATCCGCTGCTCCTGGCAAGCAACTACAAACGTGAATGGCCCGGGCTGGTCGGGTTATTGAATACCAGTGCCTGCCTCACCAGCGTTGACCGGCCTCACAGTCGGATATGGACCGAGGCCGATGATTGGGCAGGTGATCCTGTTTTCATGGACCGGCTGGAAGAATGGACGACAAGGGGTCGCATCACTTATGACTTTAAAGGCGTTCACACAAGTGTCAGGATAACAGATGAAAATATTGGTATTGCGCAAAAAGTCGCGGCTGATATCCGCAAACGCCGCATAATGTTGATGATGCTTGGGGATACCTCTCAGGGAATGATAAACGCGTATTTTGGACCTCGCCTTTTGACCCGGCATGGATTTACGGAACATAAAGTGGATCAGGCGTGGATCATAGACAGGGGCCGGTCCATTGCAGAGAGTCGAATTAGCGATGCTTTTGAGTTTGTCAAATCCAAAGGCGTAACTTTCCACTGGGGAGAAGCGTCTTCGGACAGCAGCGATTTTAAGCCTGAAGACACGCGGGAACAATTGCGGGATTACCTGGTTGTAACAGACTTAGTAAAAGAATTTAAGGCAGACTGCCTGGGCTGGCAGTATCAGATTGGACTTTTAAACCTGCGCCCGCCTTCGGACTTTGCAGAAGGGCTTTTAAACAGTGTCTGCCGCCCTGAAACCAATGGAGAAACCATCCCCTGCGCCACAGAAGGTGACCAGGGCAATGTCGTCCCGGCAGAACTGATGAAACGGCTGCTTAAGGCAAAATCCCTTCACCAGGCTGTTTTTATGCACGACACACGCTGGGGGAATACATATGAAGGCCGAACGATTTGGATGCTGTGTAATTCCGGTAGCGGCGGAGCATTTGCTTACAATAAAGACCCGGACTCGCTTAGAGGTGTTCACGCCTATCGTCAAATCCGTCGAAAATTTCCAATTCCCGGAGGTACCTTTAGCGGATACGGCCTTCCCGGCCAAATCACCTGGTCCCGTTGTTTTATTGCTGACAATGAGCTTTGGATGGATATCGGCAAGGGAGAAATCGTGGATATACCCGAGCCCACGCGCAGCAAATGGTGGAAGGGTGCTACACCTCAATGGCCTTTGTTGACGGCATATCTTGGTGTAGAGCGTGATGTCTTCATGGCCAACTATATGAGCAACCACATTGCACTTTGTTACGGCGATATATTTGGTGAGATGGTGGCACTTTCCCGCGAATTGGGCTTTAAAGTTCGTATTTTTGATGATCGAATTTAAAAAAAAATTCGGAAAGGAGCTTAAATGAACAAAGGACCATACCTGCTGGGAATCGATATCGGCGGAACCGGATCCAAAGCAGGGGTTTTTACCCTGGATGGAAAACTCAAAGGATCCGGTTACAGCGAATATCAAATGACCAGTACCGTACCCGGTCAGGCCGAGCATGATGCTGAAATCTGGTGGCAGGCAACAATACAGGCCATTCAAGATGCCATAAAATATGTGGATGTTAATGAAATTCTTGCGCTTGGCATAGGGTGTACAAATGGATTGATTGCGGTTGACAAACAGGCAAAACCCTTAAGACCGGCAATTATGCTCTGGGATCAGCGGGCGCTGCCCGAAGTGGACAAAATAAGCAACCTGCTTGACCCGGATACGGTCTTTGAGGTTACAGGAAATCCTGTGGCTCCAGGGGCTTATTCGTTACCAACTCTTCTCTGGCTGAAACATAATGAACCCCATATTTTTCAGTCAGCCTATAAACTCATGGTACCGGGGGGGTACCTGGTTGCCCGCTTAACCGGAGAGTTTACCATGGATTATTCCCGGGCTTCCACGACACTTCTTTTTGATATCCGTAAAAGAAAATGGCATGATCCCTTTCTGGAAGCACTTGAAATACCAAAGGAAAAATTACCCCGGCCCGTACCTTCTGATGAAGTTGTAGGGCAAATAACAGCCTCTGCAGCCCGTTTAACGGGTTTGAGAGAGGGAATGCCGGTTATTGCGGGTTGTATGGATACCATGGGTGCATCTATTGGGACCGGGGTTATAAAACAGGGCGAATGTTTTGTCATCATGGGCACGGCAGCCAGAATTTCTGGTCCTCTTTCAGAGGCCCGATTTGACAGCCGCTTTATGAATTGCACCCATGTTACAAAAGACAATTGGCAGTATATCGGTGCCGTCAATGGTGTGGGATCTTCGCTTCGATGGGTTCGAGATAATTTTGCCCAGATGGAACAAGGTGTTGCCGATATGACGGGCTTAGATGTTTACGATCTGATTACAGAACAGGTGGCCAAGGCACCGCCCGGCAGTAAAGGGCTGTTATTTTTACCTTATATATCAGGCGAGCGGACACCCATATGGGACCCGTATGCCCGGGGCGTTTTTTTCGGTGTGACCCTTGGACATAACAGAAACGATTTTTTCCGTTCAGTTCTCGAAGGGGCGTCCTTTGCCATACGGCATGTAATAGAAATACTGGAGACCAAAACCGGGCTTGATATTCAGGAATTGCGTATCGGGGGCACTGCTGCATCAAGCCGAATATGGAATCAAATCATTTCAGATATACTGGGGAAAAAAATTGTCAGCATGGCCCAGAGCCATACGGAAGTACTGGGCGCTGCTGTTCTATCCGGCATCAGTATTGGTGTGTACAAAGATTTAGAAGAAGCTATTCAAAAAACGATAATACTTGGAGAAGTTTTCGAGCCTGATACAAAAGCACACCATACCTACAATAAACTTTTCCCCATGTATAAAAAGCTCTATACAGAGGTAAATCACCACTTTGAAGAGCTGGCAAAGATGGATCTTCCCCAGGGATGGATAGAATAAAAAATGGATAGGATAAGGAGAGGTTATATGACAGAAGAAAAAATTAGAAAACAATTGGTTGAATTTTCAAATAAAGCATATCATAGAGGTCTTGTCGGTGGGACAGGCGGAAATTTCAGTGTAAGGCTGGGACAGGATCGGATGCTGATAACACCTTCAGGGATTTCTTTGGGCGACACAAGCCTGGATAATCTGATTTCAATGGATATAAATACCTATCAATGGAAAATGGAAAATGATTATCAACCATCCAAAGAATATCTTTTTCATACTGAAATATATAAAATGAGACCTGATGTCAAAGCGATACTGCACGCACATCCTCGATACACCACAACCTTTGCGGTGAAGCAAAGAGACATCCCCATGCTGACGGATGCCGCTTTTAAACAAGTGCCGATTCCGCGGGTTCCCTTTGCACCGTCCGGGACAAAAGAGCTGCAGGGAAATGTTTCAGCAGCCATAAAAAACAATATGGACTGTAAAGTATTGTTATTGGAAAAACATGGTATGGTGAGTATGGGAAATGATATTCGCATGGCATATGATATGACGGATCTGATTGAAGAGCTTGCAAATATTGCATATCTTTTTGAAACGCTTAATTAATGGAGGAATAAAAAATGAACAACCTGCTTAAAGAAATCGATGAAGTATTACTCATGGGACCAGGTCCGTCATGCGTACCGGATTCCGTGTATCAGGCCATAAGTCAAAAAACACTGGGCCACATGGATGGCGCATTTCTCCGGATCATGGATCAAATCAAGATCCAGCTCCAACAGGTTATGGGCACCAAAAATCCAATGACAATTCC
>JAOZST010000095.1:3526-13952 GCA_029939535.1 Desulfobacteraceae bacterium | reverse complement strand
GGTTCTTCAGGGATAAATTTTGTTTTTCCGGATTTTATCACTTCAAGATCATCTGACCTGAAATGCTCCATCTCTTCCTCGGTTGCAACAAACTCCGAATCCCTTCTACCGGTGAGGTCTTCCACAGTTGTTCCAAAAGCTTCTGCAGTGGCTTTGTTAACAATTTCAAATTTACCGGTTTCATCTTTTGCAAAAATAAAATGAGGAACCAGATCGATAATTTGGCGTAATTGGGATTCTCTTTCAGTCAAACTTGTTTCTGCCTGCTTATGCTTGATTTCTATCCGTTCTAATTCTTGAATTCTTTTTTCTAATTCTTCATAACTAGGTTTTTTTGCCATCTGATATCCCGGTAAATTCAATCATAACTAACAACAATACATTAAATTATGATCCATAATTAAATTATTTTATTGTGAAATAATCCACCATTTCATGAAGTTTAGCTGCAAACTGAGAAAGTTTTTCAGAGTTGCCTGCGATACTGCTTGCATTAGAAGATAACTGAGAAATGGATTTGCTCACATCATTTATGTCCTGAGCAATCTCAAATGATCCTGTAGATGTATTGGCAACATTGGAACTGACTTCCTGAAGCGCTTCAGCTCCCTGGGAAACATTGGTGTCGATTTCCGATATGGTATTGGTCTGATCAGCAACAGAAATAGAAATGTTTTTGACAATGTTATTAACTTCACTGATTACCATGGAAATTTCTTTGATATCATCAACTGTGGAAGATGTCGATTCTTGTATCCAGCTGATATTTTTCTTAATTTGTTCTGTGGCTTCTGATGTTTGATTGGCGAGATTTTTTATTTCGTTTGCAACAACGGCAAACCCTTTTCCGGCTTCCCCTGCTCTTGCGGCTTCAATAGTTGCATTTAATGCCAGAAGGTTGGTTTGTTCAGAGATGTCAGTGATGGTTTCAGAAACATGACCGATTTTGCGGGCAGCATTGCCAAGGTCATCTACCCTTGATGATGCAGAATCAACCCGATTAACTGCTTTATCAGATATATGGCTGGCTTTGTCAGCATGCTGTGCAATGTCTTTACTTGTCTCACTCATCCTGGATGTGGATTCTGCTATTTGCCGGGTGTTGGCACTCAATTCTTCCATGGCTGCTGCTACTGTATTCATGTCTTCACTCATTGTATCGGCATGACTGGCAACATGTATTGTTTTTTCAGCAGAATTTTTTGTCTCTCTGGAAAGCTCTTCGGCTACTTTATTCATTTCAGTTGATGCATTGTTTAAATGTTTTGCTTCCAGAAAAATGTTTTTAATATTACCTTGCAGGGATTGGGTAAATGTATTCAGATTGTGTCCTAAAAAGTCCAGTTCATCTAGTTTGTTGTTAGGCTTGTCTGCCGTATCAAATCGTTTTGTCAGATCTCCTTTCTGCAAACTTTTGGCTGTGTCTGAAGATTGAAGAAGGTTTTTAACAATGCCGATTATTTGCAAAATACTTATTGCTAAAAGAATAATACCAATTATCAAACCAATAGTCTGAAAGATAATCAGTCTTGATATTTTTTTTTCAGAAAGTTTTTGAAGCATCACAACCGCAGTGTTCATTTCTTTTAACAGCTCAATATTTTTATTTTTTACATAATTTATACTTTTATCAGTATTTTTACCCCCTGAAAGAGCATTGTTTATGTTTGAAGAAAATTCATTCCAAATATTTTTAACTTTATTGAGTTGAGTATAGGCAGGTTCAGCAGCTTTGGGGCAAGTTGAATAATTGCCCTCCAGATTTAAAGTCAAGGGGGCTTTACCTGAATCAGTCAAGGCTGAAAGAGTGATATCAAAGACCTGTATTGTATTAAGGGCACTGGAAACTAAACTATTTCTTGCTTTTTTATCTGTTGCTGCAATAGATAAAAACAATTCTTTTGACATTTTTTGGGAGAGCATTCGCTGACGTCCTGCAAGATTAATAACAAGGCCGTCTGCTTTCTGTGATGAAGTAGTGTACCATGTAACTAAAAACATGGATAAAATTATGAGTGAAAGTCCTGCAATTATCAGACTTAACTTGTATCGAATCTGCATTTTAGTTTCCTTTAATTTATAAGGATTAGAATAAATTTAATAGTTTATCACATAATACGACCTTCTGCAATTGGAGAAAATGTTTCATTATAATGAATAAAAAGACTTACCCATTCTCTATGAATATTCAATAAACCAGGACTGAAACCGTCCCACATTCAGTGTATCGGGCACTAATGAAAAATTCTGATATATGATAGGCAAAAACAGTGTTAAATAGTCAAAAAACCTTGACTTTTCAGGTCATTTCAGGGTAACCAAAACCAGTAGAACTGGATAATTTTTAATAGAAGGGTTTTTTTCATGCTTATTCTGGCCAATTTTTTTGAAGCAATCGCCGTGGTATTGGACTACGCGTTAAGTATTTATATGTGGATTATTGTTGCGGGGGCTGTGCTTTCCTGGGTAAGCCCGGATCCATATAACCCCATTGTAAGATTTATCAATACAGCAACAGAGCCTGTATTTTATCAGATTAGAAAAAGACTGCCTGTTAATTTCGGTGGACTTGATATATCTCCTATCATTGTGATTTTAGTGATCATTTTTCTTCAGACATTTGTTGTGAACAGCCTCCACGGGCTGGCACGTTCAATTATTTGATCTATAAAAGGAGGTTTTTCCATGGGGGTAACACCACTGGTCGTAAGACAAAAGGAATTCACTACCAGATTCAGAGGATTCGATGTTCAGGAAGTGGATGGGTTTCTTGAAGAAATTGCCAAGGAAATTGAGTCCCAGGATCAGGGGATTGAATATCTGAAGCAAGAGAAACATCGTCTGGGTCTTGAGAATCAGGGATATCGCAAAAGAGAAGATTCCATGAAGAATGCCATGATCCAGTCCCAGAAGGTATTGGATCAGATGAAAGTAAATGCCAAAAAAACATCCCAGGTCATAATTGCCAATGCAGAAGTGGAAGCGGAGAAAATACTGAATCGTGCCCATAAAAGGCTTTCCCAGCTTCATAGCGATATTATTGAACTTAAACGCCAGAGAATTCAGTTGGAAATGCAGATCTCGGCAGTGCTTGAATCCCATTCAAAAATGCTTGAAATGACCAAGGAAGAGAATAAGGCGGCCGATGAAACCGATTCTACCCTGAGATTCTTTAAACAGGCTTAATTTTCATTAACCATAAAAAGGTTTCCAAATGGCTGAGATCGATGCTTTTTTTAAACTCATGCATGACCAGGGTGCATCCGACCTTCACCTTGCCTCGGGTCAGCAGCCTGCATTAAGGCTTAACGGCGATGTTGAGCGGATCAAATATGAGCGATTGACCAGTGATAAGCTCAGGAAAATTCTCTATGAAATCACTTCCCAGGAAAAAATCAAGGTATTTGAGGAAACAGGGGACGTGGATTTTGGATATGAAATTCCCGGGCTGGCCAGGTACAGAGCCAATTATTTTATGCAGAAAAACGGAATTTCCGCTGTTTTCCGTGAAATTCCTTCCAATATTCTGACCGCAGATCAACTGGGTCTGCCACCGGTCATATCCAAACTGGCTGATCTGCCCAGGGGACTGGTCCTGGTAACAGGTCCCACTGGATCGGGTAAATCCACCACCCTTGCCGCCATTGTTGATCATGCCAATAAAACCAGAAAAGATCATATCATTACGGTGGAAGACCCAATCGAGTTTGTTCACCAGAGTCACAATTGTATCGTGAATCACAGGGAGGTGGGACTTCATACCCAGACTTTTTCCTCGGCTCTTCGGGGGGCTTTGCGTGAAGATCCGGACATCATACTGGTGGGAGAGCTCAGGGATCTTGAAACCATTTCCCTTGCCATTGAAGCTGCATCCACCGGCCACCTGGTATTTGGCACCCTGCATACCTCCAGTGCGGCAAAAACCGTTGACAGGATTATTGAGGTCTTTCCTTCCACAGAGCAGGCCCAGATCAGGTCCACCCTGTCCGATGGTCTCAGGGCGATTGTTGCCCAGGTATTGTTCAAACGGGTTGATAAAAAGGGTCGTTGCGCAGCCCTGGAAATTCTCATAGCTACACCGGCGGTTCGGAATCTGATCAGGGAGGCAAAAACCCACCAGATTCCTTCCATGATTCAGACAGGAAAACAATATGGGATGCAATTGCTGGATGATGCTATTATGCAATTGTATAAAAAAGGCTGGATCAGTCCGGATGAGGCCTATGGCAAGGCCAATAACAAGGGTATTTTCAGGCCGTTCTTAAAACATCCTCCTGCGGATTTTACAGAAGCCTGATCCATTTTATGGAACCTAATTCATGTAATGGGGAATGGTATGAAAAAACATCAGATTGATCATATTCTTTCAAAAATGCTGGACTCCCACAAGAATGTCTCGGATTTGAATCTGACGCCGGGCAAGCCGCTTCAGGTGGAGAGCTCAGGTCAGTTGGTCTCGGTCAGGATTGACCCGGATTATGTAATTTTGACCCCTTTTCAAACGGAAATTTTTGCACTCAATTTAATTAATAATAACCGGAAGCTGACCGAGACCCTTTTACGTGAGGGTTCCTGTGACCTGTCATATCAGCTTGGCACCAAGGCCAGGTTCCGGGTGAATATTTTTTCAAGATCTGGTAAATATTCCATTGTCCTGAGAAAACTTGAAACCAAAATTCCAACCATAGAGGAACTAAATCTGCCTTCAAGTTTTTTGCCCATGGCAGAGGAGAAAAACGGTATCATTTTTGTCACCGGAGCCACGGGCTCTGGTAAGTCCACTTCCCTTGCCGCCCTTTTGGACAAAATCAATGAAACCAAATCCGTCCATGTGATTACCCTGGAAGACCCCATCGAATACCAGCATTCCCAGAAAAAATCCACCTTTAACCAGAGGGAACTTGGCATGGATTTTGATACCTTTGCCAGTGGATTGCGGGCTGCCCTGCGCCAGGCTCCCAAGGTGATCCTGGTGGGTGAAATGAGGGACAGGGAAACCGTTGAAATCGGGCTGACTGCTGCCGAGACCGGCCACCTGGTTTTGTCTACCCTCCATACAGTGGACGCAGGCCAGACCATCAACCGTGTTCTGGGAATGTTTTCCACGGAAGAGGAAAAACAGATCAGGATCCGCCTTGCAGATACTGTAAGGTGGGTTGTGGCCCAGCGACTGCTGCCCAGGGTTGGTGGAGGCCGGGTGGCAGCCTTTGAAATCATGGGCAGCAATTTAAGGGTAAAAGACTCCATCCTTAACGGGGAGTCTGAAGGGAAAACCTTTAACGATATCATAATGTCAGGCCATGCCCAGGGGATGATCTCCTTTGACGAGTTTATCATTTCCCTTTATGAAGAGGGGAAAATAGATGAAGCCACTGCATCGGCCTATGCTTCAAGAAAAGATATTGTGGGAAGGGGGCTTGATGCCATAAAGAGCTCCAGGGGGGAGTCAACCACAAATATTGACTCTCTTGAGATTGACCATGGATATAAAGGGGAAAAATAACTAAATGAATATAACATGCCCCCATTGCAAAACAAAATTGAATATTCCTGATCACAGGATACCCAGAGACAAGGATTCCTCATTTAAATGTCCAAAATGCAGTGAAAAGGTTCAGGTTCTTTTGTCCCAATTGAATTTATCCGGGAATATTTCGAAGGAAAAAGGAAAGTCCCGAAAGCAAGACGCGGGTATGTCAGGTTTATCTGACAATGTCCCTGGACAGGCCCTGGTATGTATGGATGACACAGAGAGGAAAACAAAAATCCTGGCAGCTGTTGAAAGGGCAGGATTTACAGCTGATACACCGGGCAACATTCTAGACGCCTTTGTGAAAATGGAATATCATGTTTATCCCCTTGTTCTGGTGGATGAATCCTTTGATCAGAATCTTGGATTCAAGAACATGTCCCAGCGGATGAATGAACTGGACATGTCTCTGAGAAGGCGGTCATGTTTTGTATTGATCAGCGAAAAATTTTCCACCGGGGACAGTATGGCAGCCCTGCATTCAAGCGTTAATTATATTATAGGGACCCAGGGACTTGACCAGCTGGATGCTATTCTATCAAGGATTTTACTGGACCATAAAAATTTTTATACGGTTTTCAATGAATCCATGAAGGCGGCTGGCAAGGCGTAAAGATTTATGATTCAAAACTGGTATGAACCCCCTGATGCTGTTGAGTGGACCAGGCGGACCTTTTCTTTTTTAAACCTTTGCATTTTTATTCTTACCATTGCCTTTGTGGTATCGGAATTCAGGTTTGACTGGGGAGAAAAGTTGGTCGGCACCTATTTATTGACCACAAATCCAGTAAGGCCTGAAACCGGAGCCCTGTGGGAAGACGGCCGTCAGACCTCCAATGCCCACGAATCCCTTAATAAGATCATCACCCGCAGGGAAGACACTCGTAGAAATGTTTACCAGGCAAGCTCATTTTCCCATCTTGCCCAGAGTCTGATGCCGGGGGAATGGGTTACCCTTGATAAGGAGCAGTTTAAGGCCCTGTATCTGTCCCTTTCACCTGTGGCTGCCAGGCAGATCATTGATCCGTCCCAGGTGGTCTGGCTTTTGAATACAAATATTGCAGATCGGATTTTTTGCGAAGGTCTGATGGGGGAGATTAAAATTTATTTTATTGATCCCCGGAACAGGGTGATCCGCCAGATTGATTTAAAAAAAGAAACTATTTTAGAAATTGAATCCAGGAATGCACCCATACAAGGTAGTCTTGATGAGATAGAGTCCTTTTCCAGCCGTATTTATTCTGCAGCTGAATTTTTTGATGCTGTTTTTAAACTTTCACCGGAAATGATTTCCGACCTGATTATGGAACCTGAACTTTTACTGAACCAGGAGGGGACCATTCAAAAGGTAGGAATCTGGAACGAGGCCCGGGACGGCTATATCAAGCTTGGCTTTGAGCTGGAATACAGGGGCATATCAAGGGTTATCATGGTTCAGGCAAGGGAATGGGCCGTATGGCAGTTAAGTCTTGTCCTGAAGGGGGGGGATCAATGAGATTGTTTTTACAGTTCACCTCCCTGGTTCGTTTGGTCTTTTTTGGCTGTATTGTGGTTGCTTCAATCACAGGCCTTGCAGGCATTGTTTTGATATTCCAGGTGGCCGGAGACCTTCCCAAACTTCCGTCTCCCCTGAGCCGTATCATTGAAACCCCCCTGAGCCTTATCTATTCATCCACAGGCCGGGTACTCATGGGTATGGGGGAAAGAAAGGCTGTGCCCCTGAATATGGTTTCCCAGGATTTTATCAATGCCATTGTGGCAACAGAGGATCATAGGTTTTTTGAACACCATGGCATTAATAAGCTGAGAATCATTAAGGGTTTATACATCACCCTTTTTGAACCGGGCCGGGTACAGGGGGCTTCAACAATTACCCAGCAGCTGGCTAAAAATCTGTTTTTCAGTTTTGAAAAATCCTGGCAGCGTAAATTTAAGGAAATGCTGGTAGCCCTGCAGATAGAAGCTGCCAATACCAAGGAGGAAATCCTTAATGCCTATGTCAACCAGATCCATTTTGGTGCCGGAGCCCAGGGGATTGAAAGGGCATCCCAGACCTTTTTCGGGAAATCAGCCCTGGAATTAAACCTGGCTGAAGCCTCTCTTCTGGCAGGTCTTCCCAAATCACCCACCAATTACAATCCCTTCCAGCATTATGATGAAGCACTTCAAAGGCGTGATATTGTTCTGGCCCGCATGGTCCAGGCTGGATTTATTTCACGGTCTGAGTCTCAAAAGGCATCTGAAGTCAGGCCAAAGCTGCATAAGCGCAGGGTGGATGCAAGAAGCGGCAGTTATTTTCTGGATGCGTTGATTAAAGATCTGATTCAAAAATATGGTGAGGATGTGGTTTACCACGGTGGAATAAGGGTCTATGCTAGTGTTGATACACGGTTACAGACCTTTGCCCGGAATGCTTTGAAACAGGGGCTTGAAAATATGGATTCCATGATGGGGATAGGTCCAGGGGAGAATACCCGGCCCCAGGGAGCATTGGTGGCCATTGACACTGGATCAGGCGCAGTGCGTGCAATGGTGGGGGGAAGGGATTATTATGCCAGTGAATTTAACCGGGCCAGTAGCGGCAGACGTCAGGCCGGTAGCGGGTTTAAACCTTTTCTCTATTATGCTGCTTTTCAAAAGGCAGGGTTTCATCCCGGTACAATTATGAGGGATCAGCCCATATCCATCCCGGTCAAGGGGGCAAAGGACTGGGAACCTGAAAATTTTGAACGTATGTACAGGGGGAACATGATTTTGAAAAAAGCCCTGACCATGTCCGTAAACACAATTGCTGCCCAGCTGGTGAGTATCACAGGTCCTGATGCCGTGGCCGCCCTTGCAAGGGCCTGCGGAGTGGAAAGTCCCCTGAAAAATGTTTATTCCATTGCCCTGGGGACCTCAGAGGTCACGCCCTTTGAGATGGCTGCTGCATTTTCTGTTTTTGCCAATCTTGGGGTGAAACATGAACCCTTTCTTTTCTGGCGTGTTGAGGATGCATTTGGGCGGATTTTGTTTGAACGGATTGTCCAGGATAAAAAGGTGCTGGATACAGCCCTGGCCTATCAGGTGGTGGATATGATGAAATCTGTTGTGGATACAGGTTCCGGCAGATCTATCAGGCGGCGGGGATTTAAGCGGCCGGCTGCCGGGAAAACCGGTACAACAGATAATTATAATGATGCCTGGTTTACCGGGTTCACCCCGTCTTTGTGTACCTCGGTATGGACCGGGTTTGATAAAAAGAAACAACTCAAAGATGTCAATGGAGTTGGGATTACCGGTGGCAGGGGGGCCGGACCCATCTGGGCTGATTTTATGATAAATGCCATGAAAGGGGAACCTGAAAGGGATTTCCCCATTCCTGAAAATATCAGATTTGAGAAGGTTGATCCAGACACAGGATGCCCCCCTGAAATTGATGGCCAGGGATATTCCATTCCCTTGAAAAAAGGTCAGGCTTTTTTGAAAAATGGTCAAAGCCCTTGCAAAGAGGCAGTCAAATGATAAGGGTTCTGGGAAATTTCAGCCTGCGCCTCTGGATTCTGGCAATGCTTGCAGGTCCTTTTTGTTTTTTTTTAATGCCATGGATAGTAAAGGTTTTTCCCGGGGTTCATCCTGTTGTAGCCGGAATGGGAATGATTGCTGTTCTTGGCCTGGCCATTGGAACATCCCTGGATTTTATGGGTAAAAAATGGATAAATTCAAGCATAAAAGAAGGAGAACTCTGGGAACGGACCAATATTCTTTCCCGGGCTGAAAAACATTATACCCGGGCAGTTCGGATCTATGATACTTTTCTTTTGTCACCTTTTTCCGCCGGAAAGATTGGCAGGCGTGTTACCGGTTCCCTGGCAAGGTTTGCCCTTACTACGAAACGTGGGAATCCAGGTTTTAAACTGGCTTCTGCAGCCTATCTTAAATCAAACCCCGTGGATGAAACCCTGGCAGCCTTGTGGCTTGCCCAGCTTAAAAAAGATGGCATGGCCGGGGCTCTGGAACATGATGTTTTATCTGCCCTTGCCGATGTCCATTATACCCATGGTAAACTCCAGGTCATTATTGCTGATGTTCTGATTGATCTGGGCCGCATGGATTATTCTGCCAAACGTTTGTATAAAAATCTTCTGGATGATCAAGAACTTGCACCTGAACTTTTAGCTGACTACAGAGAAAAAATACAGGAACTGCTGGGAGAGCCCGATGAAACCATTGAAAAGGACCTGGGCACCAGGGTTGTTTCCATATCTCCCCGGACTCAGATCCAAACCCGGACCCGGACCCTGGGCTTTGTACTGGGATTGGGTCTGGGCCTGGGACAATGGTTTAAAAGTCAAATTCCTGTTTTTGTAAGCTTTGTTAAAAAAGTTATAAAAACTTCAGGAATGGCCCTTGCCTCGGGTCTGAGTTTTTTGATTCTTTTTTCTGGCAAGGCAGTTGTCCTTGCCAGGGAAAGGGGAAAAATTGGATTTTATATCCGGGCAGGCCTGGTGGGTATTTTGTCTGTGTGGGTTTTATTTTTTATATGGAATACCATTTCCCATATATTAAAATCAACGCCCAAGGAAAAAGAACCCAGGATCGTTGAAATTCAGGTTCCCAAACCCTTTACCATCCAGGTGGCTGCTTATCTGAAGCAGGCCCATGCAGACAGGTACCTTGCTGTTTTGGAAAAAAAAGGCATTACCGCCACCATCAAAGAAGTGGGTGGTGGCGGTAAAACCTGGTATGTGGTCAGGATATCAGAATTTTCAGACAAAGACGGTGCTGCTGCTTTTGGAAAAAAACTCAAGGATCAGAAAATAATAGATGATTTTTTTGTCAGCAATAAATAGTCCCGGATTATATTCCCGGACTATACAGACCTTTAGTGGCTAACCGCTAACCGCTAATGGCTAA
>JAOZST010000095.1:0-3426 GCA_029939535.1 Desulfobacteraceae bacterium | reverse complement strand
GCTAACCGCTAATGGCTAATGGCTAACCGCACAGGTAGAACTATAGATTAACCACCTTGTCAGCTAATTGCATGGAAGTGACAATATCCAGCATATTGGTGGTCTGTCCCGCCTCTTTTTCTTCCATAAGCCCCAGAAAAGTCAGGCAGGCACCGCAGACAAGAATATCCACCTTGTCTGCCTCAAGGGCCTGAAGTTCCTCCAGGACCGGAGAACCAATGGTGGCTAATTTTACACCGTGGTTTACAAATGCCAGACGCCAGAGCTCTTCTCCCATCTCTTTCAGGGTTTTAATGAAATTGATCATGAGTTTTTCACCCAATTCATCATCCCCCTTGCCCATTTGGGTGGAAGAGATCATGAGCATGATTTTCTGGGGCTGGGAAGTATCTGTTTTATGCCCTGCTGCCGGGGCAGTCTCATGTCTGGATTCCAGCACTTCAGCTTCCTCTTTTGTACCTTCCACAGCAGATGTGATTCCATCTGAATCAACAGAGACAGCAAATCCGTTAAAACTTAAAAACCTGCTGACATTTTCCACGGCAGCATCATTATCAACCAGGACCCTGATTCGGGAAGTTGCCTCGGCTTCAAGTAGTTTTTTGGTCCGGAGCACAGGGCCGGGGCAATCCAGTTTTCTACAGTCAAGTTCTTTACTCATATTTTGTTTTCTCTTTTGGTTAATGTCAGATTCTAATTTTAACCATGGGAAAGATGAAGTCAAATGGAAATATTGAATAAAAAGCCTACTGATATTTAAATTGCAGATCATTGAAGATGTTTGAGAAAAAGATTTGACACATGGCCTTATCTATGGCCATTATCAGGGGTAAAAACTAACATCCTGGAAGGAGAAAGACCATGATTATTATTTCAAACGTGACCTACCCGCCGGAAAGTACCCGGGAAATTGCCAATCGTTATCTTACTGCACCGGCATTGCCGGATTATATCACTAAAAAAGGCCCCTATATTTCAGCCAGCAATACCCATGGCATGCATTCCATTACCTATTATGAACTGGAAAACCACAGGCTGGCAGACGGATTAAAGGCCATTGGTGACAGCCTGGCCATCTATTTCGGCGTGTCAGGATATAAGTATGACATCAAACCCTATTTTGAGCTGGAGGAAGGCTTAAGCATCCTTGGATTGTGATCCAGGGGCTGATTTTAAATAAAGAGATTTAGATTCGGTATATCCATGGTTTCCGGAGGGTTTTTTAATAAAAGGCTGATATTTTCACGGATATCATCCATGGTTTCTGCTTTGATCATTTTTTTTAATATGGAATGGGAAAATTTAAAGTTGGCACAAAAATAAGGGGCAAATTTTTTAAACATTTTAACGGCAAAATAATCATCATAATGCCTGGTCAGTAGATGAGTAAAGCCCAGGGCAGTAGTGTAATAGATATCATCTCCAGGCATAAACTCCTTTGTCCACTGGGCAAAAACCCAGGGCCTTGCCACGGCCATCCTTCCCAGGGAAAGTCCCTGGCATTGGGTAATGGCGATCATTTTAATCCCGTCATTTATATCAAAGAGATTGCCATTGCCGAAAACCGGTATGGATACGGCATCTTTGACCTGGGTGATGATATCCCATTGGGGTGGACGGTTCCGTCTGTCAGGTGCCACCCGTGGATGAAAAATTAAGGCATCTGCGCCTGCATCTTCAAAACGTCTGGCCATGGAGGCTGCAAATTCAGGGGAGTTATCCCACCCTGTTCGAAATTTAACAAAGAGAGGGCAGGAGACGGTTTGCCTGACAGAGGACACGATTTCAGCGGCAAGCTCCGGGGTCTTTAAAAGGGCTGCTCCGCATCCTTTTTTGCAGATGGCTGCCACTGAACATCCAAAATTCAGGTCTACACCGAAAAAGTCTTCGTCTTCTATGCGGCGGGCCGCAGCAGACATACTTTCGGGGTCAGCTCCGAAAATCTGACAGACCGTGTGGGCCAGTTCGGAAGATTTCCATGTAAATACCTTTGAGACAGCAGGGTTTTCATTGGGCACTGCCCTGGCACTGCACATGCCGGTAAATAAGAGCCCGAATCCTCCGAATTCCGTGACAAGTTCCCTAAAGGCTATATGCCCCAGGCCTGCCATTGGGGCCAGCACCATACGATTATTAATGGTTTTATTACCGATGGGCAAAGGGGTGTTCAGGTATTGGGCTAATTGTTCTTTTGCTGTCATTTATTTTTCCCCTTTGACGTCTTGATTTAAAATTTTGCTCGCCTCCATAGATACCATTTATAGTCTTAATAATTATCGATATAAATCAGCTGTTTTTTTGGAGATATCATTTGAATTATAAAGTTATCAAAGTAAGAATCCTTATTGCAAAAGTTAACATTACATTATAAAACAAAACCGTAAAAAAAATCCACAATTTTGAAATGAAAGAACAAAATGAAATTAAATATTAAATTACCACTTATAATCGCTTATTCCTGTATTGAAACGGTTGAATTTTTTTTTCTCGCAATAAGGTTGGTCAAGGGCAAGGCCTATTAAAAGCATTTTCCAAAGGATAACATGTTGATAAAATATGTATTTATTAAATCTATATTATGAAAATGCTAAAAAAAATCAGACTGGTCAATTATTAATAAATAGACGAGCTGAAAAAATTTCAAAATGGACATTACTACCGTCAAATGTTGCGAAAAAAGAATCGTTACAGCTGATTGTCTTAGCGCTAACAGGAACCCGATTTACGCCGCAGATTCCTTATCCAGTTCAAAATTTTTGTCAAAAAAACAATTCTCCTTTAAACCTTGAATTTACCATAACCCGTCATTCTGAAACTGAAGGCCGGCACAGAGGTAGTCTGCTTAGTAGCGGTATCTCTTTATTTAAAGATGGTGCAATAAAACAGCTCAAGAAAAATGAATTAAAAAACATCTCAAGCGTCGACAATAATATATGCAAAATACGAAGCAGCAGTGCGCTTAACAACTATTTCCTTCTTGCCTATGGCCCTGAATTGTCACCACATATCAAAACAGATGATTTTGAATTTAATAATCCTTTTTTAAGGGTGACCCGTTTTCATTCTCTTTTTGATAAAAGTTCAAAACTTACAGACCCCATAGCTTTTTTGAATCAGCTGCAATATAGAGGAGTTCAATGTAAGCGTTTCCTTCCTTTAAATATGTTCCAGAGAAGGAAGGTAAACCGCGTCAAGTTAGTGATTTGAATTTTCTTTTACAAAGAAAGCGAGATAAACTTATTTTGTTAGATGATAATATTTTATCTCATCCCAGTGCAAATAATTTTTTAGAAGAGCTTGCTTCGCGTAGTGTTATGGTCAATTTTACCCAGACCCTTGACATTAATCTTATTGATAAGGAAAAGGCTGAACTTCTTAAAAAGGTCAATTGTTCAAATATTAAATTTACAAGAAGAAATTTTCATT
>JAOZST010000094.1:10624-13958 GCA_029939535.1 Desulfobacteraceae bacterium | reverse complement strand
CTGCCAGAAAGAAACATATTTTTTTGCATAATCTGTCAAGGCATTTCCGCCTTTTCTGAACAATTGGATCAGAACACCCGAGGACACAGTGCCACCTGCTTTTCCCCTTGTTGTGGCAAGGAGGCTTGATACGATGGATGCGGTCAGATCTTCCCCTGTTTCATTATCAATAATAATGATATCCTGGCCCTGCTTGATCAGCTCTGAAAGACGTGTCCTGGAGATATATTTTTTATCGGTTGTGTCGTAAAGCTTTCTATTTGCATATTTTTTGATACGGTGCATGTCTTTCTCCAAAGGGCCCTGGCAAGGGGGGCTTTTTTAATTGTCTGCAGCCGGTTTTCCATCCCCAGGAGCTGTCTCTTTTTCAACAGTGGCTTTTGGAGCTGCAGTTGATTTTTTTTGGGTTGCGGCTGGTTTTTTCGGAGCAGCTGCTTTTTTCTTTGTTGCTTTTTCCTGGGATAATTTTAAAGCGTCAATTTTTTTATTTAACTCTTTGATGTTTTCATCCAGGTTGGCCACCTGTTCCCTGGTGGGCAACTTTACAACTTCCATGACCTTTTCAATTTTTGAATCAATCACTTCTCCCAGCCATTTCATCAATTTATCGGTTTTCATAAAGGGGATTTCTTTTTTTATTTTTGCATTTTTCTGATCTTCTTTTTTGGAAAATTGTTCAATCACGCTATTTGTGATGTCTTTTCCTGTTTTGGTCAAGGTAACTTGAATCTTTTCACCTTTTTTAATCATTTCAGCCAGTTTTTCCGGTTTGATGTATTTTTTTGCAGCTGTATCAAAAAATCTTCCGTTTGCATATTTTTTTATATTTATCATTTTTCTCTCCTGATTGTTGCCTGTTATTTGTTTTCTTTTAAACCGTGATGATCTTTATGCCTTTGCATATTGTTTGTTAAGGGCATCCACTTTTTTGTTTACACCGTCAATACCTGTTACAAGATTGTCAATTTCCTCTTTTGAGGGAAGATTCAGCTTTGTGGGTATGGCATCAATGCCATGGGAAATTTTCTTTTCAATGGTTTTTTTCATGGGAAGTTTATCCAGATTCTTTTTCCCCAACGCAACAATATCCTCAAGAATCAATTTTGCGTCATTTCCAATTCCTTTATATACCGTCCGGGTTTCCTTGTTGATTCGTTCAATTTTTTTGCGGACATCTTTTTTAGTTGTATCCATTTTTTTCTGTAAGGTTTCCATACGCTCAGATCTTACTTTTTTAATGGCGCCCCGGCTGTCGTCAATGAGGTCATCGATTCTTTTAACAGGGTCTGCTTTAAGCTCTGTGATAAACTCACGGCCATTTTCAACCTGTTTTTTTACATATTTTTCATTGTAAATTTTAACTTTGCCCTCGATTTTTTTTTTTGCTTCATTAATGGTTTTTGCAATGTAAAATCTGGACTCGTTTTTCTGGGTTTGGGTTGTTTTTTTAGTTGTCATTTTTTTTATCTCCTGCAAAATAAAATTATTTGTAAAAGTTGCTCTGTAAATAACGCATTGTGTCATGGAGATAATATGATGCAGTGCGTTATAAATGTCAAGGATTTATTTTTCTTTTTTTTGAAAAAAATAAAAAATATATACAACAAAAATCATTTTAACCCTAAAAAAACAGCCTTTTCCATGGATTTGTAAATTAAAATTAAAAACTTTTTTACCCCTTTGATCTTAAAAGGTTGCTTTTTGATAATAGGAGGGTTATTTAAATTTTGTTCGATAAATTTTAAAAAAAGTCGGTTTTAGGAAAATTTGTACTCAGGAGGAAAAAATGTCAGAGACAATGACACAAGCAGACAATTTCTGGTTATGTATGGATGAGCCTGTCAATCTTATGGTGATCACAGGATTTTGGGAGTTTGCTGAGCCTCTGGATTACAATCGATTATACACAACAGTGGAAGCACGGCTGGCATCTTTTCCCAGATTCAGACAAAAAGTGGTCCGACCCAAAACCGGTATTGGGCTGCCCAAATGGGTGGATGACAAATACTATGACCTTGCCTCTCACCTGCATAGGGTCGCACTGCCCTCTCCAGGAGACAAGAACGAACTTTCAGCAATGATTTCCGGGCTCATGACAATGTCACTTGATTCCAGCAAACCGCTCTGGGATATCCATTTAATAGAAAATTATAAAACAGGGTGTGCACTCTTTTTCAGGCTTCACCACTGCATCGCTGATGGTATCGCTCTTATGCATGTGCTACATTCCATGGCAGATACGATTCCTGATGCCCCATGGCCCAAACCCCCCACCCTGGGGAAAAAGCACAGATATCCCAAAGCCCCTATTTTTTCATTTAATTCCATGATATCCACTGCAAAAGATGCCATTCAAAAAGGATCTGACATCAGCAGGAAAGTTGTGGCCGAAGTTGAGAAAAACTCTAAGAACCCTGCCGGGTTGAAATTTTTGTTTAAAACCATGGCCAACCTCCCCACGGATGTGGCTGGTGTCCTTTCAAAACATACCATCATGAATTCAGATCCCAAAACAGCATTTAAAGGCAGGCTCCAGGTTGCCAAACAGGTTACCTGGATTGATCCCATTGACCTTGATAGAATCAAAAAACTGGGAAAATCCATTAGTTCTGCCACATTAAATGATGTCCTTATTGCCACGGTCACAGGGTCCATGAGAAGATACCTGAAAACCAGGAACACGCCCATAAATGAACTTGACCTTCAGGTCACCGTTCCGGTTAACGTTCGAAAACCAGGAACTGAATTTGAACTTGGGAATAAATTTTCCCTTGTCTTTTTAAAACTGCCTGTTTACCTGGAAGATCCCATTCTCAGGCTGAAAGAAGTCAAACGCAGAATGGATAAACTTAAAGTATCTGCTGACCCCTATGTTAATTTCGGACTGCTTTCTGCCATTGGGTTTTTACCCACAGCAGTGGCCCAGAAAGCAGCCCAGTTTTTCGGAAACAAAGCATCCGGAGTGCTGACCAACGTTCCCGGTCCCAAAAAGCCTCTTTATTTTGCCGGAAAAGAGATTTCCAATATCATGTTCTGGGTACCCCGATCCGGTACAGTGGGTTTGGGAATCAGTATTCTGAGTTATAATGGCAAAGTCACTATCGGTATCGCTTCTGATAAAGGTCTGATGCCGGACCCGGAGACCCTTTTGGAGGGGTTTGAAGATGAATTCAATAGTTTGATTGACATTGTTCAATCCGGGAAAATAAACCAGGGTCCCCTGATCCTCCATGATCGTTTTGCTGAAAAAGAATCAACCAAAGAATCCCAGGCCCAGGAAAAGACATATCAGGAGGGGGCAGATCAGGAAAAGCCAGATAAGGAAAAGACAGAT
>JAOZST010000094.1:0-10524 GCA_029939535.1 Desulfobacteraceae bacterium | reverse complement strand
AAAGACATATCAGGAGGGGGCAGATCAGGAAAAGCCAGATAAGGAAAAGACAGATCAGGAAAAGACAGATCAGGATATGCCGTCAGCCCAGTGCCAGGCGTACACAAAGGCAGGAAAAAAATGTCGCAACAAGGCTGTAGCCGGGAAGGAATTCTGCCATACACACAGGAAATATCAGGCAGAGGGAAGCCTTTTAAACGATGTAAAACAGATCATGAGAGATCTTTCCGATTAAATTTGTCAGAAAAGAAAAGGTCCATCCGGAAAAGGGGAAAAGGAGCAAATGGCAGAAAAAATACCACAAAATGTTCATGGCAGGTTTTACGTTGATACCCATTGTATCAATTGTTCACTGTGCACGGAAATTGCCCCTGGCCTGTTTGCAACCAACCATGACCAGGGGTATGAATACCTTAAAAAGCAGCCCCAAAATGCAACAGAACATAAACTGGTCGCGGAAGCCATCAGTCTTTGTCCGGCCAATGCCATCCAGGATACCATATAGGACAATGGACAAGGTATGATTTGAGGGTATAGGAATTAGCTGTCAGCCGTTAACTAAAAGCTAAATGCTAACAGATAAAAGCTGCGCGATAGAGCACTAAATTGACTGCCAGGGTATCAATGCCACGGTTCAACACCACGGTTCAATATAACAGGAGGGAAATGTGAAACAAGTTATCAGCATCAGCCTGGGAGCCAGTAAGGATGATTATGAATTTGAAACTGAATTTTTAGGGCAGCAATTTATTGTCCGCCGCCTGGGAACCGATGGCAGCCGCGAAAAAGCCGCCGAAAAACTGCTGGAGTATGACAAAGAGGCGGATGCCATTGGCATTGGAGGTATTAAATTTCCCCATGCCATTGCATCGAAATTTCTGACCCGAAAACATGATGATAAAATTGATGCCCTTGGGAAACGGATTCAAACACCGGTCACTACGGGCAGTGCATTGAGAGAAGTCTCTTTTGAGTGGTCCCTGCGGTTTGTGGATCATAAATTTGGTGATTATTTCAAGAATGCAAAAGTATTGTTTCTATCCGGCATGGCCAGTTACAATATCGCCAGGGTAATGGCTGAATATACCGATAATGTAACCTTTGCCGATCCTGTGATTGAAAACGGTATTTCAAAGCTGATCCATTCCATTACAGGGTTGGAGCGATATGCCAAAGGCACCCATGAGGTCCTTGGATGGCTTCCGGGAAAACAATTGACCTCCTCTGTTGTGCCCCTGAAGAAATGGAACCACTATATCCTGAGCAAAGCCATGCAGAAAGCCAGTATCATTGTGGTGCCATATCATAATTTTTATGAATACCTTAAACATACATCCATTGAAGAGCTGGGCGGAAAAACCATTATCACTGCCACGGCCTATGATGACCGGGTTGAATTTTTAAAGGCCAGGGGAGTGGATGTCATTATTGATACAACACCCAAAATTTTAGAGCGGGTGGTGGCGCCCAATGTAATTGAAGCATTGATTCTGGCAGCCCTGGAAAAAAAATCAGACATGATCCATCCGGATGATCTTCTGGAAATCATCAGCCTGCAGAAAATGGACCCACGGTTGGTCTATCCCTCGGGTCAGGAAAAAAGGGTAAATCGATTTGCCTTTGTTATCCATCCCTTGTCCCAGGAATTTTTAAAAAAAGAAAAAGCCATTGATTTTGTCAGTGGGTTTACCCCTCCTGTCTTCCTTGATGCCGTTGAAAAAGTGGTGGCCTATGCTCCTCCATGGGTTTATTCAAAAATAACCGGTGTAAAGTCCCCCACCGGGGCAGAAGCCGAAGGATGGCTGATTACCATTGGAGGAACCCCCAAACAGATGCTGGCCCACAGTCCTGAATTTACCTACAAACGACTGCTCCAGGCTGCAAGGATGGCCAGGCGAATGGGGGCCCAGATCATGGGACTTGGGGCCTTTACAAAGGTGGTGGGTGATGCAGGTGTCACCGTTGCAAAAAAAGCAGATATTCCCATTACAACCGGCAACAGCTACTCTGCCTCGGGCGCATTGTGGGCAGGGGCAGATGCGGTCCGCCGTATGGGTCTTATCAAGATTGAACCAGGGGAAAAAATTGCTGCCAAAACAATGGTATTAGGTGCTTCCGGTGCCATTGGTTCTGTGTGCTGCCGTCTTTTGGCTAAGGCATTTGACGAAGTTATTTTAGCCGGGCGAAATACAGCCAAATTATTGGCCCTTCAGCAATCTATCCTGGAAGAAACCCCCGGGGTAAAATTGAAAATAACAACCAAGGCAGATCGATACCTTGGAGACATGGATGTGATTGTCACGGCCACGTCCGGTGCCGGTAAAAAGATTCTGGATATAACCCGTGTAAAACCCGGCTGTGTCATTACAGATGTGGCAAGACCTTTGGATCTTTCCCCGGAAGATGTGGCCAAACGACCGGATGTGCTGGTCATTGAATCCGGTGAAATTGAACTGCCGGGAAACCCTGAAATGAAAAGTATTGGTCTGCCGAAAAAGGTGGTTTATGCCTGTCTTGCCGAGACCATTGTCCTGGCCCTGGAGGGGAAATATGAGATTTTCACCGTTGGCCGGGAAATTGAATGGGAAAAAGTAAGGGAAATTTATAAAATGGGATTAAAACACGGTATGAAACTGGCTGCCATATCCGGTGTGAATGGTGTGTTTTCTGATGAGGACATACTCAAGGTCAGGGATCTGGCCCTAAAAGCCAGGAATGAAACCAGGAATGAAACCAGGCATAAAGCAGGAAAACAAGCAGAGCAACCCATAAAAGAAAGTACTTCTCCAGGAGGCAGGGCGTGAAAAAAATTATAAATATCAGTCTTGGCCCGGAAAGCGAAGATTATCATCTGGAAACCGTGTTCAAAGGGCAGAAATTCTCTATTCAGCGGTTTGGCACTGGAGAGGATCTTACCAGGGCCGAAGACCTCTTGTTAAAATGGAACAAACGTGCCCATGTCATCTGCATCAGTGGAATAAAATATCCACCAGCACTTGGGACCAGAGGCGTAACCCATGAAAAGACAAAAGAGTTGCTCCAATTGTGTGACAGGCTGCATACAGTTGTCACAACCGGAGAAACCCTGAACAGGGTCAGCCAGGAATGGAGCATTAGAAACATACAGTTTCAGCAGGGCAACAACTATTTTACCAATGCCAATGTATTTTTCTTTTCCGGCATGGCAAACGCTACCCTGGCAAAAGTCATGTCAGAATATACTGACAATCTGCTGTTTGCCGATCCAATTATTGAAAACAATATCCCTAAAATTTTAACTTCTTTGAAAGAGCTGGAGTTCTATGCTGACAAGGCAAAAGGGTTTCTAAAACAGGTTCCATTGGGAAAGATTGCCTCTTCAAAAAAACAAATCAAGGCCTTAAACACCTATCAGCTGAACCAGGCAGTTAAAAAGGCCAATATGCTGGTAATCCCCCACGAGGGGTTTTATGAGTATCTTGATGTCTGCATGGGGGATAAGCTGGAAGGCAAAACCATCATCACCACTGCAGCATATCCTGAGCGTGTTGATCTGCTCACCCAGCTTGGAGTGGACGTGATTATTGATACCGCCCCGCAATTAATCCAGCCGGTTGTGGAAAATGTGGTAATCGAAGCCTTAATGGTTGCAGCCTTTGATGTTTCAAAGGGCAGAGAAATGAAATCAGATCTTTTGGAAATTATCAGTGAGCAGCGTCTGGATCCCAGGATTATTTATCCCTTTGAGCCGGGCAAGCGCATTAATAGATTTGCATATCTGATTCATCCTCTGTCCCAGGATCATTTAAAAAAAGTAAAAGCTGTTGATATATTGTCATCCATTGCACCCCAGAGTATGACTGCCGTTGAAAAGCTCATGGCCTATTCTCCGCCCTTTGTTTACTCCAGAGTCAAAGGAATCAAATCACCAACAGGTGTTGAAGCTGAGGGCTGGCTGATCAGCCTTGGCGAAACCATTGATGAAATGCAGAAGCATTCCCCTGATTTTACGACAAAAAAAATCATGAAAGCAGCGGAAAAGGCAAAAAAACTCGGAGCACAAGTCATGGGTATTTCCATGCTGCCCAAGGGCATGCACGGCACTTCCCTTGAGGTGGGCAAACATGCTGCTCTTCCCATTACAACCGGCAATTCCTACACCGCTTCAACAGCATTATGGGCTGCTGCAGAAGCTGTTCGTCAGATGGGATTGAGCAAACTCAAACACGGAAAAGTTTTACAGGCAAAGGCCATGGTGATAGGGGCCACAGGTGATGTGGGCGCCATCTGTTCCAGGCTCCTTGCCACTGCCTTTGAAGAGGTCTATATTGTCAGTCGAAATATGGCCAAGCTCTTGTCTCTCCAGGAAGCCCTCCAGGAGCAGAAGCCGGGATTAAAGATCCAGGTATCCACCCGGACAGACCGTTTTATAGATGATATGGATGTTGTGGTTATCGCAAGTTCCAGGGGCAGTATTGATATCATGCGCGTTAAACCCGGCTGTGTTATAACAGATATTACCCGGCCCATGGTATTTTCCCAGAAAGATGTGGCCAAACGCCAGGATGTGCTGGTCATCACCGGCGGTGAAATTGAATTGCCCGGGGAAGCCATTGAAATGAAGGACATCGGCCTTCCCCATGGCGTGGCATATGCCGGCCTTGCCGAGACTATTATTCTGGCCCTTGAAGGGCGGTTTGAAGATTTTACCAAGGGCAGCAATACCCAATGGGAAAAAGTAAAAGAAATATATAAATTAGGGATCAGACACGGAATGAAGCTTTCTTCCATTTCAGGGGTTGACGGCCCCTTGAGTGAAGAAGATATTTCACGGGTTAAAGCCCAGGCATTGATGCAAAGGGGAAAATAATACAACGACCATGAAATTTGTTACCAAAGCCCGGCAGATAAGGCAGTCTGCTGTTCGATTGGCAGTGAATGGAATTCCAGCCCATGTTATTAATGTCAGCTATGATATCTATAGTAAACTCTATAAAGGTCAGCTCAGCCTTGGGCTTCCCGTGGCCCCGGAATTGATTATCAGCCAGGAAGAGATCAAAAAAAATGCCATTGGGAAACTGGCACTGACCCTTTATCATATTTTTTTCAAAGTTACCCAGACCCTTATCCCAAGGGATGACATCAAGGCGATTCTATACCTTGAACTGGAAAAAGACCACATTCGCCTGACGGAAAAAATAATACTCCTGTCCCGAAAAGAGCTGGAACAAATTGCAATTGTACAGCTGAAAATAGATCTGGAGTTTTTTAAAAAAATATATAACGAAGCCTGCCACAGGCATATTGTTAAAGAAGCATTAAAAACATCCTGCCAGCCCGCTTATTTTGAAAGTGAAGTGGATGAAGAAGAAAACAATGGCAGAGGGGATTATGAAATTGTTTATTACCAGGATTTCACAGAAGAAGGGAAAGAAATAAAATTTCGCCGAATATTGAGCATGGAAGATGTGACAGCAGGGGATGATAACCCCTCAATCATACTGGTTCCAGGATTTGCCAACAATTCCAATTGCTTTAACCTGGGTGACCAATACTCAATTGCCAAGGATTTTGCAGACAAAGGCAATTGGATTTATCTGTTTGACCCCCGGGGAGTGGGAGTGAACGCGGGCCGATTTGATCCCCATTATACGGTTGATACGCTCATTGATCACGATCTTCCTACGGTGGTAAACTTTATTAGTGAACGCAGTTGCGGCAAGCCTTCCATCCTTTTGGGACATAGCATGGGCGGTCTTGTGTCTGAAAACATGGTGTTGAACTGGTCCCTGCGGTGTGATTTTGACAAAATAAAAATGCCGGATCAAAATAAAAGAGAGCTGGACAAAATTCTGGTGTCCACCCAGGTTGCCCAATCATCCCTGAAAACTATAAAAGGAATTATTTCCCTGGGCTCCCCCCGGTGCTTTGATAAAAAATCCCATGTGTTCTTCCCCTCAGCCCTCTGGTTGAACCATTTGTCCAGGATACTAAAGTTATCCCATGTGCCGATCCAGGAGGTGTCAAAGCTTGTCACCCAGTTGCCCCTGCTGAAATCCGTCACCCGGTCCATCTACAACAAAGATATTGGCGGGCTTAATTTTTTAATCTCCCCTGAAAATCATAAAAATGATAAATATTTCATTGAACGCTACCTGGAACAGGCAATGGAATCCATACCCCTGGGTCTGGGATTTCAGTTCCTCAAGGCTGTATACGACGGTAATGGTTTCAAACGAATGGACCCCTCGGCCTTGAATTATACCCACCACTATTCTTTCTTCCCAAATGATATTCCATTGTTCCATTTCTGGGGTGCCAATGACTGCCTTGCTCCCCTGGAAAATATACGCTATAGTCAGTTCTATCCTCACAAATATAAAAAAGTTTACCAGCTTGAACGGATTGAGGATTTGAAAAAAGTAGAAATATTGCCGGAACAAAGCCAGGTGATCGATTTTATTATTAAAGGGGCCAATCACCTTGATCTTCTTTATGGAAAAAAGGCGCAGGAATTTGTTTATCCCCTGTTTGAACAGATCATTGAAAATGTATGGTCAGACTGGTCCTATGAGGGCCATGCTGTCAAGAATCAAGATACTGCTGAATGCATATCAACTTTTTCCAAGGAATATAATTAACTGGAATATCAGTAAAGGATATAGAAAGAACGAAAATCTACTTTCTGAAAATTTATTTTCTGACAGGAAACTTTATTCAATATGCTGAGCCTGAGAGACTTTAATGTTGTAGGCCGTACATACCGGAATATCAACCGTTACCGCCAGATATTGACCATCCTTTTCAAGTATGGATTTGGCAACATCATTGAAGCCCTGAAGATTGACCAATACCTTGAGATCGGCCTGAAAATGATCTCAAGGACCAGACCTGAACAGTTTGAACGCCTGACCCAGCCCCAGCGTGCAAGACTTCTCTTTGAGGAGCTTGGCCCTACTTTTATTAAATTCGGTCAAATTCTTTCCACCCGTCCTGACCTTATTCCATTACAATTTATTTTTGAACTTGAAAAACTCCAGGACAATGTTCCTGAATTCCCTTTTTCAGATGTTCAAAAAATATTGACCAAAGAGTTCGGCTCTGCTGATAATCCCTTTGTTTCCATGGAAGCAGAGCCTTTTGCCTCTGCATCCCTTGGCCAGGTTCATCTGGCAAGGTTAAAAACCGGTGAACAGGTTGCCGTAAAAATTCAGCGCCCGGGTATCAGAAAGCTTATCAAGGTGGATCTTGAAATCATGAACCATCTGGCTACCCTCATGGAACGTCATATTGAAGATCTTTCTTTTTTCCGTCCCATAAAAATTGTTGAAGAGTTTGCCGAAACCCTTGATAAAGAGATGGATTACACCCTGGAAGCATCAAATATGGACCGGGTAGCCCGGCAGTTCTTCTTTGATTCCACCATACACATTCCCAAGGTTTATCTGGACCGGACCACTGAAATAGTTTTAACCATGGAATATATCAAGGGTATCAAGATTTCAGATATAAAAACACTTGATGAACACGGCATGGATCGAAAAGCAATAACCCGGCAGGGTGCGGACTTTATTTTAAAACAGGTGTTTGAATACGGTTTTTTCCATGCCGACCTTCACCCGGGCAATCTGTTTGTACTGTCCAACAATGTATTGGCTCCTGTTGATTTCGGGATGATGGGATTCATGGACCGCCGGGCCCGGGAAGTCTTTATTGACCTGATCGCCAGTATTGTTACTGAAAACCCTTCAGCAACCTGCCGCTTTCTGCTGGAAATCACCGAATATGATGACGAACCTGATATGCGGTTTTTGGAACGGGATATATCCACATTTATCGGCCAATATCTGACCAAGGCATTAAAATATATAAATGTGGGGCGTCTTTTACAGGATCTTTTAAAGATTGCAGCCAAACATAAGCTCCGGCTCTATCCAGATACTTTTTTAATGATGAAATCCTTTGCTGCGGTTGAAGGTGTCGCCCAAAAGCTTGATCCGGGATTTGATATGGCTGGATATGCAGCCCCATTTATTAAAAAAAAGAAGATGGAACGGATGTCCCTGTCGCGTATTTCTGAAGATCTTTCCAAAATTTCAGTTGAATCCCTCCGTCTTCTTCAGGAAGTTCCACGGGATTCCATTGCAATAATCCGCCAGGCAAAAAAAGGTAAATTTGTCCTGGGTTTTGATATCCAGAAACTGGATAAAATCATTGGTTCTTTTAATCGAGGAAGTCATAAATTATCAGTGTCCATTATTACTTCTTCCCTGATTATCGCATCTTCACTCCTGCTGAGTTTTAAGGTGCCTCCCCAGATTTTTGGCCTCTCCATTTTTGGCCTGGGCGGAATTGCCTGTGCCATTTTCCTGGGGCTGTGGCTGTTTGTCAGACCCGGCAAATAAAATTTTTTCTTGACACCATAGGTTTGATTAATTAGTAATTGTCAGAATCAACTTCAACTTATCCTCTGATAATGAAATGCCTGCTGCTGGAGCGCCTACTGCCCCCATGCTGAATCTGTTTAACAATATTGCAACAAGTTTATACTGGGTTTAATCATTCAATAAAGTCAGGGCACTTGGTTTAGGAGGTGGTATGAAACACCTGATTATTGGAAATGGTATTGCCGGAATCAATGCAGCTAAAACCATCCGCGAAATGGACAATAAGTCTGAGATTATCATGGTCAGCGATGAGATTTTTCCTCCCTATAGCCGTCCCATGATTTCCCATGTTCTGGATGGTTCTCAACCCCATGAAAACCTGCCCCTGTTTTCCGGTGATATTTATGAAGACCTGAAGATTTCACCTGTATTGGGGCAGCGTGTTGCAGATTTTGATACAAAAAATCGATCTGTTCAGCTTGAGGATGGAACCAGGATCGATTTTGATCGTCTTTTGATTGCATCGGGGGCAGATGCCAGAAAAATCAAGGCCAGGGGCACAGAGCTGAAAAATATTTTTTATATGAGGACAGAATCCCATTTACGTCAGCAGCTGAAGGCAATCTCCAAAGGGGTAAAACAGGCCCTTGTGCTGGGGGGAGGTCTTGTGGGTTTCAAGGCAGCTTATGGCCTCCTGAAAAAGGGTATCCCAGTGACCATGCTCATCACCTCGGGCTATCCCCTTGCCATGCAGGTGGATGAAACAGCAGGTTTGATGATAATGGAGGAACTCCAGAATCATGGCTTACAGGTAAAAGTGGGGGTGAGTGTAATTGATTTTGATGGTGACAAACAGGTGAGGCAGGCTATCTTGAACACAGGGGAGCGCCTGGACTGCGATATGGTAATTGCGGGCAAGGGGGTTTTACCATCTCTGGATTTTATTTCCAGGGATTACATGGATATGGATCTGGGTATTCTGGTGGATGATTGCCTGGAATCCAGTGTCCCGGGCATCTATGCTGCAGGAGATGTGGCAGAATCCTTTGATATTGTACGTCGGGTTAGATGGATAAATGCCATCTGGCCTGAAGCAGCTGCCCAGGGCCGCATCGCAGGGTATAATATGGCCGGGCGCAGGGTTCAATATCCAGGAAGTATGAGCCGGAATGTCATGCGGGTTTATGGTCTGGATGTGATGACTCTTGGTCTGGCCAATCCCGGAGAAAGCCAGGGGTTTCAGAAGGTAGAGGCTGGCGGTGCAGCCCAGGGATATTATAGGAGCCTGGTGTTTAAGGATGTTGCTGTTGAAGACAGGGAAACTCTTGCCATTGCCGGTGACCTGGCCGATGCCATGATGGAAGATTATGGAATGCGTCAGAAATCAATTACCCTCGCCGGCCGGGCCCCGGCAAAACGGCGGGCAGTCTGGGGCAAGGTCGGCATCACCCCCCGGGGCATAGACCGGGAGACCTCGGAGATGATGCACCGCACCCACATGGGTGTTGACAATAACTGGCAGAGTCTTCTGGTCCAGGGTCTTCGCAATGCCCTGTCCGATGGATGGGGAGGCTCCATGATTGCCACGGAAGTGTCGGATATCCTGTTTGGAGTTCCAGCACCCAAGCCCACAACAGTAAATGCAGGGGTTTTAAAAAAGGACCAGGTAAACATCGCAGTCCATGGCCATAATCCCGTTGTATCGGAAATGCTGTCCAAGGCATGTATGTCACAGGAAATGCTGGACCTTGCAAAAAGTAAAGGCGCCTCGGGCATTAACCTCGCCGGTGTCTGCTGCACTGGCAATGAACTTCTAATGCGCAGGGGAATTGCCATGGCAGGCAACCATCTCATGACCGAGTTGATTCTTTCCACCGGGGCCATAGAAATGATGATTGTGGACTACCAGTGCATCATGCCTTCCCTGGGCAAAGTGGCTGCCACCTACCATACAAAGATGATCTCCACCTCGGACAAGGCACAATTCCCTGAAATGGAGCACCATGAGTTTCACCCGGACAATGCCGAGGAAAAGGCGGTCACCCTGGTAAAAATGGCCATTGAAAACTATGGCAGCAGAAAAGAGGTTTATATCCCTGTGGAGTCCCAGGAGGCCATTGGGGGATTTTCCATTGAAACTATTATAGGAGCCCTGGGC
>JAOZST010000093.1:0-13976 GCA_029939535.1 Desulfobacteraceae bacterium | reverse complement strand
CTGTTTTTCATAATTGTTCTTTCTAAATTTTTTTGGGAAAAATGGTGTGGATACAAGGTATTATAAAATAGGGGGTTTTACAATCCAATTGAACTCAGAACTCCCTTTGAGACCTGATACATTTAATTCACAAATTAATCAGTTCAAAGCAGATGGACCTGGAAAAGAAAATATTGTTATCAATCATTATTTTGAAAAAACAATTAAAATTAAGGTAGATGAACAGGAAAGAATTTATTTTAAACGACCTTGGGCTGTGTATGAGAAAAAGGAAAAAATAATTTATAAATGGTTTAATCCTTCTACTTCATATGATACCTTTTCTCGGAAAATAGTAGCCAATCAAGATCATACCAAACTGGATATTTACCATGATGATAAAATGAAAAAAGCATTTCTAAATGGAAACTTGCCCAATATTTCTCTTTTGCCAACTGATCAGCTTCTATTCAGTCGGGTTCTTGGATACAAGCAGGGCTGCCTGCTGCATTCCACCGGTCTTATTTATAAAAAAAAAGGTTATATTTTTGTGGGTCATTCCGGAGCAGGAAAAACAACTATTTCTAAAATCATGGAACCTGAATCCACAATTTTATGTGATGATCGAAATATTATTAGAAAAATTAAACAAGAATATCATTTGTTTGGGACATGGAGGCACAGCGATCTTGCAACGGTATCTTCTCTTTCAGCACCATTAAAAGGGATTTTTTTCCTGAATCAGTCAAAAAAAAATAAAATTACTAAAATCATTGATACTCAAAAAAGTTTTTTCATTCTTATGGATTGTCTGATAAGATCACTTGTAACCCATGACTGGATGGAGTTAACAATGGATTTTATTGAGTCTTTGTCTAAACAGGTGAACTGCTATGATCTGGAATTTGATAAAACCGGTAAAATAATAGAACAGATTGAAGCATTATAGACCAAAGGGGTAATATGGAGAAAATTTCGCTGCACAACAGATATGTGCCTTCTAAAAAAGTTGTCTCAAGGCTCATAGAGGGTGATTTGATTATTGTACCAGTAGAATCCGATACAATTGATTTTGATCACTCCTTATATGCCTTAAAGGATACTGGAAAAGAAATCTGGGAACGATTAAGCCAGAAAATTACAATTAAAGAGTTATGCTATGACCTGTCAATAGAGTATAACACCTCCATTGAACTGATTCAAAAAGATGCCATGGAGCTTTTAAATGATCTTCTTGAGAGAAATCTTATTGTCCAGTTAACCGATGAATGATTTTGCTTTCAGTGGGAAAACTTTTTATGAATTTATTGATTCCATTTCTTGTAAAAGAGTATCAAATATTAAATTCAGAGGATACGGTTCCAGCATGGCTCCGTTTATAAGAAACGGCAACACCTTGACAATAAAATTGCTGGGTAACAGGGATGTGCTCAAAACGGGTGATATCGTTGTTGTAAAGCAGACAGATAAAGAAAAGATCTTTGTGCATCGAATTATACAGGTAAAAAAGGATCAATACCTCATTAAGGGAGACAATAAGACCAGGAATGACGGACTGTTTTCAAAAGAGTCAATCCTGGGGCTCATCACTGAAATAAAAAGGGATTCAGGAGATAATGCATATTACAGCCCATGGTATAACCGGGTGATCGCTTTTCTTTCAAGAACAAGAACTTTGAATGGCATCATACTGCCCTGGAGCCGATTATTGAAGCAACAGGTGTGGGAACGAAAAAAAAATGGCTAAAATTATTCCATTGCCAGATTATCCTTTATGGGAAAAAACAAAGGAAAAAAGGATCCTGCTCAGGCTTACTCTTGAATTAACTAAAAGGTGCAATAACAATTGTATACATTGCTATAACAACCTTCCCCAAGAGGATGTCCATGCAAAAAAAAAGGAATTGTCCACCGAAGAAATTAAGGACATTGTTGATCAGGCCGTTGATCTCGGTCTCTTATGGATACTTTTAACGGGAGGAGAAATATTTTTACGAAAAGACCTGGTAGAACTTTATTTATATATGAAAAAAAAAGGATTGCTTGTTTCAATCTTTACCAATGCGACCTTGATCACAAAAGAGCATGCCGGAATCCTGAAAAAATATCCGCCCAGAGATATTGAAATATCCGTTTACGGGATCTCAGCCCAAAAATATGCCCGGGTTGCACGAACCAATTATTTTGATCGTTTTATGGCAGGGATTGAAAATTTGATTTCAGAATCCGTCCCGTTTTCATTAAAAACGACCATCATGAAAGCCAATTATCTGCATGTAAAGGAGATAGAAAATTTTTGCAGCAAATATGCAGGCTCTACCCATAATAGATTTCGGTTTGATCCTTTTTTAATGCTCAGAACAGATAGAGATCAAAAAAGAAATCAGGATATTATGAACCAAAGACTTACCCCAGATGAGATTGTCCAGTTGGAAAAACAGCATCCAAAAAGGCTTGAGGCCTTGAGAAAGCAGTGTTTAATCATAAGTAAAAAAGAACATGATCTTTCTGAGCCGGAAAGGATATTCAAGTGCGGTGCGGGACTGAATTCAGCCAGTATTGACAGTTATGGTTTGTTTAAGCTCTGCAGTTCATTGATAAACACCCAATGTGTTTTTGATCTTAAAAAAGACTCCCTGAAAAATGCCTGGGTTTATTTTGTGCCCAAAGTGCTTTCTTTGACTTCAGAAAAAAAAAGCTATCATGAAAATTGCAGCAATTGCAAGCTCAGGGATTTCTGCATGTGGTGTCCTGCAATCGGAGATATAGAAACGGGTGAATTGGATAAAGCTGCATCATATTTTTGTTCGCTGGCCTTTATTCGGTATGATTATTGCAACAAAATAAGATAATAATATTTTTATTTAGAAAATAATGGAGGGAGATAGTATGGAAAGTAATAATAGCAAAACATGGGAAAAGCCGGAATTGATTATCATCAATCGGTGTTATGTTGAAGAAAATGTGCTGGCAAATTGTAATGAAAGTACTAACCCGGCCTGTTCCTATGACTCACGAAGCGGTAAGCCTTCTTAAAGGAAAATGATTATGAAAAAGTTTTTATTTATTCTGGCTATGGTGACACTTATATTTCCGACTGCTGCTTTTTCAACTCCGTATTCAATTGATAACTTCCCTATTACTACTGCTATAGGCAGTTCTGATATGGATGGCATGGAAGTGACCATAACCTGGAGTGGTGGTGGACAAACTACAGCTAGTTGGAACAGCGGAGTTTCTGGCACTGGTTCTACTGGAGATAACTGGAGGTTAAATTTTACTGGATTTGACACAAGTACCATGAAATTGGAATGGGAACTTTTTACCGATCGTGCCATTGACAGCTTTACAATCAATGCGGTGACGGGCAATGTATTCTTTGATATTATTGAAGATGGTACTACCGGAAATACATCTGGGTCCCTCACAGGTTTCTGGGGTCCCAATGCAGATACCTGGAATCCTGCCGCATCTGCAATGAGTGGGACTACCAATTCAACCGATAGCACATTTTTAAAAGATTACGGTGCTCAATTTTACTGGGAATTTTCAAATCCAGGTTATTTGTCAACTGCATCAAGTTTTCCTGATCCGGCCATTGATCCCCATGACCTGTTCTCCATGCTGTATATAGACTTTCTGGATGGATCCGGCAATGACAGTACCTTCACAGGAACTTTTAATATGGGCGTTGATACGGATAAGGTCGAAGGGGTCAGCCCGGTTCCGGAGCCTGCAGCAATGCTTCTTTTCGGGCTTGGTCTCCTGGGGATCAGTGCCGCTGGAAGAAGAAAAGTTTAATACATTTTAAAAAACCATTTAATCATAAAGGCAGGGAGTAATAACACTCCCTGTTTTTTTATTTTGTATAATTGTTTTAATGACCAGAGACTCTTTACAGACAAAACTTAAAAACGCAATTCGCATTGACAGGGCCCTGAAATTTGTGTGGCGGGCATCCCCGGTCCACGCAATTATATCGGGGATGAATCTTATTATCCTTGGCTCTCTTCCGGTTTTATCTCTGTATCTTTTAAAACTGATTATTGATTCTGTTACGCAACTTGTTTTTTATGGTGGCAATACTATTCCAGGCAAGGAGCTTTCAAGTATATTTGTATTGATTGGGCTGGCATGGGGCGTCGGGCTTTTAATCCTGTTTTTTAACTCTTTGTCTGATTATATCAAAAAGGCTCAAACCCTTACCATTGCAGATTATATGTTTTCAATACTCCATGAAAAATCTGCCAGGGCAGATCTTGAATACTATGAATCTCCAGAATATCAGGATACCCTTCATCGAGCCCAGCAGGAAGGCCCCTACAGGCCTGCCAGCATTGTACAGGGGCTGTTCTCCGCAGGTCAGAGCGGTATATCCTTTATTGCAGCAGCAGGGCTTTTGTCTGTTTTCAACCCCTTTCTTCCCCTTATGTTGATCTGTGTTTCAATTCCCGGCGTATTTATGCGCCTTAGATATTCTGAAAAAATATATTCATGGCAGCAGAAAAGGACAGAGGATGAAAGAAAATCCAATTATTACAATCATATACTGACCGGAAATGCCCATGCCAAGGAAGTAAGGCTTTTTAATCTTGGACAGTATTTTATAGATCGTTTTGATTCAATTCGCAAACTGCTTAAAAAAGAAAAGCTTTCTTTAGAAAAAAAACGAATTTTTGGCGATTTTATTGCCCAGTCCTTTACCACCATTGCCGTATTTGGAACCTTTGCCTATATTGCCTATCGTACGGTTCAGGGAAATATAACTTTGGGGGATATGGTGATGTATTTTCAGGCATTCCAGCGGGGAACTGGATATCTCAAAGCCTTTCTGGAAAGCCTGGCCCAGATGTATGAGGATAATCTTTTCCTCTCTAACTTTTATGAATTTTTACACCTGGAGCCCAGGGTTGCAGATCCTGAAAAGCCTTGTGATCTACCCGGGAAAATTGTGCAGGGATTTAATTTTCAGGCTGTGGGATTTTTTTATCATGATTGTGGAAAAAATGTACTAAAAAATGTAAATTTTTCCATAAAGCCTGGAGAAATCATTGCTCTGGTGGGGGACAATGGCTCTGGAAAATCCACCATTGTAAAATTATTGGCCAGGCTTTATGATCCTCAAAAAGGAGATATTTTTTTGGATGGGGAAAATATTAAAAATTTTAAAATTGAGGATTTCAGGAAAAAAATAAGTGTGGTTTTCCAGGATCATATAAAATATCAATTATCGGCCAGAGAAAATATTTATCTGGGCAATATTGAACAAAAGGAGAATCTTCCCGGGATAGTCGATGCTGCCAGGCAGGCCGACTTGGACAGGAAAATATCTGGTTTTTCTTCGGGGTATGATACCATGCTTGGCCGATGGTTTAAAAACGGCGAGGAACTGAGCATAGGCCAATGGCAGATGATGGCAATTTCCAGGGCCTTTTTCAGGAATGCTGAACTTGTTATTCTTGATGAGCCTTCCAGTGCCCTTGATCCTGAGACGGAAATGAGGATATTTTCAAAGATTAAAAACCTTATTCAGGGTCGCTCTGCCCTGATCATCAGCCACCGCTATTCCACTGTGAAAATGGCGGATAAAATTCTTGTTCTGGATAAGGGAAGTATTGTTGAACAGGGGTCTCATTTAGAACTCATGAAAAAAAATGGAAAATATGCCAGACTTTTCAGTGCCCAGGCAAAGGCTTATGTTTGATTGTGACATTCTTTGTCATGGGCTGCCATTTATTTGAATTTTTATCTGTAGTATGTCCTTGGGAAATAAAAATCTGATTTTCAGGTTTGCGATTGTAAATCGTCTTCAAGTCATGTTATTTAAAAGGGAAAAGAGTAGGGCATTACAAATAATATTCAGATTTGATTCGAGGTATTTCATTTGAAAAAAAGAAGTTGCAAGCGCTTCAATATTCCAGGAACCACACTTTATTATAAGGAAAAGCCTTTTTTCCCTCTAGCTGGAAAATATTCAGAAGATTACTATCCTGTCCTTAACCTCAGCAAGGGCGGGGCAAAATTTTTATGCAATCACAGACTCATGCCCGGCAGGGGGATTATCATAAAATTAATTATTCCGGGAATTGATCAGAGTCCCGAGATTCTGGCGGATATAAAATGGATATCCAAAAATCCTGAGCAGAGCTATCGTTACCAGACAGGGATCAGCTTTAAATCCTATGGGAAAAGGAAAAATCAAAATTCAGGGGCAATACTTTCCTTTTTGGAAGAGCTTGAAACCGGCACAAATGAATAATATAACATTAATTACCTGAAAAATAGGAAATTAATGTTATAAATTGGTGCAAAAATTACATATTTTTATGTTTATTGATTCTATAAGGATCATGAATATGGGATTACTAAAGTGGCATGCCTATTGCAATACATCTAATCAATCGCTTTTTTAGAATAAATTTATGGAAATCAGGAGAATGGATATGAAAAATATAATTATTGTAATAATGATTTGCATCTGTCTTGTGTTTTTTGTTACACCGGGTTTTGCCCAGGACAAAAAAACACAGAAATGGGATGTAACCTTTATTCATGATTTGGAAAAAATACGGTCAGAAAAGAAAACTGGAGGCCTTGGATATACCTTAAGCGAAGAAGAAGCCCTGGACGAAGCTATTAAAAAGGCCATGGATCAGGAAGCACCGACCTGTGAGGCCATGAAGCTGGCTGTGGACCTTAATTTTAATCCCTACAATGTGATTACCGGGATTTTCAGATCTGGCGCTGAAATTGATTTAGATCAGCTTTGCATGTGTGCGACGGAAGCCGGTATATCAAAGAGTCTTCTAGGCCAGGCATCGGATTACGCTGTAGAAGAAAATATGCTGACCCGGGATGAAATCATCCAGTGTCAGTGCCTCAGGGAAGGCCTTGGTTTTACACCGGAAGAAGTTGTATTTGATGAGACCCCAATCAACAATCGGACGAGAGAGAAGTCATACTCATCTTTTACCCCGGGAACGGCAGGATAAAAATAGCAGTCATTCGCCGCATCAAAATTTTAATGTCAAAAGCCCTGTATGCTGTTCATACAGGGCTTTTTTTATTGACAAAGCCCTGAAATTCAGATTAAGTTAGCTATTCCACATAAGTCATACTATTAATTTTGTATGTTTATATTTAAGAAGTATTCATGATTTATCAGGGAAAGTACAAAATGAAATTTAAAATACATTTTATATGGTTAATTTTTTTATGTGGATTTGCCTTTTCTATTCTTTCTTATGCCTTTGCGGCAGAGTCCCCTCCCATGGGCCAGTCAAAGGAATCTCCTTCCATACCATCCTCCATCCCTGGGGGCCAGTCAAAAGGGAAACCAATTTCTGGGGAAACAGGTATTGGTGCTGATATCTTTGGTAAAAAAGGGGGAATCTTTCATCCTTTTCTTATTGTTGAAGAAAAATGGACAGACAACCTTTTTATTACAGAATCCAATAAAAAGAGTGATTTTATCACCACTATCGCACCAGGCATCTGGGTGGCAATTCCGGCCAACAGGGAAAAACTTCTAATCATAAATACCAATACCACTTCGGCTGGAGGTCTCCATCTGAGTCGGGTAAAGCCCGAGGCAACAAGACGTTACCAGGCCTATGCTTTGTATTCTCCTGAACTGGTGCTCTATGCCGATCATTCCAACCATGATCACTGGAATCATAATGCAGAAGCATTGTTTCAATATAATCTGAATATGGGGCTTTCCTTTGATCTCGTTGATGTGTTCAATGACAGGGAGGACATAAGCGGGGATGGTTTCACAGACCTGTTGTACCGATATCAGGACAATCTGTTGGATTTTATTTCCACCTATGAGCCTTCGGAAAAATTAAAAGTAAGATTTGATTATTCAAATTATAAACTGGATTATGATGAAACCATCAATGATTACAGGAACAGGATGGATAATTCTTTTTCCCTGTATGTCTTTTATAAATTCTGGCCCAAAACTTCTCTGTTTGCCCAATATTCATATGCGGACATTGAATTTGACACGGAAAGCATAAATAACAGTATTGAGAACAGGTATTATGCCGGTGTTAACTGGGAAATGACCGCAAAAACCCGGGGCAGTTTTAAGCTGGGGTATATGGACAAGGATTTTGATGATTCAAGTGTTTCCGACCAGGACGGGTTCTCCTTTGAACTACAGACCCAGCATAACCTGAGCCCCAAAAGGTCATTGCAGGTCAATGCCTTTCGTAAATTCCAGGAATCAGATACCGCCGGAGCCTTCAGTTTTCTGGCAAGTGGAATCAATGTCGGTATCCGGCAGAAGTTCAATAAAAAATGGTCCGGAACTATAGATGGATCTTTTGAAATAGATGAGTACAACGGCATTGACCGGGATGATACTTATTTCACCATTGGTCCGGCCGTCCAGTATGAGCCCAGAAAATGGCTTACCTTTGATTTTGCCTGGTATTTTAACTTGAACGATTCCAATATTTCCTTTTATGATTATACAAGTAATGAAGTCATACTGAGAGCAACTATTTCCATGTAAACGGGTGAAAATGAAATTCATAACAAAATATATTCTGCTGGCAGTTCTTCTTTTTTTTCCCATTATTGGATTCGCCCAGGACTATATCGTGGGTGAAGGGGATGTCCTTGAAATTAATGTCTATGAAAATGAAGATCTGGGGGCAATGGTTCGGGTTGCCTCCAACAATACCATCAGGGTACCCCTGATAGGTGAGATCAGCGTAAAAAATATGACGGTTTCCCAGGTTTCAGGCAAAATAGAAAAGCTTCTGGCTGACGGTTACCTTGTAAACCCCCAGGTGGATGTTTTTATCAAGGAACATAGAAGCAAACAGGCAATTATCCTGGGGCAGATCAGAAATCCCGGGCAGTACGAGCTCAGGGGAACCATTACCTTTCTGGAATTCATTTCCAAGGCCGGGGGACTGACTTCAGATGCCGGTAGCAGGGCCACCATAAAAAGAAGAAAAAAATCGGATAAAAAAAAGGATACAATTGTAATTGACCTGGATAAACTGATTAAAAAAGGGGATACTTCTTTAAATGTCTCCATACAGGACAAGGACAGTATCTATATAACAAAGGCAGAAACCTATTATGTTTCCGGCGAAGTAAATAAACCGGATTCCTATAAGTATGAAGCAGATATCACAGTGATCAAGGCCATCACCAAGGCCGGCGGGTTTTCCAAGATTGCTGCCAAGGAAAAAGTCAAGATTATCAGGACTGTGGATGGTGAAAAACTTATTTTTAAAAAAGTGAACATGGATGCTCTGGTACTGCCCGATGATGTGATCGTTGTTCCTGAAAGCCTGTGGTAATTATGGAAGAAAAAGAAATTCACCTGAGAGACTATTTTCGTATTGTTAATAAACGCAAGGGCACCATCATTACTTTTTTCATTTTAACCCTGGTGATCGTCATTATTGCCACGTTTACGGCAACTCCCATGTACCGTGCATCCACAAGGGTGATGATTGAAAGAAACACAGCCGGTGCTTTGACAAATTCCTATCAGTATACCCCCTATGATCCTGAGTTTCTGGAAACCCAGTTTCAGCTCATCAAAAGTGCTGCTGTAGTTGAAAAGGTTGTCAAAAGCCTGGATGCTGAAAAAATGTATGCCTTTTTTTTCTCGGAAAAGGAGGAAAAAAAGTCCTATATTTCCCTTGCCATAGCCTGGGGCAGAGAACTGATTTCTTCTGTAAAGGAAATGGCAGGCATAGAAAAATTTTTTTCTTCCCAGCAGGATACCATTGAGAAGAAAATACCTTTTGAGATGAAAATACCCCTCACCAAGGCCCAGCAGCTTGAAAATGTGATAAAGTCAGGAATTTCAGCCGAGCCGGTAGCCAACTCAAGAATTGTTGAAATCGGTTTTATGTCTGATAATCCAGCAGTGGCAACCAAGGTGGTGAATTCCGTTGCCCAGGCCTATATTGATGAACTACTGGATATGCAGATGGAAATATCCGGCTACAGCATCGGGTGGATGGAAAAAAAGGCTGAGATACAGAGGGTAAATCTGGAAGAGTCTGAAGCAGCCATGCAGGAGTATAAAAGAAAACATGATATCGTTACCATTGAAGACCGCCTCACGGTTTTACCGGAAAGACTTTCAGATTTGTCAAAAAATCTCACCAGAGCCGAAACCAGAAGAAAGGAATTGTCCGCCGTATACAACCAGATTAAAAATATAAAAAAAGCCCAGCTGGAAACCATCCCGGTTATTGTTGAAAATAGCTCTGTGGACTCCATCAACAAGACAATACTCAACGCTGAACAGAAAATATCAGAGCTTTCCAAGAAATATGGATCCAAACATCCTAGAATGATTACGGCAAAAAATGAGCTGAAAAGCCTGAAAGCCAAAAAGATCAAAGAGTTGGGGAAGGCAGTCCAGACCATTAAAAATGAATACCAGCTTGCCAAATCCAATGAGCGGGACTTAAAAGAACTTCTGGACCAGACCAAATTCCAGGCAGCCAGGCTGGGTGAAAAATCCATTCAATTGAATATCCTCAAAAGAAAAGTGGATACCAACCGGTTTCTCTATGATGCCCTGATTAAGAAAATGAAGGAAAAAGGAATTACTGAACAGAACCAGTCTGTGAATGTATGGGTTATTGAAAAATCACAAATGCCTAAATTTCCGGAAACCCCACGGAAAAAGAGAAATATTTTACTTGGCTTCATCCTGGGTCTTTTCGGGGGTATCGGCATTGCCTTTTTCCTTGAATACCTGGACAATACCATTAAAACTCCCGAAGATGTTGAAGAAAAATTCAATATTCCTGTCATCAGTACCATTGATTTGTTTAAAGGTAAAAACCAGACCATTGTTGAAAATGTATTAAATGACAGCTCATCCATGACAGCTGAGAATTTTAAAGGACTGAGAACATCTGTTTTCCTTTCTTCTGCCGACAATCCTCCGAAAACCCTTATCATCACCAGCATGACCCCCGGGGAGGGTAAATCCTCTATTTGTTCCTGCCTGGGTTCCAGTATTGCCCAGACCGGTAAAAAAGTTCTCATCATTGATGCAGACATGAGGCGGCCTACCCAGTATAAAAATTTTAATATTGAGAATACAAATGGTTTGAGTTCCTTTCTTGCAGGTATTTCCAAAGAAGATGAAGATATTGTGATCCTGGTTGATGAAAATCTGTCTATCATCCCTTCAGGCCCCATACCTCCCAATCCCTCGGAGCTCCTGAGCTCTGCCAGGCTTTTGGAATTGATAGAAAAGCATTCCAGGGCCTTTGATATGATCCTCTTTGATACGCCTCCCCTGGCCAGCGTTACCGATCCTGTGATTTTAAGTCAGCATGTGGACGGGGTCATCGTTGTGACTTGGGCCGGCAAAACAACCCATGAAATCCTGGGCAAGGGACTCAAACAGCTGAAAGATATATCCGCGCCCATCACAGGCTTGGTGCTTAACCGGTTCAATGCCAAAAAAAGTGGGTATTATTATAATTATGGTGATTATTACTATTCATCAGAGTCCTGATTGATATGTCCCTAAGGTTTTCAAAAATTGTTGTTTTTTTTCTGATTATTTTTACACCCCTGGCATTTGGCACGGTGGAACCCTGGTCATATGCTGTCATGGAAATTCTAACAGCCCTGGGATTTTTGTTCTTTCTGATTACCGTGATTCAAAAGAAAGAGGATCTCCATGCCGTTCCCGGCATTGTGCCCCTGTTTGTTTTCCTGGCATATATACTTTTTCAGTTAGTTCCCCTGCCTCCCTTTATCATTGAATTCCTTTCTCCAACAGCATTTTCAATCCAGGAACGAGCCTTTGCCCTGACAGATACCCAATCCTGGATGACCCTGTCCCTTAACCACAAGGCCGGTCTATCTGAATTTTTCAGGTATGGCACCTATGTTTTGTTTTATGTGCTCACGGTTCAGGTGTTAAAGGAAAAGGATATGCTCCAGGCCGTGGCTCTGGTTATAGCTGTTTTTGGAGGATTTCTGGCCTTTTCATCCATACTCCAGTTTTACCTGACCAAAGACATGGCTCTGTGGTTCAGATACTCCCCGGATAATTCCATTGTTTTCGGTCCCTATGTAAACCACAATCATTATGCCGGGCTCATGGAAATGATTTTTCCCATTGTACTGGCCCTGTTTTTTTTTTACCGGCCAAGAATTGCAAAGACATCTTTCATAAAGGGGGTTGCCGAAATTCTAAGCCAGGAAAAGGCAAATATCCATATCCTCATTGGCACAGCAGCTCTTTTAATCGTGGTTTCTATTTTTGTCAGCCTTTCCAGGGGTGCCATGATCAGTCTTTCCATCTCCCTGGTTTTATTCAGCTTCCTTCTGTTGAGGCGGAAAATAAGCCGGGGAAACACCATTGTCATCATCGGGATAGTAATTATGAGTATCCTTGTGATCAGCTGGTTTGGCTGGGACCAGATTCTGGACCGTTTTGCCAGGCTTAAAAATGCCCAGGGAGTGATTTATGAAAATCGTCTGGATTTCTGGAAGGACAGCAAAGAGATAATAAAGGATTTCCCTTTAACCGGTTCGGGAATGGGAACATTCAGCCATATCTATCCCCAGTATAAATCCCTTGTGGACAAATATACCCTTACCCATGCCCACAACGATTATATAGAGCTTCTTGTTGAAGGCGGCATGATTGGCTTTTTTCTTGCTGCAGCCTTTTTGATGGTTCTGCTTTGGAAAACCTATAAAACGTTTTTAACCCGGCGGGATGCCTTTTCCATATACCTTTACATGGGCAGCCTTACGGCCATGGCATCCATTCTTTTCCACAGCTTTACCGACTTTAATATGCACATCGGAGCCAATGGCTTATGGTTCTTTTTTACTGCAGGCCTGGGAGTATCTGCTGCCAACACCAATATCCGCCGGCAGAACACCCTTACCCGCCTGAAATCGGTTAATTCTTTTTTAAAAAAAGGAGTGTTTATCTCTTTAACCGCTCTTTTTGCCATGGGAGCTGTTTTTTATTGTGCTTCCAATATCCTTGGCCTGTTTTATTTTAATAATATTAAAAACTTTGCAATGGACAAAAATACTCACTGTCTCTTTTTGCCATCCTGTAAAAAATTTACAATGTGATAAAATTTGCTGTAAAATTTGATCCAATTTATTCCGATTCAAGATATCTGGCAGCCAATGCATCATGGTTTTTAAAAGACATTGAAACGGCCAGGAAAAATTTTAATGCTTCCATTAATATGGATCCTTTAAATTCCCGATATTTGAAAAGATTCGGGCTTTTTCTGGCCCAGCAAAAAAGGCCTGACAAGGCAGAAAATGCATTTGCCTTAAGTACCCTTTATACCCCGACCCGTCCCGAATACTCCTTTCAATATGCGGGATGGCTTTTATCAAGGAAGAAAAAAGAAAAGGCAATCCATTATTTGCGAAAAACCCTTGAACTGGATGAAAAATATGCGGACAAGGTGCTGACTTCAATGATTTTAGGCGGCCTGAGCTACGAAGAAATGGCCATGGCAATTCCAGAACTGCCAGGACCTTTTCTTGCCTTTAACGAATTTTTATATACCACTGGAAAAAGAGAAGAAGCCTCCCAGAGGTATATGACTGCCCTTGACCTCATTGAAAAACAGGATCCTGTAAAACCCTGGCTGTTTTATAAGATTTACCAATTTTTTTTCCGGCAGAATCATATGAAAAATGCAATGGAAGTGATGAACAGGGCGGAAAAAGCTCTGCCAATGAATCCGGACATAAAAATTACCCTGGGAGACCTGTATCAGCAACAGGGCATTTTATACAAGGCCGGGGAAAAATATGAACAGGCCCTTTATGTGGACCCTGAAAACAAAAAGGCCCTTCAGAGAATCCAGCAGATTAATCAATAATTTTTTTTATTCCAGTGATATTTAAAAAGGCAGCAGGTCTCTAAACGAAACAGTAAAGAGTTTAATCATTGATATGCTTTTCAGCATATTGGGCCAGGACTTCATGGATGCGCTGGG
>JAOZST010000092.1:11124-14021 GCA_029939535.1 Desulfobacteraceae bacterium | reverse complement strand
AGTTATTGAAGTTCCTCAAATTGTATTTCGTTTAAAAAGGGCCGGTAATGAATTATTTAAAAGAAGAGATACTGGAATTAAACCAAAGGTATGTTTGTCCTGGAAAAATAAAGATTTTTAATGATTTTGGTATTGATATTATCATGGGCAAAAGGGAAGGGCCCTATATCTATGATGTGGACGGGAAAAAGTTAATTGATCTTCACATTAACGGTGGAACCTTTAATCTGGGGCATAGTTCTCCTGAAATTACCAAAGCTCTGCAGGAGGCCATGGACATGGGGCTTGATATCGGCAATCATCATTTCCCAAGCTCTGAACGGGGGTCACTTGCCCGGAAACTGGTTGAGCTTACCCCTGGAAATATGAAATATGTTGTATTTGCCAGCGGTGGAAGTGAATCCGTGGATGTGGCAATAAAGTCGGCAAGGCATGCAACAAAACGAAAAAAGATTGTCTCAATTGATCATGGATTCCATGGGCGTACAGGCCTTTCCGGCAGTGTTGGAAATACAGAAAATGCCCGGTTTTTTTTAAGTGATACTCCTGAAATTTCTATGGGTGTACCATTTAATGATCTTGAGAAAATGGAAGATGCCCTTAAGGGGAATGATGCAGCCGCAGTAATTATTGAAACAATTCCGGCAACCCTTGGCTTTCCATTGCCGGAGGAAAATTATCTTTCCAATGTGAAACTGCTGTGTGAAAAATACGGTGCCCTGTATATTGCCGATGAAATTCAGACAGGCCTTGGAAGGTCAGGCAAACTCTGGGCCATTGAACATTATGGTGTTGATCCTGATATCCTTGTCACTGCAAAGGGTTTATCCGGCGGCATTTATCCCGTGGCTGCGGCCATATTAAACGAAAAGGCCGGGGCATGGCTGAATGAAGACGGGTTTGCCCATATTTCAACATTTGGGGGTTCTGAAATCGGATGTTATGTGGGAAGCAAAGTTCTTGAGATTGTAAGTGACCCTGTACTTCTTGCAAAGGTGGATAAGGTTTCCGCATACCTTGAAAAACATCTTAAAGATCTTCAGAAAAAATATCCATATCTTCTTGAGATACGACAGAAAGGGCTCATTGCAGGGTTGAAGTTTGATGGCGAAATAGCAGGTATTGAAATGTCAAAAGCATTATATGACAATGGGATCTGGGCCATGTTCTCGGGATATGATTTTTCTGTCATCCAGTGTAAACCCTATATTTACACGGATAAACCTCTGGTGGATGATGTTATAGGGATTATGGAAAAATCTATTATTCAATGCCAGTGATTATTGAGAATTGTAATTACATATATTTTAAAACCAAAGTATACAGGGTGTGAATGGATATAGACCAGAATTATATTGATTATTTTGAAAAATGCCTGGATCCGGTTAAACCGGAAAATTCGGAATTGCCATTTGAAATTCTGGGATATGGGGAAATCTCTTCAATTTTTCGAATGGAAAAATACAATGATATTGCCTTTAAACGGCTTCCGGTTTTCCCTGATAGAGAAAGTGCTGAATCTTACCGGAATCAATATTTCGAATATACCGGGCATTTGGAAAAAGCCGGCATAAACCTTCCTGAAGATGATATTTTTATTACCCACGTTCCTGGCCGGCCTTATATCCTTTATGTTGCACAGCAGCTTTTCAGTCCTGACTCTTTCTGCAGCCGGCAGATTTCCATATTTAGTGAAGCACAGATTGTGGAGATGCTTGAAAAGGTTATTGATGCCATTAAAAGGGTGCAGGTGTATAATGAAAAATCCATGCCTGGAATTGAAATCGCTGTTGATGCACAGCTTTCCAACTGGACATGGCCAGTTGAAAATGGGAAAAGAAAGCTTTATCTTATTGATACAAGCACTCCGTTTTACAGAATACAAGGCCATGAACAGCTGGATGTCAAACTTCTTCTCAAAAGTATGCCATTTATTATCCGTCTTTTTATCAGCCTTATCAATCTTGATGAGGTTGTTGCCAGATATTACGATCTTCGTATCGTCTTCATCGATATCATTGGTAATTTAATTAAGGAACAGTCGTCTGACCTGATTCCTCTTTTTATTGATATTGTCAATAAAACTCTGGAAGAGGATTTTAAAATAGAGCCTGTTTCAAAAAAGGAAGTGGAATCCTATTATCAAAATGACAAAAGAATCTGGATGGCATTTTCAACATTACGCAGGGTTGACAGATTTATGACAGGAAAAATTCTGGGAAAAAGGTATGAGTTTCTACTTCCCGGGAAGGTGAAACGATAAGTTTTTATCTTGTATACAACTATTTCCACGGGAAGAAACCACTGGGATAAATTCCCTGTATCCTTTCAGGATACATAAACTATGCAGAACAGGGCTTGGAGGGCCTGATTATGTCATTATTAGATCCAATGGCAATAATCCGTAAGCTCACGGTTTTGCCCCACAGGGGTACAGGAACCCCAGGGGAAAAACAGGCTGCAGATATCCTTGAAAATATAATCGGAACCATGGAAAATAATCCTGAAAAGGGATCCTCCCCAGGGAATAATGGGGCTGAACAAAATCTTATTCTAATGGCTCATTATGATTCAGCCCCGGTTTCTTTGCTCTATTTGCCTTCCATGGTTAAAAATTTCCGATCATCCCTTAGGATAAATCTGTTTTTAATTGTTTTTGCCCTTATAATTTCAATCCTGGAAATCCTTACAAAGGGTCAGCCTGTTATTTCCTGGATTCACTTGATACTTTCTGCTTATTTTATTCTTCAGGGAGTTATTACCTGCTTTGATTATTTAAGATATGGATACACAAACGGGGCTTCGGACAATGCAACGGGAACTGCTGCTGCCATGGTAACGGCACAGCGTCTCTGGGAAAAACCTGTTCAGGGATTGAATGTCATACTGATTTTAAC
>JAOZST010000092.1:6850-11024 GCA_029939535.1 Desulfobacteraceae bacterium | reverse complement strand
AAAATATAGATGAATCCCTGCCCGGGTTTGCTGTTGATTTTGCCGAAAGCCTGATCAGGAGTTTATAAATGACTTGTATGACCTTGGAGATTCTATAGAAACAAAGGCAGGCTAAAATGAAATCATCAACAATACTATTAATTCATCCTCCCGCAGCCAGCCCTGCAATGCCTTCCTGGTATGCTGCTGTAGCTGCAGGCGCCCTGAACGATTCCGGGTTAAATCCTGTATATTATGATGCAAACCTTGAATTTTTCCTTACCCATATCCTGTCAAAAAAACAGGCGCATATTCATTTTCAGATGATTCAAAAAAAACACAGGTCAGGAAAAATCTCCAATGAAAAATATGATAAACTGAAAAATATATATGGGGTGGTTTGTGAAACCAGTATAGATATGGAAAAGGTAAGAAAAAAAGAATTTTTTGATCCCCACTGGTTTATTGGTTTTAAAAAAATAGTGAATTCTATTCTGACCCTGGCAAGCCAGGCTTATTACCCAGATATTTTCCATTGGGGTACCCATGTATCCTATGAAAAGGGCCTGAACCGGGAATTTGCCAGACATGATCCCGGCACTGTAATCCTGTTTATATCTTCTCCAGGTCAGAGACAGGCCGCAGAAACCATGGCAGGATTCATTAAATCCCGTTACCCTGAAACCCTGGTTCTGGCAAAGGGAAAACCCGGTATTGTTTTCAAGAAAGGAAAAGGGTTTGATCAAATGGTTCATGGCCATGGCCTGGAAGGACTGACCATGCTCATGGATATTATAAGCAGGGATCATGGAACAAAAAATGATCCCAAAGGGTCAATACCGGATTTCAGGGGAATGCCCATGGATAAATACCTGATGCCCGGGCCTATTCTCCCGGTTCATCCTCTATTTTTTAAAGATTCTGTCTGCCTGTCAGATTTTTTAAAAGATCAGGTTGAAAATTGTGGAATCCAGGGATTTGTGTTTCTTGATGATTCTCTTTTGTTCCCAGATTCAGACGGCCCTGGGGATTCAGCAAATCCTGATGATTTGGAACAAGGTGCTGGTAAATATTCCTGCCAAATCTGGGAGCAACTGGATCATTGGTTTTCTGTTAAGGATTCCAGGACTTTTTTCAGTATGACAGTTCCGATACCAGATCAGGTACCAGGCCAGGTATCAGATGAATTACAGGACCTTGAAAACAAATTGCCTGATCTTTTTTCATCCGGGCTTAAATTGATCCAATGGGAATGGAATTATAAAAAAGTGAAGATTCCAAAAAAGATACTTTGGGCTGCATCAAAGCAGGGAATATGGAACCATGTAACAGGTCCCAATTTTATCAGGGACCCAGGCCAATCAGAACAGGGAAGATTTATTGTAAATAACCCCAATATTGTCCATTCCTATCAGCAGGATATAAGCCCAGGGGGGACTATCCGGGATTTTTCAGGGGATGGAAATACAATGCCCGGGTTTGAATTAATGGATTACAACAAGGTTCAGCCCCTGGCTGGAGTTCCTTTCTGGCAGACTCTGGAGGACCCTGTTTTTTTCCTTTTGTATCTAAGCCGGTTGACCCGGAAATCCCTGGGCTGCCTAAGGGCAGATATCCCAAATCAATCTTTGATAACCCTTGGCAGTCAAATGGAATTTTTTTATCAATCTCCTTCAGACCTTGCCCCGGGAATTTTGGATGAGATTTGCAAAATGGTAGATGCCGGTGGTTCTGTTGATCTTAAATATGTAAGATCCAACCTTGAAAAAGCGTATCTTATAGGCTATGCCATGGAAGATGGGGTGATCCTGGGAAATTCATGCCTGAAACATCCAAGAAAAGAATTTATACAGAGGATCAATCAGATCACAGATTTTGATTTGACTCATTTCGTGGAAAGGGGATATACCTCTGTAAGGCCGGAGTACCGTTCCCTGGGTGTTGGGGCAAGGCTGCTGAAAGGCCTTACCAAAAGGGCAGGGGGCCATAAAATTTTTTCCATTATCAGCGAGGACAACCTGGCTACCCATAAAATTGCCAAGAAAAATAATACCAGGAAAATACTCACCTATTTTAGTGAAAAAGTGGGGAAAAAAATGGGGATATGGATGCCCGAGCATATGATTGAAAATGAGTGGAATCTGGAAAAATGATAATTGGAATAATGACCGTTAACGGGTTTGATTTTCATCCCAATGGGCGACTCCGGGAATCAGCAGCAATCCTGGGTCATGGGGTTATACTTATTAATCCCTATGAAATGGTCTGTACCCTGGAAAAGAAAAATTTTGGTTTTTGTCTGGGAAGTACAGGGTTGGTTCCCGACGTTATATTGCCCAGGCAGGGATCTCCCATGGGGGAATACGGGTTTGTCCTGCTGCGGCAGTTTATGAAAATGGGAATTCCCCTGGTCAACGGACTTAAAGGGATCACCATAGCAAAAAATCAATACATAACTCTTCAAACCCTTGCAAGCAGTGGGTTACCAGTGCCAGACACCTGTTTTGTCACAAGAAAAGCCGGTTTTTTTGAGGCAGTGGAGAAATTGGGCGGATATCCAATTGTTGCCAAACAGGTGGACGGCATGGGCGGGGAAGGGGTGGCAAAGATCGAGACCCGGTCCCGGGCCTTGGAGTTCCTTGACAAGAATCTTACACCCCTGAAAGGGATGCTGGTCCAGAGGTTTATCAGTCCCGAGGGCAGGAGGGATGTGAGGATGCTGGTGGTCAATGGACGACTTGCGGGAGCAATGAACCTGGTTCCGTTGCCCGGGGAGTTCAGGGCCAATATCCATCAAAATGGCAGGGCAGATGCCTTTGATCCGCCGGAGGAGTGGGTCAGGCTGGCCCTGGATTCAGCTGCTGCCTGCCATCTGGATATTGCAGGAGTGGATATGATGGTTGGAAAAAATGGAAAACCCCTTGTGGTTGAGGTAAATTATTCTCCAGGGTTCAGGGGGCTGGAGCAGGCTTCTGGAAAGGATATTTCCCTGGAAATTATTGAGTATGTAATGTCTGTCATTTAAACTAAAAATTAATTCAAGCTAAAAACAGGGATATGTAAGTCCATGAAAATAATTGATTTTGTCCTTGATCAGGATTCAGAATATGTCACAGCTTCCGCCAGGGTGATTTTTGAGGATAGCAGCAGATCTGAGAAAAAAATTTTTATCAAAACAACTTTGGAAAATGCCAGGGGTTTTGATGTCAAGCCTGATGCCTTTCTGGTGGGATGTCTTTTGCCGGCACTTCATCTGGGAGAAAAAAGAATATTTGTTGAAGGCAGGATATGTCCTTTTTTAAGGGAAGGGGTGAATGTTGCCATGAATATTCTGGCCCACTGGACCAGGGGTGAGTATGCCCCCATAAAAATAGAAGCTCAAGACTGGGAAACCCAGGACATGGAGACCAAGGACAGAGAAAATCAGGACAGAGAAAATCAGGACAGAGAAAATCAGGACAGAGAGATGGCAGATGAATTCAAAGGTCCCAGAGCGGGTATGGTCATGTCCGGGGGCATGGATTCCCTTGCAGCCCTCAGGCTGAACAGGCTCAATTATCCCCTGGATCACCCGGCCCGTGTAAAGGATAGTTTTTTTCTTCACGGTTTTGATATTGGTGGTGTTGTTGAGAGGGGAATGAAATTTCATGTGTTTGACAGGGCAAAAGAGGCAATTTTGAAAATTACCAGGGATGCAGGCACATGCCTGATTCCTGTGTATACCAATATCCGTCATCTCTGTGATGAACGAAAATTGTGGCTGGATAGTTTTTTCGGGGCTGTGCTGGCGGCCATGGCCCATTCCTTTACCAATAGAATAAACCTGATGTTTATTGGATCATCCTATGATATTCCCAACCTTCACCCCTGTGGCTCCCATCCTTTGCTGGATCCAGAATATTCCAGTTATAATATGAGAATCCGGCACAGGGATTATGAACTGTCCCGCCTTGAAAAAATAAAAATTGTTTCAAACTGGGACACGGCATTTCAGAATTTCCGGGTATGCCTTGCCAATGTTCCGGATCGACTCAATTGCGGAAAATGTGAAAAATGTGTCAGAACAATGACAGAGCTGACTGCCCTGGGATTATTGCACAAAACCAGTGCCTTTGTGGAAGATGAGGTAACGTCTGCAGATATTGAGCAGTTTGATATCACCATCAGGGTAAGGCCGCCTTTTTACAGGCCCATG
>JAOZST010000092.1:0-6750 GCA_029939535.1 Desulfobacteraceae bacterium | reverse complement strand
CTGGAATTTTCCATGGAGGCTCCGGATGCGCTGGCTTAAAACCGTGCAGATCTGGAGGGCAATCCTTGGAAATTCCATGGCTGTTTCCTTGAATTCCTGCTTATGAAGGATGAGGAATCGTGAAGGTTCAATGGTACGGATGCTGGCTGATCTGGGAGAATTATCAATCAATGCCATCTCCCCGAAAGCACCACCGGACTCAATGTGATCAAGTAAAACTTTTTTCCCGTCTGTTTGTTCCATGATGACTTCCACTTTTCCCTCAATGATGAGGAATACGGTTTCTCCCACATTGTTCTGCTTGATGACGGTCCTGTCTTTGGGGTAATTCAGTTCCTTTGTTTCTGCAGCAATGGCTGCAAGTTCTTCAGCACTCAGGCCGGAAAAAATTTCAATTTCTTTTAAAAGAAGTATTTTTTCTCCCAGGGATATCTTGGTGGCACGAATTCTCTGGGGATCATTGGAGATTTCTTTGGTTTTTGAAAAAATCATTTCAACTTCCTTTGTAATATTTTTATTCATGGAATTTTTCAATTCATTCAACAGGTCTTTTTCTTCGTAAAGATCAGGATCCTCATGGATCATGCCCAGGCCCATGAGGACATCCACCCAGTCTTCAGAAGCCAGCAGCATTGAAAATACATCTTTTCCAGCAGGATCCAGTTTGGGGATTTTGACCAGTTTTTTACCTTCGGCCAGGGCCAGGGCAGGAGTAGGACTTTCCAGAAGAGGGAGCATGGAATTAAAGGTTTTTTTGTCCAGGATATCGCTTAATAATTCAATGGCATTGGCTCTCTGCCTGGTATCAGGGGAAAAAATTCCTTTCCAGGCAGTTTTCATCCTGCCGGTCTGGTCATGGATGGCAAGCACCCGGATAATGTTTTCAAGGACTATTTCTTTTTTCTGGAACAAATGTTCAATGGTGAGATCCCGCATTTTTTTCTGGGGAAGCTGGCGTAAGTTTTCTCCCATGGCCAGGTAGGTATAGCTTTTGTTTAGATTGTCCTTGGCAAACATCAATACTTCAAATTCTTTTATGTCAAGGGTCTCAAGGAGTTTAAACAGCCCTCTTCTTATCTTTTTGCTGGGCAGTCCCAGGGATTCAACCAGAAGTTTATGGTTTTGATAATCTGCTTTCCGTATTTTTTCCCGTGCAAATTCATGGATGGAATAAATATTATCACCCAATAGCAGAATGGCTTTTTTCAGGGAGAAATCATCATTGATTTCCAGGGCATCCAGTGCTGCCATCCTTACCTCCCTTTTATCATGGGAAAGATAATCAAAAATAACGGAATTTAATTCCCTGGCCCCCAGCCTGGATAAAGCAATAATGATATCTGGAATGATGTGATCAATATTTTTTTCCGATAAGATGGCAAGGATGGTATCAATGTATCCCCTTTCATTGCTTAATCCTGCACTGATAATACCGGACTGCCTGTAATTTATATTTTTATCCCCAAGCCAGGTAGTGATCAGTGCCTGGTGTTTTTCAGGGTCTCTTGAATAGAGGCATGCCCCGGCAAAGCCTCTGATTACAGGGTGGTTACTTTGAAGATAGGGGTTTAAATCCACCCCCTGTATGGCCTTGTACCCATTCTGGCAGATAAGTTTTAATATGGCAATAGTGGCTTCTGGCTTTTTAATGTCTAAAAATTTTATCAAATCATTGGCTGCCTCTGCCCGATATTCGGGAGATATCATTTTGATTAAAGCAATCTGGGTTTTTTCGTTCTGGTTTTCAAGGTTGTTGAGTATGTGGATATCCAATTGTCCGGGAGAAAATTGTTGTAATAATTTGCCATACCAGATGGCATCTTTTCCTTTGGCAGATAAAAAAGAAGTTTCCAGATCTGCCAGGGTTTTTTCCTGGTTGAAAATTTGTCCCAGTTCTTTTTGGTCGAGACTTTTTATATCCAGAAGGTTGTTTGAAATCAAATCTCTCAGGATTTTGGCATACTTTAATTTCAGGATAATGGGAGCTGCCATCCATGCCAGCACAAAGGGCAATGCCACCAGGGTCAGGTATTTGGGGTGAAAAAAAGATCCTGAAATTAAAATCAGGGAGGAACCTGTAAATAAGGCCAGTCTCACCACGGTTCCTCTGAGAAATGGCCGGATCATATTTCTATAGGATTCAGGAAAAAGTCCAATGAGTATGGAATTTGCCGGCATATTAATAGTGGTGCGGATTATATTGGTGGACATCCTTGCATATATGGCTGAAAATACATTAAATTGAAAAAGAAAGGCAAACAATGCAATCATATAGTTAAAGGGATGGAACATAAGCGCCACTGGCAGGCCCCATCGTCCGTAAATCCTTCCCACAAAGAGAAGGATGAACAGGCTGATCATATACAAAATACCCCTGAAATAGCCAAAGAACTGCAGCATCTGCGTTTCCGAGGCAAACTGGTCATTAACAGCGTAATTAAACTGATAATTCATTATGGGGATGACCACATTGGGCATAAAGGTCAGGACAAGAACGATTTTGATTAGTATTGAATCTTTTATCAGGGGGAGAACGTTTTTGAATTCCTGGGCCATGGATGGTTTTTTTTTGGTGGATTTTCCTGTTTTTTCCGGAAAAATCAGAGAGGAATAGCTTTTTCCCATTGCCTGTACAATGACAGCACCCATGAGGGTTGTTACAAGGTATAGATACAGCAGGTTGTCCATGTTAAAAGTTTTTGCAAAATAGGGAGTGCCAAAACTGCCCAGAATAAGGCCTATTACTCCCCCTGCCGTCAGGAGGGGGAAAAGCCGTTTGGATTGGCGCATATTGAAAAGGTCATTGCACAGGTTCCAGAACAGAAGAGCCTGGAGAATTTCAAACTGACTTTTGAGCATAAAAAGCAAAGGATACAAAAGGTCAAATCCAAAGGGGATGAACAATCGGATAATGGTCACGGAAAAACCTGAAAAAATAAAAACATAGGACAGCAGTCTGGCACCGGGCATCTTTCCCAGAAAAGCGGTTAAAAACCCAGTGACAAAAAAGGTTACAATAGCATTGAGCATATTGATAACGGGCAGGTATTCAACCCCGTATCGTTTTAAAAAAGCTGTTTCCGCATAATTGTTCAGGATGATGCCTGAACTTCGAATGATAAACAACAGGGCGGCTGTCCATAACAGGAGGCTTATTTCTTCTTCATAGACTTTTAAAAGACTAAGAATTTTAGTGCGCATTACTCCAACCCCCGGACCAGTCTGAATCCGGTTGTTATGAATTTTGCACCTGGATGGGCATAAGCACGGTTCGCACTTCTAAGGGATTGTTCATATTTGAACCAGCTTCCGCCTCGTCTGATACGTGTTTCAGATTCCATGGTGCTGTATCCCTTTTCTTTTTTATGGGTCAGATAATCCGTATATTCGTCCGCACACCATTCCCATACATTTCCATGCATATCATAAAAGCCCCAGGGATTGGGGGCAAAGGTTTTGACCGGAGCAGGTCCATTGGGCGGTATGTTCATGGATGAAAAAAAAAGAATACAAGTTTTACTTTTTTTAGTGTTATTGCCATACATGGCCCTGGAGCAGTCAATGGAATTCCCCCAATGGTAAGCCGTGGTTGTTCCTGCCCTGCAGGCATATTCCCATTCTGCTTCCGTGGGAAGACGATAGACCCCCATTTTTTTCTTATTCAATTTGTTTATAAACTTGAGACAATCATAGTATGAGACCCTGGTGACCGGAATATCACCTGTTCCACTTCTTTTCCGAAGCCATTTTTTACCCATGATAGACCGCCATTGTTTCAATGTTACTTCTGTGGTTTGCAGGTAATAAGGTCTTTTAATTTTTATTTCATGGAGGATCTCATTGGCATCGCGGCCCTGTTCTGTCTCGGGACTGCCCATCATGAAAGACCCCGGCTTGACAAGAATAAAGGTCATCCCCAGAGTGTTGGTGATTTTGTGTTCATTTGCCTGCCCGGCCTGGGACAGGGATATGAGTATCCAAAAGAATGCCAAGAAAATAATGATAGTTCCTACTGGAGGTCTTGATTGCAAAAAAGAGGAAGACTTCATTATTAAATCCTTATTTGGAAAGTTTGAAAACCAAAGATTTTCCCATTAACGAGTTTGTTCTGTCTTTAAGCGTTCACAAGAAAAAATGTTTCCAATATCCAATTATAATTTACTTTTCTTGTCAAGGAGAAAAGGATTTTTGGGAAAGGATTGGCCAGCAATGCTGTTGAATTCACAACTTTTGGTTTATCCTGTTTTTATTTTAATAACATTGCTGGCCATGGATTTCAGGTTCACACCCACCCTGATGGCTTTTAACCCACGCACATCAGGCATATCATCCAGGTTAAGCATTTCAAAATCATTTTGAAACTTTCCTAGGCTCGTCAAAAAATCAATATGCTGCCTGATCCCTTTACCCTCGGCAGGATTTGAATACACCACCGCAATCCTGCCGGGCTGGGTAAGCCGTTCTCCGGAACCTTTTATCAGTGCTTTGTCAATACGGGATTTAATGATTTCATGGCGTACATCATAGGTGCCGTCCACATCAAATCGTTTTTCATCAAAACGAAATCGTATGGAAAGAGGGGTGTGATTGACCAGAATCAGATGGCAGGTATCCAGGGGTACTTTTAATTCTGGTTTTATTTTGTGTGTATGCCAGGCAAGGCCCCAGGCAGTCATCAGCTGCCACAGGGTCATATCCTGGATGTGAAAAGGGGCAAGCCTCTGGCTTTCTGCCATGGAGGCTCCTATATACATCATATAATCCACCCCGTCGGTTTGTCTTTTCTCAAAATAGTGGGGAAAGCTTTGCTGGATAAGGCTGTCTTCCTGTTCCAGAAAACCAGACAATGCCTGGTTCAGTGTTGACACACTTTCCTCGTATTCTTTTCTTTTATTGTAAATCATACCTGCTGCGGGATCAAGAAGGCTGTTATAGGTCTCAATCCCTTTGGCAACCTCTGGTCCCAGGCCCATGAGATCTTCAAACATTGGTGAGATCTCTTTATTCAGAAGAGTAAATACTGAATTTTCATCACTGGAAGTGACTCCAGAGGAAATTTCCTGGATTTTGTTTTGAATACGATATGTAGATTCCTTTAAAATAGGCCAGGGCCTCAGTTTTGCACTTGTTTTCAGGATATCAAGGGCAAGCCTTAACTGGTCTGTAAGATCCTGCTGAATCCCCTTGTTTCTTGCCAGGGATGAACCCCTGATATCGGATTGTCCATAAAAGGGGACCACATCCTTGAAGATGATGGGTTCCATTTCAGAGGTCTTGCTTCCGTGGCGGACACGTTCCATATGGCTTATGGCGGCATTTTCAAACCGCCATTCCACAGAGGGGTGAACCGCAGTGCATTTTTCCTTGATAATGGACTGGACATGCTTGTCCATTTCATCCATACCTCTTTTTAAAGCCACTGAAAAAATAGGGGTGACCTGTTCCAGGAGCATGGCATCAATGGGGCCCAGGTCGTTGGGGGTTGCTGTCAATACTTCCAGAAGCCCGATTATCTCACCCTGGTATGATAATGGTGATAAAAGCATGGATCTGATACCAGCTGAAACTGCCTGCTGTTCCGCAGGGAGCAGGTTGGATTTTTTTGAAAGATCCGGCACTCGCAGTACAGAATCGTTTTCAACGGCCTTCATCCAGACTGATCCTTGTATCTCATCTACATTAATGTGGTGGGAGTTGGAAAAAAGGCAGTTGATATTGGCATTGCAGTCATTTTTTATGATCATGACCTGATTTCCCCGGAGGGCACCAATCCCCAGGGTAATGTCCGGTCGCTGGAACAATACCTGGAGCCTGGATTCCAGATGTTTGATTCCTTTGGAAGAAAAAATTGACTGCTGGTCTATCAAGTCCCTTTCAAGGGCTGAAATAATTTCTGATTCTGTTACATCCAATGCACGGACAATGGTGAAACCGGTAAACTCGAAACGTCTCAGGTCAATATATTTTTCCAGGATATTGATATTTGTGAGATTGTTCCTGATTTTATCCCAGTCTTTTTCAGACAATTTTTTTGGAGTGTCCAATGCCTTTATTTTAACAAATTGAAAATCAGAGCTTATTCCGAAATACCTTGCCAGCCCGGTTTTTTCATCTGGAATAATTTTAATATCCAGACTTTCAATCCTCTGGCATGGGAATCCGTAAATCCGTTCCAGAACAAGGAAATAAATTTTCAGCAGTCTTTTGGATAGCCTGGTTTTCTCTTTCAGTTTTTTTTTTATGGTTGCCTTTAAAGAATTCTTGTTCTCAAGGAAAAGACGCTGGAATTCAGGGGTCACAAAAAAAGGCTCTGAAGTGCAGGGGGACAGCGCACCCATGATTTCTCTATTAAAGGATGCCACTGGAAATATCGCGCTCATTAATGGACTGAGTATATCATGGAAATTATTTAAAATATTTATATCTTCAATGGGACCCTGGATCCCGGGACTCTGGCTTATTTTTTCCTTTAATTCCACAAACATGGATCCCATGTGGGAGCATTCCGGCACGAGATTTTTTTCCCAGAAATCCAGCAAAGGATCAAGGCTGACAAATGACCTGACATCCTGCAAAGCAAGGTTGGTGTTCATGGTGTCTCTCCTTATCATATCTTTACTTGAATCAGACACTTCACAATAATCATCTGAAAAACCAATGTCAACAAAGGTCTGATCAACAAGTTAATGAATATGAATCAATAAAATAATACGCAGGATAAACACATTCTGAGATTTTTGTAAAACACAC
>JAOZST010000091.1:1448-14258 GCA_029939535.1 Desulfobacteraceae bacterium | reverse complement strand
ATTGAAAAATGGGCTGTTGATATTCCATGTTATTAGCCAATTTTGACGATTTTATTATTTCCCGTTGCCTTATTATTAAATTACATCTGATCAAGGATTTTTCTGGCTTCATCTGCACCGGAAAAATCATTCTTTAGTTCCAATGCTTTTTTAAGGGCTTTTTCAGCGTTGGCATAATCCCATTTTTTATTGTAGGCAAGGCCCAGGTGATAATGGAAAACAGGATTTTCAGGTTCTTTTTCAATGCAGGTCTTAAACTCCAGCAGAGCACTGTCATATAACTCCTTTTTATAATATACCCAGCCTAAAGTATCCATTATTGAAGTGACCTCTCCACCTATTTCCTTGGCTTTCCGGGCCAGATCAAGGGCCTTGTTCAGCTCTTTGTCCTGCTGGGCGTAGAAAAATGCCAGATTGTTCAGGGCCGGGACATATTCAGGGCTTATGGCCAGGGCTTTTTTATAATGGTTTTCGGCAAGCTGTTGTTCTCCCTTCTTTTCGTACAGGGTGGCGATAAAACTGTGGGGTCCTGCCTGGTCAGGCCTTTTTTCAATTAGATCCTTGTATGTCTGGAGTTCTTTTCCGCCATTTTTTTCAGAGTGGTAAATCCTTGCCAGGGTAAGATAGGGTTGAATAAATTGTGGGTTTTTTTCAATGGAAAGAATAAATGATTTCTTTGCAGACTCAAGCTCCTGGGTCGCCAGTAAAAGATTGCCCCTAAGGTTTAAAATAATTGAGTTGACAATGGGATTGTCACCAACTATTTTCAGGTGGGTATCACATTTTGCCAGGGCAGTTCTGTATTCTTTACGGGAAGCATGGAAACTGATAATATTTGTAAAAACATCCATGAGGTTTGGATTTATGTCCAGGGCTTTTTCAAAGTTTTCCAGGGCAGCCTGGGGCTCTTTTTTCAGCATTTTGATACTTCCCAGCCTGAAATAGGCGGATGGGTTTTCCTTGTCCAGCTCAATAAGGTCCTTGAACAGGGCCTGGGCTTTATCGTATTCTTTTTGTGCCCCATGGATATTACCCAGCAAAAGAAGGGCATTATAATTTTTGGGTTGCACTTCCAGGGCTTTTTTTATTTCGGTTTCAGCAAGGAAATAATCTCCCTTTCGATAGTAGAGATCTGCCACCATGAGTCTGGCCTTGAAATGTCTGGGGTTTTTTTCCAGGGTTTTGGTGAAAAAAGGCAGAGCCTGCTTGGATTTCCTCAGCTCAAGAAAGACAGATCCCAGGAAAAAATTGTACATGGGGGAATCCGGCTCATCCTTGACAAGTGCCTGGAAAATTACAAGGGCTTCATTAAGTTTTTTTGCCTGGGCAAGTAGTTTTCCCTTCAATAATTTCCCGGGCGTGAAATCCGGTCTTTTTGCAAGGACTTCATCGACTAATTTTTCTGCGTTTTCAATATCTTTATGGATAAAATAAAAATCAGCATAGGCAATCTTCAGACCGGCATGGTCTGGATCGATTTTCAATGCTTTTTTAATGAAAATTTCTGCCTTTTGCGGCTCTTCAATGGAATTATAGAATCTTGCAATGAGCATATGGGGAGTAACTTCTTCAGGAGCCAGGTCAACAGCTTTTAAATAGGCTGCTTCTGCCTTTTCATTCTCCTGCCTGGCCCCATGGAAATTGCCAAGCATAATCTGGGGCTCAAAATCATCTGGTCTCTGAAGTGCAAGATTTTCAAGAACTATTCCAGCAGAATCAAATTTTTTCCGGGAAAGATAAAATCCAAACAATGTTTTATGGGGATTGATATCATCCGGTTCAATTTCAATTGCTTTTTTAAGAATTGTTTCCGCTTTATGGGAATTTCCCCGGGCCTGGTAAATCCTTGCAAGGACAAGCATAGCCTTTACCTGTTTTGGATCAAGTTCAAGTATCCTGTCATATATTTTTTGAATCTTTTCAATTTCTTCTTTTTTGCTGGACAGGACCCCTGCATGGAGGTAGAGGGCTTTGATATTATCCGGATTTTTGGCAAGCACTTCATCTATTCTTTTTTCAGCTTCTACTCTTTTTTTTGCAAGCAGAAAAAAAGAGGCCAGTTGAATTTTTGTCTCAAGATTTTCAGGCTCCAATTGTTCAAGCCGTAAAAAAGTGGAAAATGCTTCCTGGGCATCTCCCAGCTTTAAGCTGGTCTTGGCAAGAAGCTGGTAAGCCTCCAGGGAGGAGGGTATAAGCTGCAGGGCATTTTTCAGCTGGATTTTGGCTTTGTCATATTCCTGGTCTTCAAAATATGTTTTTCCTTCTTTGATGAAATCCTCTGCTTTTTTTTGGTCCGATGAGCACCCTGCATTTGCAAATAAAAAACAGAAAAGAAAAAAGACGGTCATGTATTTAAAGAAAAGGCGATTCATTGATTGTCCTCCGTTATGAATAAAGAATGATTATACTCTTTTATCACTCTAGGGCTTTTTTTATCAATATTATTTTTAATTTTTATTATATTCTCTCTTTTTCCTTGTGAATGGAGTTCAAATCTTTTATGTTTCAGCAGACGAAGTGAGTGCCGGAGCACTATTGAAACAAAGGAGGGGAAAAATGAAAATTCTGGTAGGATATAATGGAGTAAATGTGGGTAAGGATTTGCTGGAAATTGCTTTGCAGCATGCCAAGGCATTTGAAGGAGAAGTTCTGGTTGTGACCTCAAGAAAGGGCGGCGGGAAAGTTGAGCCCCAGGGGATCAAGGATGCAGAAGAAAATCTTGAAAACGCTAAAAAATATTTTGAAGAAAATGGCGCTGCATGCAAGACTCATCTGTTGGTCCGGGGTTTTGAAGCTGGTGATGATATTGTTAACTTTGCCAGGGAAAAAGATGTGGATGAAATAATTATTGGTGTCAAAAGTCGATCCAAAGTGGGTAAATTGATTTTTGGATCAACTGCCCAGGCAGTCATTCTCCAGGCAGACTGTCCCGTGGTAACTGTAAAATAGAAGTTCAGGACATCATATTATTTGCATAAATTGATTTCAAAAGGGGGTTGGGACGTATCCCGGCCCCTTTTTTTAAATAACCCCCATGCCCTGTCGGGCACAACAAACTATGAAAAATATTTTAACCACAGAGCACACAGAGTTCTATTCTCGGTGTCCTCTGTGAACTCTGTGGAGAGATTTTTTTTCATACAAAAAAAGTATGTATGCTCTTTGGTAAGGAATCCAAAGGTATCAATAGCCAGGCCTGGGCGTCATTCGAATTTTAAGGAAAGTGAAAGAAACAATCTTATCATTCAGGGTAATTATATTTAAATGGAAATCATAAAACAGTTTAAAGCTCTTTCCGATCCAACACGGCTTCGGTTGTTGAACATTCTTAATTATTATGAATTGAACGTGAATGAAATCGTGTCCATTGTTGACATGATTCAGTCCGGGGTATCACGTCATCTGAAGATTCTCATGGAATCCGGATTGTTGGTATCCCGGAAGGACGGCAGTTTTATCTATTATTCAGTTGATAAGAAAATGAAATCTCTTCCCTTGATTAACTTTGCCTGTGCCTGTATGGAAAAGGAAATGGTCTGCTCTCTGGATCTTCAAAAAGCCGAACAAAGTATTATGATTCGCAAAAACAGGACCAAACGATTTTTTAAAACAGTTGCCCCCCAATGGGATAGACTGAAAAAAGAAGTTCTGGGAGATTTTGATTTAAATGGGGTGTTAAAACAAATGGTCCTGTCTGGCCAGGCCGTTGCAGATCTTGGCTGCGGAACCGGTGAAATGCTGGGCAGCATGCACCAGGCAGATGGAAAAATTCTTATTGGTGTGGACAGTTCACCTGAAATGTTGGAACAGGCCAGAATAAAGCTGCCCAACCTGGACTCCATTGATCTGCGCCTGGGGGAGCTTGAAAACCTTCCCATAAAAAATCAGGAAGTGGATACAGTGATCATGAGCATGGTATTATACCATATTTTTGAACCTGAAAAATCCATACATGAGGTCTGGAGAGTTTTAAAACCAGGGGGGTTGTTCTTAATGGCAGATTTTGAAAAACATGACCAGGAAGAGATCAAGGATATAATAGGTGGCTCATGGCTGGGATTTGAAAAAGAACAGATAAAAGCCTGGTTTGCCTCCTGCGGCCTTTTGCTTAAATCTTTTGACCAATATAAAGTTGAAAAAGGATTGTGCATTAATCTCTATGCAGCAGAAAAATAATATAGGGATTTGCATTTGCCTGTTAGCTAACCGCTAAATACTAAATGCTCGCGCCATAGCGCGCTAAGCTCATAATATCATTTATTTTAAGGAGTTATCATGATTGTTCCCACAATCCTGGCCGGTGGGTCAGGAACAAGGCTATGGCCGCTTTCCAGAGAGTTGTATCCCAAACAGTTGATAGATATCTATAATGATAACACAATGTTGCAGAACACCCTTTTAAGACTTAATACAGTACATGACCTGGAATCACCCATTGTGGTCTGCAATGAGGCACACAGGTTTATGACTGCTGAACAATTACGGGAAATTGACATTGAAGCCCTCTCTATTATTCTGGAGCCCTGTGGGAAAAATACCGCCCCTGCCATTGCCCTGGCTGCCATAAAATTGCTTGAAAAAAGGGATGATTCAATCATGCTGGTTCTGCCGGCAGACCATGTTATTGAAAATATTGATCTATTCCATGAAAAAATTATGGAAGGTAGGGACCTGGCTGAAAAAGGGTTTTTAATCACCTTCGGTATAGTGCCTGATTCGCCTGAAACCGGGTATGGATATATCAAAAAAGGTGCAAAGATTGATGAGTCTTTTGTGGTATATGAAATTGACAGCTTTATTGAAAAACCAGACAAGACACTGGCCGGGGAATATGTTGCTTCCAATGGATATTGCTGGAATTCAGGTATGTTCATGTTTAAGGCATCTGCCATTGTTGATGAATTGGAAAAATATTCACCTGATACGCTTATGTATTGCCGCCAGGTGATTGAATCCAGCACCCAGGATCTTGATTTTCTCCGGATTGACAAAGAGGTCTTTGAAAAAATAGTGCCGGATTCCATTGACTATGCTGTCATGGAAAAAACAAGTAAAGGGGTGATGATTCCTCTGGAAGCCGGGTGGAATGATCTGGGCTCCTTTGATGCCCTGTGGCAGACAGGTGAAAAGGATAATAACACCAATGTTTTTAAAGGGGATATTATAGTTCATGATGTAAAAGATTCCTATATAAATGCCCAGAGCAGGCTTGTGGCAGCCGTTGGCCTTGAAAAGTTTGTAATAGTTGAAACCGATGATGCCATCCTGGTTTCTCCCAGGGACCGGGTCCAGGAAGTTAAAAAAATTGTCAAGCAGTTAAAAGAGCAGAACAGGGAGGAATCAATTACCCATAGAAGGGTTTATCGTCCCTGGGGCAATTATGAAACCATTGATATTTCAAAGCGGTTCCAGGTAAAGAGAATAACAGTAAAACCAGGGGCAAAGCTTTCTTTGCAGAAACATTATCACCGTGCGGAACATTGGACTGTTGTTTCCGGTACTGCAATTATAACAAAGGGAGACAAAGAACTTTTGCTCAAAGAGGATGAGTCTGCCTATATTCCCCTTGGTACCCTGCACAGGATGGAAAATCCAGGAAAAATTCCTTTGGAGCTCATTGAGGTTCAGTCAGGAGCTTATCTGGGAGAAGATGATATTGTAAGATTTGACGATGTTTATGGAAGAAAAAAAGACTAATTCAGGACAGATCCAGATAGTCACCCCTGTTGATTTTAATCTGTTCAACTTGGGCGGTTGCTGTTATCTGGGTGATGATCTTTTTTAGTTCTTCATCAGAATTGGAAGAGTTTTCATGCTCCTGATTCAGGTCCCGATTCAATTCCTCGGTTTGTCCGGTCAGGTCTTCAAGAATTCCATAGGCCTGTTTTAAGGTTTTTTCAGGATCCCGAAGCCAGGAAGCATATTTTTCCAGAAGGTCAATGGAAGAACTGAGTTTTTCGGTGAAATCTGTGGTTTTGTCCAGTAGGTCGAAAAATGATGTCCCAAGGGGACTTTCAAGTTCTGGCAATTCCTGGGGCATAGCTGTTGAGTCAGTTTTCCTAGTGGTTTCACTGGTTTGTTCGGAAAGGATTTTTCCAAAATTATCCTTTTGCCCTTTGGGGGTTTTCCCTTTGTGAGAAAAAGGGACTTTTGTGGAAATATTGTGAATTTGGGTTGGTTTTCCGGAGATTTCTGTCATAATTGGTTTCCCAAAGAATAAAAGTATTGCAAATCAATTAAAAATATTTAAAACTATTCACTTGTTAAATATACGTGTACAGGAATTGGAATGTCAAGTTTAAATACGGAGCTGTTGTATGAGCGGCGAGCTTTTTGAAGGTGTAAAAGGCAAGTTCCTGCTGGCAATACCGGGACTCCCAGATCCCAATTTTGCCCAGACTGTGACCTGCATGTGTGAACATAATGAATCCGGTGCTTTGGGGTTTATTGTTAATAAAGTTCATCCTCTGCTGACAGGAAGGGAATTGTTTGAAGATCTGAATATTGAATGCAATTCCAGTGTGGACAAGCTGGATATTTATCTTGGAGGCCCTGTGCAGCCAAGTGGTGTTTTTGTCCTTCACGGACCTCCCTTTGACTGGAATGAGAGCCTTAAGGTGAGTGACTGGCTTTGTTTAAGCAATTCCAGGGATATCCTTGAGGCCATTGCAGTTCAAAAAGGACCCAAGTCCTTTATGATTTTGCTGGGATGTGCTGGCTGGGGACCTTTGCAGCTTGATAATGAACTGAATGACAATGCATGGCTTACCAGTGATATAACAAGGGAAATTTTGTTTTCAACCAATTCCAATGCAAAATATGAAAAAGCAATGATGCTGATTTAGTCATCCCTCCATATCATTGATAGTATGGGAATTTGCATTTAGCCATTAGGCTTTGTTAACAGCCAATAGCTAATGACTAAAAGCTCGCGCGATAGTGCGCTAATTTGATTATGACAACACACAAACCTTTTTTAAAAAATATTGAATCCATCGTAGCAGAAATCATCTCTGTCCTGGAGATGATGGAAAAAATTCCCAATATGGATGATACTGCTCTGGCAGATTATAAAAAAAACTGCTTGAAAATTCCTGACCAGATTCAATCAGGACTGATCCGGATTGCTGTTGTGGGGGTGATTAAATCCGGTAAAAGTACTTTTGTCAATTCATTGGTTGGAAAAGAATTGGTAAAAAGAGGTGCCGGTGTTGTGACTTCCATTACCACACGAATCAGGAAAGGGAAAAAAAATGAGGCAGGGCTGCTGTTAAAATCCTGGGATGAAATTAATAATGACCTGAAAAAGGCCCTGGATATGTTTCCAGATGACAAACTGGGAAAAATTGAAATTGATACCTTTGATGTGAGGAGAAAAAAAGACAGGTCCTATCTTGAAAGGGTATATGAAACCCTTGTGCAGGATTTTTCTGTCACTCCTGAAGGTGTCCGGCCTGAAACCCATTTGATCCAGAATGCCCTGGAAGGATACAATGCCTGTAAAGATCTTGTGAATGCCGACGAAGTAGAAATTAAATTTTCATCCAAATCCTTTGAAAAACACAAGGAATTTACTTCAGACCCTGCCAGAGCTTTTTATGTAAAGGATGTATGTTTAAAAGTTTTTGGAAAGACCATTGAACCAAATATTGAGATTGCAGACTGCCAGGGAGCTGATTCAACTGATCCTGCCCAGTTGGCCAATATTGTCAAATATATGGAATCGGCAAATCTTATTATTTACTGCATCAGTTCACGAACAGGTCTCAGACAGTCGGACATGGGATTTTTAAGGGTCATAAAAAATCTGGGCCTGATTGAAAACATATTGTTTGTTAACAATTGTGATGTAACCGAACATGACAGCCTTGCAGATCTTAAGAATATTGAATCTATTATCCAGAAGGAGCTTGGTTTTTTAACTCCAGGCCCAAGGCTCTATTCTTTTTCAGCCCTGTATGATTTGTTTAAAGCAATGGGACCCCGATTATCTCCAAGAAATGCCAGACAATTTCAATTGTGGCAGGCTGAAGGGAAAATGATTGAATATTGCAGTGATAACAGTCATGCCTTCCATGAAATGCTTGGACAGATGCTGAAAAAAAAATATTATGATCTACTCTTGTCCAATCATATGGAACGGATCAGGATGATGGCAGGGGAATTAAACAAAAAAGCGGATATTTTTTATAATTTTCTTTCTTCGGACCTGGACGGAGAAAATAAGGCAAGACTCCAATTAAAAGGAATTCAGGAAAATTCTTTACGGCTCAAATCAATTGTGGACAATTCAATACAAGGAGCTGTATCAGGCCTGACAAAAGAGATTGAAGTGAATTTAAAAAAAGCCTTTGTCAGGGATTCCCTTAATATTCGTAAAAAGACAAAAGAATTTATTAAGCAAACCCCCTTGGATATAGAGCCTTACAGGAGCCAGTTAAAGGACCAGGGTTTTAAGCAGATATTATATCTGATGTTCCAGGATTTTAAGCGTAAGCTGGATCTGTTTACTTTGGAACATATTGTTCCTGAAGTAAAAACTCTGGTTGAAGCCCAGGAAAAAAGTATAGCAGGTTATTTCCAATCCCTGCTGGATTCCTATCAGATCGATTTAATCACTTTGAGTAACCATATGGGAGTAGATTCAAAATTATTTCCAGATTCTTATATTGGAAGGGATACTGGAAGTGATACCCAAAAAAAATCAAAGAGGAAAAAGGATACAGGCTTCACACCTGTTGATATCCAGGGCATCAAAAAAATATTGGGACTTGGGCTGCCAAAAACGATTTTCAGTGCAAGATATACTACTCGAATGCAGGCCAGTGCCTTGACCGGCCTGGGAATTCAATCTTTTATCCAGCTGTTTTCTTCACTGATGGGCAGGGATGATGGTTTTTCATTTACGCCTGGTTTTAAAAAGGCGGGTACAAAAATTAAAAAAGAAAGTCTTGTTTTAATTAAACACCAGATAGACCAATATCATTCCAATTTGAATACAATGTATTTCATGCCGTTGATTCAGGCTGTTACCAGGGATTTTAAGGAAAAAATCCATCAGAGATTTTCTCTGTACGAGTCTTTACATGAGGATATGGAAAATCTTTTTTCCTTGAAACAAAGCGAAAAAAATATCCAGCAGGAAAAAATTCTTGAAATTAAAGAAAAAATTCAATGCCTTTCTAATGAGGTGAATGCCTGTCGTGCTGAGTTTTTCACCTGATTCTTTTATCTGATTCTTTCACCTGGGTTTTTTATATTTTTTCTTTTAATTGTGGGTATGATTTTGTGTAAAAGCTGGGACGGTGTAAACGCTAATTGTTTGAACAACTTGGTTTCAAGAGCCATGGTATCCTTCCACATGACTGGAATTCTGCGTTTGAATTCCGGGTTGGTGCCATATCGGATCTCAATGTATTCCAGCCTTTTTTTAAGGGAAACCACCTGATCGTGTAATACTCTTTTATCTGCGTAATTGACGATTTCAGGTTCAGACACCGGGGTGTCACTGGTGCAGATGTCAAGGATGACATGCTGGCGGATGATATCACCAATCTCGGGATATCCAAGGCCTTTAAGAAGAGCTCCTCCAGTCTCAGAATGCATTTCTCCTGTGGTGAAACTTCTAGTCTTTGTGATATCGTGGAGAAGGGCAGCTGAAGTTACAAGTTTTATATTGATTTCAGGAAATTTTTTTTTCAGAACAAGACTGAGACACAATGCCACATTACTGACCATTATTGAATGGTCGATGATATGATCCATCATATCCATTTCATGAATCAGTTGGAAGCATTTTTCTATAGTCGGTATTTTCATTTATTTCGTTTAGGGATTTTATATCCTGATAGTAAAAAAAGTAAAAAAACAAGTAAAAATAAATTAATATTGAAGTTATACCCTTTACTGTTATGATAGAAAAGGATTTTTTCAACTGGCGGATTCCAATATTCTAACGGTGGGCTCTAATATGCTAAAAAAAATAATTTCAGGTGGACAGACCGGAGCAGATCTTGCGGCACTTGATTTTGCCATAAAATTCAATGTTCCCCATGGGGGATGGATTCCTTTGGGAAGAAAAACCGAGTCTGGTAAATTGCCCATAAAATATCAGCTGAAGGAAATGGAGACCCGGGATTACAAAAGCAGGACAAAACAAAATATCCTTGATTCCCAGGGCACTGCCATCATATCAAGGGGTAGACTCACCAGTGGTTCCTGGTTAACCCGGTCCTTTGCAAAAGTAGAGGGAAAGCCAAACTGCCATATTAATCTTATCAATAGTGATATTTTTGAGGCATCAATAATATTACAGTCTTTTATTGTGGAAAACCAGATTGAAATATTGAATGTGGCCGGGCCCAGGGCCAGTCATGATTCCTGCATATATTTTGATGTGAAATCCATTCTTGAAGCATTGCTTTATCAAATTTTTCTTGATTCATCCCAGGAAGATCAGATAAAAGAACTTTTACCTGCCAATTCTTTTAAAGAGGATTTTCCAAAAACAAAAAACCAGGCCGTTGAATTGATTGCAGGAGACCTGCCCCTTAAAACAAAAACCTATGTTGCCAGGCTGGATAAGGCAAGGATACATTACCTGTATTTTGGATGGCTTGATTATTTGAGACACCGGGTTGGGTTGGATTCAGGAAATGAAATTCTTTTTTCCCGGTTAAGACAGGACATGGATACCCAGGTATTTACCATTGAAGACGGGGTAATGGAAATTTTAAAATCCTTACAAGCATACCTGCAGACCGGGTATGAACTGAAGGTTATAAAATGATTCCCATCCGAGACAATCAGCCCTCAAACTGTTTTCCCATTGGTAATTATCTGATCATGGGTATAACCCTTTTGGTGTTTTTGTTTCAGCTTCAAGTAGGTATTGACAATGAGGCTGTTTTTTATCTGTACGGGCTGGTGCCTGGAAAGTATACGGTATGGGAAATGTCTCGGCATTTTTCCCTGATCAACCAGGTTTTATCTTTGTTTTCATATATGTTTCTCCATGGCGGGTTTTGGCATTTTATAGGGAATATGTGGTTTTTGTATATTTTTGGTGACAATATTGAAGCTCATTTCGGGACTGTCAGGTTCCTTGGCTTTTATATCCTCTGCGGACTGATTTCAGGTGTCTTCCATTTCCTCTTAAATCCATTATCTCCTGTGCCTACCATTGGTGCCAGCGGAGCCATTGCCGGGGTAATGGGGGCTTATTTTCTATTGTATCCTAAATCAAAGATTCTTACTCTGGTTCCCATAATTATCATTCCATGGTTTATTGAAATTCCTGCTTTTATTTTTCTCGGGTTCTGGTTTCTGATGCAATTTTTAAATGCGGCAGGCAGTGGCCATGGATCTGGTATTGCCTGGTGGGCACATATCGGCGGATTTATTGCCGGATTTATTATGGTAAAATTGAATCAGAAACTGCCGGAAACCGGAGGCCGTGAGAAAATAAATAAATTCACCCGGAAAAAACATACACCAAAATTACAAATGATCGTTACCCAGCCCCAGGATACTGGTGCGGATCTCTATGGACACATTGAAATTTCTTCACTGGAGGCCCTGACCGGTACCAGAAAACTGGTAACAATTCCCTGGGGATTTTATAAACCATTATACAGGGTGAGAATTCCTTCGGGTGTTAAAAATGGGACAAAACTGCGATTGAACGGCATGGGGAAATCAATTCCAGGAAGGGAAAAGGGGGATCTGTTTTTAATTGTCCAGATTCAAAATGCCATATAAAACCATAATATCCTACCTGCTTTTAATGGGCCTTATTCTATTCATTATTTTTCAGGGGTTGATACTAGGCCTGCCAGCCATTGTGGGGACATTGATTCAAAACAAATTGCCCAAAATCCTGGAAGGGTCTGTTCTGGCAGGATCTGACTTGAAATTCAAGATAGAAAAAGTCGGGAAGACCCATGCCCTTGTGACAGGCATAAAACTGGGTGAAGACCTGTCAGTGGATCTTGCTGAAATTCAATATCGTTTGGAAGATTTTAAGACCCTGAACCTGGAAAAAATAATAATTTTCGGCCTGACTGTCCATGCAATACTTGATTCTGATAATCTATTGCGTTTTAACGGGATAAAAATCCCTGGAAAAAAGAAAGAGCCTGATCCAGACCAGTCAAAGGCTTCTTTTTTTTCCATGCTACCGGAAAAGATTGTTTTTAAAGGTGCTGTCCTGTCCATAAAAACAATGGAGTATGAAATGGGCCAGGGAATGGACCAGGAAATTAAAATACCTTTTGAGCTCTTGGCATCCATACAGCCCAATAAACAAAAAGTAAGTAAACAAAAATTAAGTTTAAACGCCAGTTTTTATCCTTTTGGGCAAGAGATCAAAACTATTATTTCCGGTGATCTGAGTTCTGGTCTTGAATTTGTAAAAGTGGAAGCCAGGTCTTTTAATCCTGAATTTTTATCAAGTATTCTAAGGAATTTTTTGCCTGATAAAACCAAAGTTCATTTTTCAGGGCCTCATTTTTCAGGACCAGTGGATATGGATCTTTTAAAAACCCGAGACACAGACTGGAAGTTTAATATATCCGGGTTGAACCTGGAAAGTCCAGATCTGACAGGTATAATATCCGCCACAAAAATTAAGAACTTCACGGCATCTGTCCAGGCAGACAAGGGAAAGTTAATTGCCATGGGAGGATTTGACCTGTCAACTACCCTTGCTTTGCCCATGGGTTTAGAATTTGGTCTTACTATAAATCCCAAACAAGTAAATCCCAAACAAATAAATCCCAAACAAATAGACCCTGAACAAACAGATCAGAA
>JAOZST010000091.1:0-1348 GCA_029939535.1 Desulfobacteraceae bacterium | reverse complement strand
TAAATCCCAAACAAATAAATCCCAAACAAATAGACCCTGAACAAACAGATCAGAACCAAAATTCTTTTCCTTTTTTTGATCTGACCATGAAAAATAAAGCAATGGATACACTCTCCCTGACCCATGGTTCCTTCCAGGCAATTGTGAATCAGCCAAATTTTGATTTTTCATTTAAAGGTGATTTTACCCGCCAGACAGGTCAGTTTGGTTTTGATTGTAAAAATACCAGGGTAAAATATGCAGAGGAGACTCTTTTTGTCCGGAATATTTTGGTCAATTCCGGGATACAGGGGGATTTTTCAGGCAAGGGGAAAGGGATTTCCTTTGATATTAAATCAGATCTGTCAGGGATAAAATTGGCATCAGGATCAGGCCAGGTTGAATGTAAGGCAGCCAGCCTGGCCGGTAAACTGGGTGTTAGCAAATTGCTTCATCCAATGGTGATGAGCCTGGAGGCCAGGATAAAAAACGGGAAAATGGTTTCAAAGGATCTGAAGATATCTGCTTCAGGTATAAATGCCAGGATGCCCTTTGTGTTTCCCCTTAAAGGCAGTAACAAATCCGGTTCTTTTTCCATTGCTCATATTGTTTATGATAAAGAGTTTAAGGCAGCCCTTAAGGGAAATATCATCCAGAGTCAATCCGTAAATAAATTACCAGATAAATCATCAGACAAATCATACAAAACACTATATAAATCCTTGGGGGGCATAAAGGTTAATGGCATCGGAACAATGCCAGATTTTAAGGGTTTTAAACTTGATTTTAATGGCGAGGCTGGATTTGATAAACAAATCCATGCCAGTATTTATTTTAAGACAGATCCCTTTTCCCTGACATCTGAACATATGGGAAAACAAATGCCGGATTTTTCCATGGACCTGGATTCCTTTGTTAGATTTTCATCAAAGGGAACCATTGCATACAAAGATCATAGGTTGCAAACCCAGGCTTCTATTATGCTGGATGACGGTCGTCTTTTCTTCCCTGATATGGATCTTCTAATCAATGGCATTGTTGGCGGCATTGACTTTAATGACCTGATAACGCCTGAGTCTCTCCCCGGTCAGGTACTGACCATTGAAAGCATCAAGACCAGTCAGTTCCAATTTGATAATGCAAAACTCAAGTTCAGTATTGAAGATGGAAATTCCTTAAATATTGAGAATCTTCGTTTTAACTGGTGCAAAGGACTTGTTTCAACGGAATCTGTTCGTCTCCCTGCCAAAGATAATAACCTTTCTTTGATCCTTTATTGCGACAGGCTTGAGTTGTCTGAGATGTTAAAACAGATGGGAGCATTCCATGCCGAAGGAGAGGGTACTTTAAACGGGAGAATACCCATGGT
>JAOZST010000090.1:0-14258 GCA_029939535.1 Desulfobacteraceae bacterium | reverse complement strand
ATTCCTGTATTATTCATCAAATTCGCGCTGTTGAAGCGCTTCGGTTTCATCCCAAGGAGTATATCCCCGACAAAAGGAGTGGCATTACCCCCCAAAGTAGAAACTGGTATTATTTTTATTTTTTATTACAGGAGACTGCCAATATGGCTACCGGTATCGTAAAATGGTTTAACGACTCAAAAGGTTTTGGATTTATCGAGCAGGAAAACGGAAAAGATGTATTTGTACATCACAGCGGCATTAATTCAACAGGTTTTAAATCCCTGAATGAAGGAGACCGTGTTTCATTTGACATTGAAGAAGGCCAGAAGGGCCCTGCAGCAACAAATGTAACAACTCTCTAAGTTAACCATTTTTTTGGTTTAAAAAAGTCATCCTAATTGTATAAATTAGCGACTTGAACTTGAAAAAAATAAAGACCCTGGGCAAAATTTTGTTCAGGGTCTTTTTTTATGGCGATTCAGAAGAAAATAAAGGGAACTGAATTTTAGATCAGGACATGCAAATGAAGTTTGATAAGAAAAGTATTGATAAAGTGATTGGCATTCTGAAAGAGGAAGTGGTCCCGGCAGAAGGATGTACAGAACCCATTGCCATTGCCTATGTGGCGGCCAGGGCCAGGCAGGTCCTGGGAAAAATTCCGGACCGGATGGAGGTCTTTGTTTCAGGAAATATGATTAAAAATGTTAAAAGTGTTGTTGTCCCCAACAGCGGAGGCCTTGTGGGCATTGAAGTATCCGCTGCCATGGGAGCCCTGGCCGGAGATCCTGACAAGGAACTGCTGGTCATCAGTTCTGTATCTCCCAAAGCCATGGAAGGGGTTAAAGAGTTTTTAAAAAAAAATCTTGTGGATGTGGTCCATGAAAAAACTGACATTAAGCTATATGCAAAAATTCTGCTGTTCAGCGGCGAGGAATCAGCCAGCGTTGAGGTCAGGTATACACATACCAATATCACAAAGGTGGAAAAAAATGGGAAAATAATTTTGGATCGGGCCTGCAAGGACACTGTATTTAGTTCTCCCCTGAAAGACCGCGAAATCCTTTCCATTGAATTTATCTATGAGTTAGCTGGACAAATCGATCTGGATCTTATACGGCCCATGTTTCAACAGGTTGTGGATATGAATACCAGGATTGCCAAAGAGGGCCTTGAAGGTAACTATGGGGTTAATCTTGGAAAATGTATTAAAGATAACATAATTGTCGGTGTCTATGGAGATGATCAACGAAACAGGTGCGCCCTGCTGGCTGCAGCAGGCAGTGATGCCCGCATGAGCGGATGCCCTCTGCCAGTGATGACCACCTCTGGTTCAGGAAACCAGGGCATGGCAGCATCCCTTCCCATTATCGCTTTTTGCCGGGACAGGGACCTGGGTGAGGATGAATTGATCAGGGGCCTTTTTATATCTCATCTGTCAACCATACATATAAAAACCCAGATCGGCCGTCTCTCTGCCTTTTGCGGAGTTGTCTGTGCATCGGCTGCTGTGAGCGGGGCCCTGACTTTTCTAATGGGCGGGGATTACAGGGTAATTGGATCATCCATTACCAATACCCTGGGCAATATTGCAGGAGTAATCTGTGACGGGGCCAAGGCCTCCTGTTCCATGAAGACAGCAACAGGAATCTATTCAGCTTTTGATGCCATGGCATTATCCTTTAACAGTAAATCCCTGGATTCCGGGGACGGCATTGTTGGTGAAGATGTGGAAGCCACTATCCGGAATATAGGGGAGCTTGCCCAGTCCGGCATGCAGCAGACCGATGATGTTATTTTAAAAATCATGACACAAAAAAAGAGTTATAAAGACTGATAAAAATCAGTACTCCTGTAAATTCCATCTGTGCATTGAGCCTTCGGCGTTTAGGTGTTGCCCTAAAAAGGATGTTGAGCTATTTTATCAAAAATCTAACCGATTATGGCTAAAGGCGCACAGGTAGAAACTTATGAAATTATTTGATTTGCCGCGCATGGGGGTATTGTTTTCGCATTGGCCATGTTTAAAAGCTGTTCAACCGTGATATTGTCAAGGCAGTCAAACATGGCATTGGATGCCTCAATCCAGACCCACCTGGAGAGACATTCCCCGGCTTTGTTGCAGACCTTGCATGAACTTTTCTGATCTTCAGCGCAATCGGTAATCTTGGTCTGTCCTTCCAATGTCCGTACGATCATGCCAATGGTAATCTCGCCTGGAGGTATGGCAAGCATATGCCCCCCGGATGCTCCTCTCTGGCTTTTGATCAGGCCGGCTTTTTTTAATTTAACAGTCAATTGTTCCAGGTATTTCAGGGATATGTTCTGGCGCTTTGATACATCACCCAGGGGAACAGGTTTTTTTGAGCCGTAAACACCCAGATCAAGAATTAATCTTGTGCCATACCGGCTTTTTGTGGTGAGCCTCATTTTGAATACGCACCTTTTGTGTTTATTGGTCTTCTTCCAGGGGTTTCATGTGATCCGGAATAATCAGCATTTTGAGAATTAAAGGTTTTAGAAAAGACCATTTTATACCGATTTCAAACTCCTCTTCCAGGTCACGTATGGCATCCCAGCAATTATGGCAGGGGGAAATTACTAGTTTGGCTCCCGTAGCAAGGATCTGATCCCTTTTGACCTTAAGTCCGACGTTCCGTTGTTTGCGAAAATATCCAATCCCGTTAAATCCGCCGCCCCCGCCGCAGCAGAAGTTATGTTCTTTGTTGGGGGACATGTCTATGAAATAGCCCGGTTCCACAATATAGGAGATAATTTCCCTGGCAGTTTCTCTGAGTCCATGGTTCCTCACATAGTTACAGGAGTCCTGGAGAGTGACTGGTTCTTTAATTTTTTTTGCCGGGTCTATTTTCAGTTTTCCAGTTCGTAATGCCTCGGCCAGCCATTCAATATAATGAATGGACTCAACCGGCGGTCTTCCGCTTTTTCTTCCTACCCAATAGGGACCTTCCACAACTGTGGCCCTGTGTGCATGGCCGCATTCAGTGCCTATCATTCGTTTGGGGCGCAATCGTTCCATGGCATCATAAACACTTTCCACCTGCATTTTGCAGGCTGCCCAGTCACCGGCAAACATGGCCAGGCTGGTGAGTTCCCACCCCTTTGTCGGTATGGTCCATTTTTCCCCTGCAATATGAAATAATATGGCTGCTTCAGCCAGATCTTCGGGATAATGTTTGGCCTCCCTGGCATTGACCGTGTACATGATGTCTGCATCTTCCACATCCACAGGTACGGTCAGGCCGGGATAATCCTCTTCATACTCTTCCACCATCCATTCAAAGGTATCAATATAATCTTCGCTGGTGATATCCATTTGGGCATTGTAAACCCGATGCATACCAGCACCTATTTTCATTTCCCAGGGCACAAACCCCTGCTGGTATAAAAGACCCCGCAGATACCCGAACATGATGCCGGTATCAATACCATGGGGGCAATAGGTGCCGCACCGGTTGCAGCAGGTGCACTGGGCCCAGGCCACTTCCATGGCATGGAGCATGAAGGCATTGTCTACCTTGCCCTTTTTCCGTATGATTTCACCAAGGGTGGACTGAATTTTATAGGCAGGAACCTGTTTTGGGTCCCTGTCATTTGCAAGATACAGAAAACAGCTGTCAGCACACATGCCGCAGTGGGCACAGATTTCAAGCCAGGTTCTGATTCTGGTTTTACAGGTGTTCTGGATTGTTTTCCATAAAAGGTCGGAATCTATTTCCAGATTTTCCATCTCTTCATAGTATGTTTTGCCGCTCTTGTCCGCAAGAAGGGTTGTGATCCCTTCTGCCGTGTCAACGGGTTTTTTATTGCATAATGTACCTTCCGGCATGGATATTCTCCTTAAAAGCTGGTGTTAGAATAAGTTCAACTACCAGGCCATTTTTGATCCCTTGAGCCCGCCTCGTTTTATGCCAAAATCCATTCCAAGCTGGGCACGGGAAGCAAAGAACAAAAATACATGGGATAGCTTTGTAAAGGGAATGGCCACCAGGACCAGTTCGCCTGTCAGGATATGGGTATTTAACCAGAAAGAATAATTTCCAATCTGGTACCGGGCCAGCAGGCCTGTGACAAGGGGTGCCAGTGAGAGTAGTAATACCCCCCAGTCCTTTTTGTCAGTCATGATTCTGACTTCAGGAAGAACCAGGCGCCTCAGAATCAGGATAGCCAGGCTTCCAATTGCCAGCCAGCTTAAAAAGTCTGCTATTGGGTTGCTTATGGTGAACAGGGAAAATCCCAGTTTTTCTTTTAAAATTACATTGTGGCCGATGAGGAACAAGGGTATGCACACCACACCAATGTGGAAGCCGAAAAAAGCGGCAGCCATTACAGGCTGGGTTCTCCATCCATAGGTGCCGTAGGGGATCAGCCATTTGTAAATGGATCGGACAGCCCCTTTAAATCCCATCATCGGATATTCTTTATAGGCAACCCTGTCAAGTTGCCAGGAAAGTCCTTTAAAATATTGATAAAATCGAATAATCATTCCAATAATACAGACCCCGAGTGATACATAAAATACAGGTCCTGTTAATAATCCATGCATTATTGCCTCCATATTCTTATTAGATTATTGTATTGATCTTTTTATTTCTTAATTTTGTTCTAATGAGTATTATTTTTATTCATCCCGGTCTGTCAGGTAAAGCCAGTAAAGGGGCATGAAAATCAAAATTGCACCCATCACAAGATAGGTTATTCCCTTGGAATAAGTCATAAAATCGTGGAGAGTAAAAAATTCCATATAGTTTCTCCTTATATTAATGCTCTTCTTTGTAGTCAGGATGTTCATGGAGTATGGGCATTCTGGTAACAATGAATTTATAGGCCACCAACCCCAGGGTAACAATGAATATGGTGGTGCCCACTTCTGTGATACTTGGGCAATAACGGTCTGCAGAGGGCAGATGCCAGTTAAAGGCAATCACAGATATATTGAGTCGGTTAAGGACAATGCCCAGAATCGTCCAGAAAGATGCAATGCGAATAAAGGTAAGGTTCTTTTCCCTGGATCCCATGCTGTAAAGAATGGCCGGAAAAAGGACAAATCCAATGAGTTCCACCAGGAACCAGAGTCCCCATCCAGTGGCAAGATAGTGCCAGTTATTGTCCACGCTGAGTCCTATGATTTTTATGCCAACATAGCCCATCATTAAAAAAGAAGCAGCTTTTCCAAATCCCAGTACCACGCCGTTTGATTCTTCAATATGGGTTTTATCCATTTTGTCATGGAGCCAGCGATGGGCCAGGGTGCCTTCAAATATTACCATGGACATGCCTGCAAACATGGAGGAAATAAAAAAGTATACATGGAGATATCCAGAATACCACAAAGGATGCATTTTGGAAGGGGCTATCATGAACAAAGCCCCAAGGGAGGACTGGTGAAGGGTGGACAGGATTACACCAAAAATGGTTAGTACAAGAGTCAGCCGGACCACCCAGTTTCGCAGTTTTTTAAGACCCAGCCATTCAAAGGCTGCTGGTGTGAATTCAATAAACAGCACACTCAGGTATAAAAATACACAGAGGGCCACTTCAAAAAGCAAGGAAGATGTGCCCATGGAAACAAAAATAGGATAGGGCAGCTTCCATGGCCTGCCTACGTCAAAATGCAGGGCAAGGACCACCAGGGCATATCCCAGGAACGCCGTAAGAATTGCCGGTCTGACAGCTGAATGAAAGCGTTTTAACCCAAAGATGTAGCAGGCGGATGAGGTGACATAGCCCCCGGCTGCCAGGGCAACACCGCAGAGAAGGTCAAACCCTATCCATAGTCCCCAGGGATTGTTGTTGTCCAGGTTTGTAACCGATCCTATTCCCTGGGTAAATCTCAGAATGGTCAGAATGAGTCCGACAAATAGAATTATGCCCGTGATCACGTTAAACGGAGTTAAAACAGGGTTTTTAGCAATAATATTGTCCTGAGTCATTTATTTCTCCTCTTTTCCGGAATCATCAGAAGCTGGGTCCTCGTCCAATACATCTTCATCCCAGGCTGCCTGTTCAGCAGCTTTTGCTGATTCTTCCTCTGCTACTGCTTCTTTTGCTTTTTTCGCGGCCTGTTCAAGGGCTTTTTTCACCTCATTGGAGATGGCTGTTTCTTTTTCCCTGGTCATTTTTTCTTTAAGCTTGGAAAGTTGATTGTTCATTTCCTGTGTTGCCAGGGTTTTTGTATTTTGCACGGCATCTTCCTGCTCTTGTCTGGCAATCTTTTCTTTTCGTTTTGAAATGGCATATACACCGGTCAGCAGCACAGGCCACAACCCCACAACAATGGGTACCGATCCCAGGGCGCCTGCTGTGAACTGGGGTGCAGGGGTTATACCTAAATCTTCTCTCATGCCTAGTTGTTCAAAGGGTATCCCTGACAAATACAACCAGCTGGTGCCCCCCATTTCATGTTCTCCATATACATGGCTGATATAGTGGTCAGGGTTTTTGTTGATTCTTTGCCAGGCTGTCTTGACAAGGTCTTTCCTCCTGCCGAAAATTAATGCCTCCCTGGGACAGATTTCCACACAGCCTGGAAGCTTGCCTTCTTTTATCCTGGGCAGGCACATGGTGCATTTAGTGACCTTGGGAGTTAAAGGATCATTATATGTGTAGGCTGGAATGTTAAAGGGGCAGGCCACCATGCAATACCTGCACCCCACGCATAGAGATTCGTCATAGACCACTGCCCCTGTTTTGTCTTTTTTCAAAGCTTTTACAAAACAGGCAGATGCACAAGCAGGTTCCTGGCAATGGTTGCACTGGGTCTTGACAAATACGGGTTTTTGCTGGAATTTGTTAACAATTGTATAACTTGCTTCATCGGTTCTTCTTTTCTGATCCAGAACCGTAAGATCATCAAAGGGTTTTTCCGGCGGAGCAAGGGAATTCACCGTGTTACAGGCTTGTTCGCATTTTCGGCACCCAATGCATTTTGTACTGTCATGCAAGATTCCAAAGCTGTCAGGGTGACCCGTAAAATGTTTGTTGGACCCGGCCCGGGCTTTGCCCGTGGCAACGGCGCTTGTTCCTATTGCTGCTGTAATGCAGCCAAGAAACTTTCTTCGGGAAATAGCCATAAACTCACCTTTTTATATCTATAAAAGATTATTTTTTTTGTCATGGACATGTTTTTCATGGCGTTTGCTTTTTATGATGCCTTTTTTTCATGGCATTTATTACAATCAGTGGGCAATATATTTTTGATTTCCATTTTCTGATGACAGGTGATGCACTGGCCATGGTATGCTCCTTTTAGCCCAGGCTTTCCAGAGACAATATCTGGTGTTTCACTGTGACATGAGGCGCATTTTGGGGGGGTCAAAGTGGCCGGGCTGTTATGATGGCATCCCTGGCACAGGGTCAGTTCATTTCCATGGAAGGCTTTTGCCATATGGTTTTTACCGGCTTTTTCAAAGATTGCCTGGACCACAAGTCCATGGGGAAATTCACTGGGTTTATATTCATCAGCAATGGAGTTGATGACAACAGTTTCCGGTATTTTTTCCTTTGAAACCTTTGAATATTTGCCTGCCTTGTCTGTGAGAGCTGCCTTTGCCATTTCGTCAGAGGATTTTTTGTCTATAAGACGTTCCAGGGGCTGGGATTTGGCATCCACAGTGTGACAGGAGGAACACTGGTGGTCCTTAAATGCTTTTTCAGGCATTTGAAAATGACAGCCAGCACATTCTCTGGCTTTTTTCTGTTCATTGTGGCAGCCCAGGCAGCTTTGGGATTTATCAATGGAGTGCATGGCCTGGGCCAGGTTTATATATTCGCCTTTTTCATCACCAATTGTTGTGTGGCATGTATTGCATGGTTTCAGGGATTCATGATGGCAGGTTTTACAGCTTTGAGTCCTTTTTTCATGGGTTTTATGGTCAAAGGCAACAGCATCCATGTGCTGGGTAATGATCTTTTCATTTTTCTTCATATCAGTCCCCAGAGAGTTCCACCCAGTTAAAAGAATGGTGTCTGGCTGATTCCGCTGAAGCCTTGGTATCTCTTTGACCTGGTTGATTGTTGCTTGGTTGATTTTTGTCTGGTTTGCTGCATCATGACATCCACTGCAGTCAACAGGGCCTGTAGATATTTTTTCTTCCTTTAATGTAATATGACATGCCACACATGAATCATGGGCTGCACTCCTGGAAGGTCTCATGTCATCTTCACCAGTCTTTTTATGACAGTAAATACAGGCCTCTTCCCGGCCTTTTTCGTAAAACACTTCCTTGGTCTTTTCATTGTAGTTGTGATGGCAGGCATTACAATTGGTTTTTTCAGTTTTAATTAATGATGGAATGGATTTAGTACTTTCATGTCTGAAATGAAGGGATCGGTCAAAGATAAGTTCGCTCCAGGATGAACCCAGATTAAAGTCAGCATTGTGGCAGGCACGGCATTGTGCTTCCATGGGGCCTGTTGCCTCGGCTGTTTTTTTCATCTCCACATGGCAGGCAATGCAATTATCATGGTAAAGGTCCATGTAAGCCTGGCCTTCAAGATCTTTGGTACGTTTGAATTTAAAAACAAAGGCCTTGCCCTTTGTTTCAGCATTCTTGACCTTATACTCCCTGGTTTCATGGCATTTTATACATTGCCCATCAACAGCCTGGCTGTGCCTGTCATGCATGAATTGAACAGGGGGCATGTCTTTATGGCTGGGAGATGATGGAATGTCAATGGTCAGGATATCAGGTCTTTTTTTGACTGAATCGTCCATGATTTTTGCGCTGGTAAAAGCAATGAAAGGAAATAAAAACAAAACTGCCATTGTCAGGAGTAAGAGTCTGAAAGATCTTTGTTTTAGCATGACCTGATCCTTTGGTTGACGTTTACAAAATTGTTGTTCACCTATCCAAAATTTTATCCTTAGAATTTCCTACTAAAACCGTAGGAATTAATTTAAACCCCTTTTCAAGGGTTTGTCAATAAAAAAAAGAAAAACTATTTTTATTTTTCAAGCAGTTAAATTTTCCAGAAAATCAAGGTGGGGTATGGGCATGAGTTTTTTTTCCGGACCCAGACAAACCAGCTCCAGAATGCATGACACCGCAGGCTTTTTACCCTCTGGTCTCCATGCTTCATGTGAAAAAACAATGCGGTAGTCCCCCTGTTTTTCCCAGGTGGTGCGAATGTCTAGAAGGTCTCCAAACACGGCCCCGTCATGGAACCCCAGACTGGTTTTGTAAACGGCAAATCCAATCTTGTCTTCATGCCATATCCTGGCAAGGGTCTTTACCCCAATGATGTCTTCCCTGGCCCTTTCAAAGAATTTTAGATAATTGGCATGGTAAACCACGCCTGAGTGATCTGTGTCTTCATAATAGACTTGTGCGGGAAAATGGTGGATATACTGATCTTTATCTGTCATAAATGGTATCCTGATTTTGAAAAACGAGTATTGAAAAATTAAATTTGATCCTACTATATACTCCCTGTGCTTTTTTTTTCAACTCCGGTTTTTAAAAACTCGGTCTGGTACCACGGCATTGCTTGACAACCGCTTGCAGCTATAATATCTTAGGCTGTTATTTTTACAGGATAAAAAGAATGATCAATACACATGAACAGGAGAAAAAGCAGTTTAAGCGGCTTTTTCAACAACAGGGTGTAGACAGGTTTGATAAGAGGTTTCAGGTTCTTGAGGCCTTTTTAAAGCTGGAACACCATGTGACACAAAGGGATATTTCCCTTCAGCTGAAAGAGGATGGAATTCATCTGGATGATGAATTTGTGGTTTCCAGCATGGAGCATTTGTGCAGGTTTGGTTTTGCAAGCAGGGTGGAATTCGATCAAAGGGGGGAAATCCTTTATGAGCACCGGCATCTTGGTGTACACCATGATCATATGATCTGTACAAAATGCGGCAATATCCTGGAGTTCAGGGATGAAGCATTGGAAACATTGCAGAGAAGGGTGGCTGAAGTTTATGGATTTCATATGCTCCAGCACAAGATGGAAATATACGGGCTTTGTTCCCAATGTATGGTTCATAGAAACAAACTTGTCCCCCTGCACAAGGCCAAGCCAGGTGAAAAATTGATTGTCAAGGAATTGGAAGCCGGAAGGAAAATGCAGCAGCGCATCTCTTCCATGGGGCTTAAAATAGGTGATTTTATTGAGGTTGTTTCCAATGGACTTGGAGGTCAGGTGGTCATAGCTGTCGGGGAGAACCGGCTGGTTATAGGAACCGGCATGGCTCAAAAAATATGGGTTCGGTCCATTGCCAGAATGCAGGAGCAGGAAATGGATTCCCCATTGGAGCTGGAGGAGAACCTTGATCCCAGCCCCATGAAACTGAGTCTGATGAAAGCCGGGCATGAGGGTATAATTGCCAGGGTTTCCGGGGAAAGTGTTTTGCGCCGGAGACTTCTGGAAATGGGAATCAACAGGGGAACAAAAATATATGTGGAAAAATATGCCCCTTTAAAAGATCCCCTTGAACTGGTTGTCAAGGGATATCATATTTCACTTCGGGTTGGAGAGGCTGCCAACATATTAGTTGAACATGTCATATCGAAAAAAAGATAAAAATGAAATCAAATTTAACCATAGCCCTGGCCGGTAATCCCAATTGCGGTAAAACAACCATATTTAATAACCTGACCGGTGCCAGGCAGAAAGTTGGCAACTGGCCCGGGGTGACCGTTGAAAAAAAAGAAGGTCACCTGCGCCATGGAGACTATGTCCTCAGGATTGTGGATCTTCCAGGAACCTATAGCCTTACCCCTTTTTCCATAGAGGAAATCACGGCCAGGGACTATATTGTCAATGAAATGCCGGATATTGTCGTGAATATCATTGATGCCTCCAACCTTGAAAGAAGTCTTTTCCTGGCAATTCAGGTTCTGGAACTGGGACGACCCACCCTATTTGTTCTGAATATGGCGGATATGGCAGAGGCCAGGGGTATTAAAATTGATGAAAAAAAATTATCAAGCCTGCTGGGCCTTCCTGTGGTATTTACCATCGGCAATAAGAATAAAGGGATAGATGTACTGATTGAGGCAGTCATAGAGGAAGTAAATGCCTTTGAACATGGGAAAAAATCCAGAAATATCCGGTACAGCAATGAGATAGAAACTTGTATTTCAAAAATTGAGGCTGCACTTAAGGATGCCGGAATTAAGGATGAGGGGGCCTTGATCCGATGGAAGGCCATCAAGATCCTTGAGGATGATAAAATAATTAAAGAAAAAATCCAGGGCCTGGCCCTGGGAAAAGAACTGGAAAAAGAAGTAGATGTTCTTGCAGAGGCAGCATCATGCCGCAGCCGGATTTTTGATCTGTTCCAGGATGATTTTGAAATTGTTCTTACAGACGACAGGTATGGGGTAATTGCAGGGATTGTAAAGGAAACCGTTACCAATCTTGCTGTAAAGCGGATTGATATGTCCAGGAATATTGACCTGGTCTTGACGGACCGTTATTTTGGTATCCCGGTGTTTATCTTTTTTATCTGGGCCATGTTTCAATTGACTTTTACTCTGGGAGCCTATCCCATGGGGTGGATTGAGTCTTTTGTGGGATTTTTATCCGGACAGCTTGATATGATTATGGCTCCGTCTCTGTTTAAATCTCTTCTTTTGGACGGGATCATTGCAGGGATTGGAAGTGTGGTTGTGTTTTTACCAAATATTTTAATCCTGTTTTTCTGCATTGCCTTGTTTGAAGATACCGGGTATATGGCCAGGGCTGCCTTTTTAATGGATCGGGTGATGCATACTTCAGGGCTCCATGGAAAATCTTTTATTCCCATGTTAATGGGGTTTGGGTGCAGTGTGCCTGCTATTATGGCCACAAAGACCCTTGAAAACAAGAAAGACCGGATTTTAACCATTTTAATGACACCATTTATGTCCTGTTCTGCCAAATTGCCGGTATATATTGTTCTGGCGGGCAGCTTTTTCGCCCAAAGGGCCGGAACTATAATTTTTTGCCTGTACATGGCAGGGATAGTCATTGCCATCGTGTCAGGCCGCCTTTTGCGGGTCCTGTTTTTCAAGGGAGAGGATGCCCCATTTGTGATGGAGCTTCCCCCCTATCGAATGCCCATGCTGAAAAGCCTGGTGATCCATATGTGGGACAGGAGCAAAATGTTTTTAAAAAAAATGTCCGGGGTGATTCTTGTGGGATCGATTATTATCTGGTTTCTATCAAGTTTCCCAGCAAATATTTTCTTTTCCGTGGATTATGACACCAAACTGGCTGACCTGGAGTTCAGGTATTCCGCCCAGATGGATTCTGTTGATTCAGATGCCGCTCGACTGGAGCTTGAGCAGGATTTTGATGCTGCTTTCAGCGAGATTGAGAATAAAAAAGAACAGGAGCGCATCTCTAAATCATATATAGGAATTATAGGTCATGCCCTGGAGCCTTTGTTCAAACCCATTGGTATTGGCTGGCAGGCCAGTGTTGCCCTTGTAACAGGCTTTGTGGCCAAGGAAGTTGTGGTCAGTACCATGGGGGTTTTATACGGTGTGGGCGATGACAATGGCCAGGCCCTGGAAACGGCATTGAAAAGATCTGGAATGACCTCCTTATCAGCTCTGTCCATGATGGTTTTTGTGCTATTGTATGTTCCCTGTTTTGCAACGGTTATGGCTATTTACAGGGAAGCCTCTGCCCAATGGGCCTGGTTTAATGTTATATATACAACTATGGTTGCCTGGGGCATGTCTTTTTTGGTATACCAGGTGGGAATGTTTTTACGCTGATGATATAAATGGAGATTGATAATGAAAGTTCGTTGCTTTGATCATTTTTTAAAATATATTTTGTCCGCAATTGTTGCAATGATGATTATCCAGGGAACTGCCATGGCTGGTGAACGTATGGTGGTCAAGGCAGGGATTGCCAATCTTCGATCAGGACCGGGTACCAAATATGAAGTCCTGTGGCAGGTGGAGAAATATCATCCTTTGCTGATAGTTAAAAAAAAAGGGAACTGGTACAATATAAAGGATTTTGAAGGGGATATGGCCTGGGTTCATAAATCCCTTTTGGGCAACATTAGCGGGGTTATTACCATCAAGGCCAAGTGTAATGTGAGGTCCCAGCCAGACACAAAGAGTAAAATCCTGTTTACCGTTGAAAGGGGAGTTCCCTTTAAGGTGATAAAACGCAAAGACCAATGGATTAAGATAGAGCATGCAGATGGTGAAATAGGTTGGATTTACAAAACTCTTGTATGGTAATTTAATAATTATTTTTTAACTTAAGGTGGATTATGGCAGATCAGAGTGTGTCAAATGAACGGAAAAAAGAACTGGAACAGATAGATCCTTTCCAGGAAACTCTTATAAAGGCTTTGGCCTATGCAGGGGAAAATAAAAAACCAATTTTTTTGATCCTGGGTGCAATTGTTGTTGTTGTTGTCATTTTTTCAGGCATTATGTTCAGCTTTAAAAAATCAGAAAATACAGCATCAGATCTTGTTTCAAAGGCTGTGATGAAATATTCCCAGGCCGTAAAGGGATTTGATCCAGCAAAGGGATTTGAAGCGGTTAAGGATGATTTTGAAGTTGTTTTTTCTGACTATTCAAATACCAGCGCAGGAAAAATTGCCAGAATAAAATTTGCAAAAATATGTTTTGATGCAGGTAAATATGACAGGGCATTTGATTTGTATAAAGAGGCATTGGATGAGTTTAAAAATGATTCAGGCATGAAAAATTTTCTATTATCCTCCCTCGGCCATTCTTCCCAGGCAAAAAATGATTTAGATAAAGCCAAATCCTATTTTCTTCAAATTGAAACAGGGGATTCAGATCTTTTAAAAGATGATGCAAGATTTGCACTGGCTGGACTGTATGAGATTTCCAATGATATGGAATCAAGCCTGAAAATGTATGAAAAGATTGTTAATGATCATGAAAATTCTATCTACAGAGGCATAGCTGAAAGTAAAATCAGCGGCGTCAGATGAATTCTGCCTGCCAGATAAACCTGCCTGGAAATTATGTGGATAGTTGATTAAAACTAAAAAAGGCTGCCCTGGGCAGCCTTTTTTAGAAAAGGAAAAAAAGATGAAAAAACTAACTCTTGGTCAGTAAATATAATAATTTTATATTTGCAAATTTCCTGCCAATCTTCACCAAATTCTCTATATTTTTTTAACAGCCTGGAATCATAATAATAATTTTTTTACTGCGACTACTGATAGTTTGCCCATACTGAAAATCAAAGCACTGGAAGGGTAGAAAGTTCAAAATTTTGAACTTTTTTTCAAACAATCATGGGACTTGTGCCTATAACTATTT
>JAOZST010000089.1:2449-14305 GCA_029939535.1 Desulfobacteraceae bacterium | reverse complement strand
GCCTCCACCCATGCCACGTTTTTGTTTATTACCAATTTTGGAAAGGTTTACCAGTCAAAGGTTTATGAATTGCCCATGGCAGGACGTTCAAGCCTTGGAAAGGCCATTGTAAACCTTTTGAATTTTGACGAGGGAGAAAAACTGGCCACAGTGCTGACTGTTGACGAGTTTGTGGCGGATAAATATGTCATCATGGCCACTAAAAAAGGGCGGGTTAAGAAAACCGCTCTAATGTCCTATTCCAGACCCAGATCCGGCGGCCTTATCGGGGTTAGACTTGCCGAGGGGGATGAACTCATTGCTGCAAGGATCACAGATGGCAACATGGATATTTTTCTGGGCTCTGAAGGGGGTAAGGTAATCCGTTTCCACGAAGGCGATGTCAGGGATACAGGCAGAGGGTCTTTGGGAGTCCGGGGAATGCGTATTGATGAGGATAGCCGCGTTGTGGGTATGGAGGTGCTGGAGTCTGAAGAGACCCTGTTGACTGTTACTGAAAATGGATATGGAAAACGTTCTTCCATTGAAGAGTACAGGACCCAGACCCGGGGAGGCAAGGGTGTTTTTTCCATTAAAACATCCAAAAGGAATGGTAAAATGGTAGCCCTGTCCCTGGTGGGTGACAATGATGAACTCATGATGGTCACAGACAAGGGAAAACTTATTCGAACTTCCATTGACGGAATAAATGTGATTTCCAGGAATACCCAGGGAGTTAAACTCATTAACCTGGCTTCCAAAGAGGCATTGATCGGTATTGCACGACTTCCGGAAGAGGAAGATCAGGGGGAAGAAGACCTTGATCTTAAACAAAGCAATGAACAAAGAAAAAAATAATATTCGTGAATGTTTTGGTAAGCTGGAAAAGGTTTTTCCCATGGGAGAAAACGGACTCAGGCAAACACCAGATGAATGTTATTTCCATTGTCCCCTTAAGACCAGATGCCTGGGCCAGGCCATGGCTAGCATGGACGGGATAAAGGTTGAAGAAGAGATCATTGAACGGAGTACCAGGGCCGGAGCCATGAATTTTTTTGAACGTTGGTCCCGGAAAAAACAAGTCCATAGAAAGATATCACAAAAGTAATACCCCAGGCCCAGAGATAGTTGCGTTTCAGGAGTAACAGGTCAGTGAAATTTGAAATAAACAAATTTGAAATAAAATAAATTGTCAGGAGGTATAAATGAAGTCTGTCAAAGATATGTCCGTCCATGGGAAAAAAGTCTTTGTAAGGGTAGATTACAACCTGCCAATGGATGATGCTTTAAATATCACCGATGACAACAGGATAAGAGCAACCCTTGATCTAATTGAATATCTGAGGTCTTGCAGAGCGAGAATTATTCTGGCTTCCCATATGGGAAGGCCCAGAGAGGGCAGGGATGAATCATTAAGCCTGGCACCGGCTGGCCAGCGCCTTTCCCAACTATTGGGCCAAGAGATTTTATTTATTGATGATTGTATAGGGGAAAGAGTTGAAAAAAAGGTCAATTCCCTTAAAGATGGACAGATTCTTTTATTGGAAAATTTAAGATTTTACAATGAGGAAAAGAACAATGATCCCATATTTGCTAAAAAACTGGCAGGTCTCTGCGATATTTATATCAATAATGCATTTGCCGTTTCCCACCGGGACCAGGCATCCATAACCGGTATTACAAAATTTGTATCTGAAGTTGGTGCGGGTTTTTTACTTGAAAAAGAAGTGCAATCCTATTACGATTCCGTGGAAAATCCCAACAAGCCACTTGTGGCGGTCATAGGGGGAGCTAAAGTCTCAAGCAAACTGGCTGCATTGGAAAATATGCTCAACTTTGTGGACAAACTTATCATTGGCGGTGCAATGGCCAATACATTTTTAAAAGCCCAGGGCATAGATACCCAGGGCTCAATGGTTGAAGCCGATCTTCTCAAGACAGCAGATGCAATCATAAAAAAAGCAGCCCAAAAAGGTATAGATTTGCTTTTGCCCATAGATCTTGTGGCAGCTGATCAATTTGATAAAGAGGCAGATACAAAAATAGTGCTGGTTAATGAAGTTCCATTAAATTGGATGGCATTGGATATTGGACCCCAAACTGCTAAGCTGTATGCAAATTCAATTCAGGAAGCCGGGACCATCGTCTGGAATGGCCCCATGGGTGTGTTTGAAATGGAAAAATTTATGGGAGGAACCCGGGTCGTGGCCTGGGCCATTGCTGAATCAAAGGGTTTTTCAATTGTCGGCGGCGGAGACACTGGGCTTGCTGCAAAACAATGCAGGGTCACAGATCAGGTCAATTATGTCTCCACTGGTGGTGGTGCATTTTTACATATGATGGAGGGGAAAAAACTCCCAGGGGTGGCAGCGCTGGAATAATATAAAGGAAGCAAGATGAAATTCTGCATTGAAAGAGAATGTCTGAGCAGGGAAGCCCGATTAAGAAGGTCATATTATCAGGTATTGCGTGATGAACTGGATCAGTTTGTTATAGGGTATTCCCTTATTGGGTCTTATAATAATTTTTTACGTCTGCACACACCCTATCCCTTTGTGGAATTGAGAGAATTAAAGCCAAGGGCCAGAATCCCTTCCATTGAATTCGATGCCCAAAATTCATTTTTGATTATTTTTTCAGAAGATTTCATTGACAAGAAACACAAAAAATATATTCGATATTTTGATGCCAACAAAACCACCAAAACCAACCTGCTGAGCCACAAATATTTTCCAAATGTGGAAAATTTTAACCGGGATCTTAAATATTTTGAAACCAGTGATTTTTTTTCTTTGCTCAGGTCTCTTTTACCGGTGGATTATGCACTGCTGATCCAGAAAAATCAGAGAACCAAGGTACAATATGCTCTGACCCATTTCCATGTCAGAGTTGACTGGCCCATTGCCGATGCATCGGAAAATCTTGCCAAGGATTTGAGGTATATCTCCAAAGATTTATATGAAAAAGGGGATAAATATGCTGAAAATCTACAAAAAAAATTATTTGAATATTATGGCATTCCAGTTATGTCCGGCGGTAGAAGAACAGCTGCCATTGTGGCAGCTCAGTATTTCAGGCAATTTGACGGAATTACGACCATCTATGTTTCTTCCAGTGAATCCAGAAATCTTTTGCGTATTGATGAAAAAGGCGTATCAAAATTCGTTTTGGTCAAATTATCGGCGGATCAGGTCAAGACCCTTGTCATGCTGGCCCAGATGCCCCAGAGCAGCTTTACAAAAAATTATGTGATTGCAAGACAGGGCAAAAGCTATATCTGCATATTGAATGTCCGGTATGACCATACCAGTCATGCATTGCCGTCGGAAGGAGGACGGCTCAGGGAATTAAATTTTGATACCAACTGGCTTACTGTTGCAGAAGAGCGTATTCTACCCAAGCCTTCAGTCATCAACTATGCGCCCATCCCCTATAAAATGATTTACGCCTAGTTTTCATTTTTTTGTTTTTATCAATGCTCTAACAGCTGAAGGGTCAGCCTGGGAGAGGATATTTCCTGTATCAGGGCTGATATACACCATTTTTGTGCCATCAGGTATATCAAAATATTGAAAGGCTTTGTCCTCGAGAAATGCATCCATATAGTCAATCCAGATGGGCAGTGCTGCCCTGGCACCGGTTTCTAAAGGCCCAAGAGTTTTGGAATCGTCATTACCAACCCAGACCCCCAGGGCAATATCCGGGCTGATACCAATAAAATGAGCATCCCGATATCGGTCAGTGGTACCGGTTTTGCCGCCAATATCTTTTTTAATATGGCTTGCTCTTTTTCCAGTTCCTTCAAATATTACAGCCTTGAGCATATCTGCCATCACAGCGGCATTTTCCCTGGACATTACAGAATATTTTTTAACGGGATTACGGAAAATAATTCGACCATGAGAATCAATGATACTTACAATTGGGGAAGGGACTACCTTTATTCCTTTGTTTGCAAATGGGATATAGGCTGCAGTCAATTCTAAAAGGGTTACCTCAGAGGTGCCAAGAGCAAGGGAGAGAAAGGGATGCAATGGAGATGAAATGCCTAATTTTTTTGTAAATTCAATGACAGTTCCAGGCCCGATATCTTCCATAAGTCGAACAGCCGGTGTGTTTTTGGATAAGGCCAGGGCTTTTCTAAGAGTCATCTCTCCGCCATAGGTCCGGGAGAAATTCTTTACTTCCCAGGTTTTTCTTTTACCCTGGGAATAACTCAATGGTGCATCCAGAAGAGTCTGGTTCTGGTTATATCCCCGGGCCAGGGCTGCGGCATAGACAAAGGGTTTAAATGAAGAACCTGGCTGGCGTTTTGCCTGTACAGCCCTGTTAAATTCATTTTTATTAAAGTCTCGACCACCAATCATACTGAGGATGCCACCTGTTTTGACATCCAGGGCAATAAGGGCAGATTCAAGGGAAGGATTTTCAACAGAATTTTTTTCCATTCTTTTTTCAAGACTGTGCATCTGTGTTATTATTGATTTTTCAGCAATCTTCTGCAGTCTCATATCCAGGCTGGTATGGATATCCAATCCATTGGAATATCCAGAAATAAGATCTGACCGGGATCTTAGGATATTTTTCAGGTATGCCACAAAAAAAGGGGCCTGGGAAAGGGGCTTGGTTCTGGTTTTAATTGAAATAGGTTTTTTGTTCGCCAGATCATGTTCCTGTAATGAAATCATGTCTGCTTCCAGCATCTGTTTTAAAATCAGTGATCTTCTTTTCCTGGCTAATTCAGGATTATTTAGCGGGGAGTACACAGAGGGAGCCTTGGGAAGGCCGGCAATAAGTGCAGCCTGGTCAAGGGTTAAATTAGAAACATTTGTATCAAAATATGTTCTGGCTGCAGCTTCAACACCATATGCCCCGGAACCGAGATAGATAAGGTTACAATAAAGTTCAAGGATTTCATTTTTAGTGTATCGTCTCTCGATTTGAACGGCAATAATTGCTTCCCGGACTTTTCGGAGGATTGATTTTTCTGAGGATAAGAATAGTGTCTTTGCCAGTTGCTGGGTCAGAGTGCTTGCCCCTTGTTTGAATCTTCCAGATTTGATGTCATGGAAAAGAGCACGTAAAATTGCTTTAAAATTTAGGCCGGAGTGGGTAAAAAAAATCCTGTCTTCTGTGATAAGAAGGGCATCAATCAGAGACTTTGGAATATTTTCAATGGATACTGGAAACCGCTTTTCAAGATAGAATCGTGTGATCACCTGATTGTCCAGGGAATAGACCGTTGTAACTGAAGAGGGTTTAAATTGTTTTAAATGGTTTATTTCCGGCAGATCATATAGGAGTCCCCGAAATGTACCTGCAAGAAGCCCTGTAAGAAGGCCAATAAAAACAATGAAAATCAGGCTGCGCTTTTTAAAAAAAGCCATTATGGTGTCAGGAATGTGTGAATTGCTTTTTTAAACTCATCATCTGTAAATGGTTTGTGAAGTATTTTATTGATTCCTGATTTTGTCAGCATGGAGTCATTTACCTGAATATCCCCTTGCTGGTTTTCCACAAAATCGCTTTGGGTGGTGATCATGAGAATCGGTAAATCCTGGCGGGTAAATTTTTTTCTGAGTTCACGGGTCAGTTCAAGCCCGCTGATATTGGGCATATTCAGGTCTGTGATCACCAAATCCGGTTTGGTGGCAATAATGACAGGAATGGCCTCCTCCGGGAGGTCAAAGGTCTGGGGTGTAAATCCCAGGGATGAGAGTTTGTTTTGATAAAGTCTGAGCATCATCTTTGAATCATCAATCACAATAATTTTTGTCTCACTTGCTGATTCTTGATCATTGCCTTGTATCTCCATGGCGATCTCTGTTGAAAACTCTTTTTGACCGATATTTTCCATTTTTTTTAAAAAAGATTTTCGTGTGGACGGAGAAGCTTTTTGGGTGATATGATGTCTGGCAAGATTCTTAAAAGATTCTTCTCCGGCAAGGAAATTGAAAATATTGCCCGCCTCTGAATCAATAAGGGCTGAAACAACCATTTGAGCATCTGAAGATCCTGTTCTGACAATATTCTTAAGGCCTGCCACCAGGGGCTTGGATAGATTCTTGTCAATGGCCCTGGCCGCACTCATTCTAACGGCTTCAACAGGGTCCTGTAGTCCCTGGGCCAGGCATATGGCTGTTTTGGGGGAGGGAATTTTTTCCATGGCTTCATAGGCAGCCTGGCGAATATTGGCATCACCGGGCTGGGTATTGATAATGTCCAGTATGGGTGAAATTGCTGCAGTATCCCCAAGGTATCCAAGTGTTGTGATCAAATGAACAAGATAATCTGCATCTGCATTTTGAAATGCTTTTGTTAATATGGGAGTTGCCTTGGTGCCAAGTTTCATTAGCTGGTCAATGGCAGTGTCTCTGATGATGGTTATATTTGAGGCTAAAAGGGAGGTGAGCTTTTCAAGGGCATAGAGATTCTGCATTTCAGCAAGGGCCTCCACCACAAGTTTATTGGTTTCTTCATCCTGGCCGAGAAAACTTATAATTTGGTCCGCAGCATCCTGGCTGCCAATTTCCGATATTGCAAAAATAGCTGCTTTTTGGATATCCTTTTCACCACGGGTTGCCATGGCAGAAAAAACATCCAGGAATTCAGGCAGCCTGAGGATGCCCAGGGAGTTAATGGCGGCAACCAGAATCTCTGGGTCTTTATCTTTGATTATAATTTGTTTTAATATTGGGGCTGTATCCCCTAACAAGAGATCCCCTGCTGCTTTTAAAAACAGGAGTCTGGTTTTTTTTTCTTTCTGGGTAATGTATTCAATTACAAGGTCGGTATTTCCGTAGGCTTTGTCAAGAATGAGTTCATAAATGGATTCCTGAATTTCAGAATTTGAAATTTCAATTTTTGTCAGGTATTCAAGCAAAGGCAACACAATACGGTCAGAGCCTCTGGTAAGTTCTGCCAGGGCTTTTTTTTGGATTATTGTGTCAACGTTGGAATCCGAGGCAAACTGGAGCAGGGCTTTTGCCTTTATTATATCTTCTTCTTTGAGACAAAAAATCAATTCATCCATAAAATCATTGGAATTAATAGAATTCATAATAGCAGCCTCTATTATTTTTTAAACTGGTAAAAAACAGAGTTGAGATATTTATTGGAAACAAAGAGATCAGTATCATTAACAAGGGATTCTGTGGAACCAATGAGAAGGTATCCATCCGGCTCCATGACCTTGGAAATATTTTGGTAGATTTTTCTCCGGTCTTCGATGGTAAAATATATCATCACATTTCTGCACAGGACAATATCAAATTTACCAAGCCCCATAAAGGGTTTCATCAGGTTCATCTTTTTAAATTGAGCCATGGCCCTGAGCTCATCTTTTATTTTATACTGGTCTTCATATTTGTTGAAATATTTGTTTATCCGTCCCTGGTCCAGGCCCCTGGCTATCTCAAATTTGTTATAGGCCCCATAGCTTGCCTTGGCTATGGCTGCATCGGATATATCAGTACCAAAAAGTTTAATATTATAATCTTTTGGATTTACCCCCATTTCAAGCAGGATCATGGCAATGCTATATATTTCCTGACCAGTTGAATTAGCTGCACTCCAAAGGCGTATGTTAGGCTTCAGGGTTGAATTTTTGGCTGTGCGCTTATCAATCAGATCTGGAAGAATTTTATGCTGCAACAATTGAAAAGGGGATTTGTCCCTGAAAAAATAGGTTTCATTGGTTGAAATTGCATCAATGATTTCATTTTCCAACTCTTTTTTAAAATCAGATTTGGCCTTTCTTAGCAATTCTGAATAGGATTTGCATTCCAGGCGGTTGAGCAATTGATTCAGGCGGGTTTCCAATAAATATTCCTTGCCCACATCAAGGGTAATTCCAGATATGTCAAGGATATATCTGGAAAAGTCTTTAAATTCACCTGGGGTTACTTTGATTTTATTCATAATATGGGGAGTAAATATAGTGCCGGTTATTGGATAATAGTTCTGACTATTTCATCCGCCATTCTTTCCAAAGGGGCGATCACATCTGCAATGCCTGATTCAGTGGGCTGTTTTGGCATACCAAATACTGTGCAGGTGGCTTCATCCTGGGCAATGATCAGGCTGCCATTCTTTTTCATCTGGGCAAGCCCTTTTGAACCGTCAGAGCCCATTCCAGTCATGATGACTCCAGTAGAGCGTCCAACATAATGCTGGGCAATAGATCTGAACAAATAGTCCACAGATGGTTTGCAACTGTTTTCAGGAGGATCGTCAGTAATTTTTATTTTTCTTGAAATACCGTCCTGACCTGCAACAATTTTCATTTGTTTTCCTCCGGGAGCAATGAAAATTTTGCCGGGGACAACCAAATCTCCATCTTCGGCTTCCTTGACTTCAAGCTTGCTCTTGTTGTTGAGACTATTAGCCAGGGATGCCGTGAACATGGGGGGCATATGCTGTACTATCAATATTGGTGCCTTGAAATCAGCCGGCAGCATTGGGATCATCTTTGTCAAAGCGTTGGGGCCACCTGTGGATATGCCAATGCCCACAATTTCTGATTTGGTTTTCCTCGATGGGGTTTGAACCCTGGGAGCGGCTGAAATGGTATGCTTTTCTTCTATTTTTTTTCCTATTTTTTCCCCTATTTTTTTTCCGGGGGGCTGGGAAAAACGTTCAGGACGGGTTTTAAAACCCAGGCTTTTCCGTTTAATAGTATTTACAATGGGCTCGATTGCCTGTTTTACCTTTACCAGGTTATCTGCCATTGTGCCTGCATCTGGTTTAGGAACAAAATCAAAAGCACCAAGTTCCAGGGCTTTGATTGTCATCTCGCTGCCTTGCTGCGTAAGGGTTGACAGCATAATGACAACAGGCGGGGTTGGACTTTTGTGGAGTTCCTGGAGGACCTCTATCCCATTTACTTCGGGCATTTCAATATCAAGCGTGATAAGATCGGGCTTTAAAGAGGTTATTTTGGACAGCGCAATCTTTCCATTATTGGCGGTTCCCACAACTTCCACCCCGGGAATTGATTTTAATACATCGCCCACAATTTTCCGATATACAATGGTATCATCGATCACAAGAGCTTTTAGTTTTTCCATTATTCCTTTAGCACCTCATCAATGTTCAATACTCCTATTAGCTGGGCTTCTGTTTTTAAAACACCTTGGAAATATTTTCCTTTGACACCACTGATATTTGAGGGGGCCGGCTCTATGTCTTCGTTTTTGGCAAGGACCACATCGTGGATTGAATCAACCAGCAGGCCGATATGCTCATCTTTTGAATTCACAATTATATTCCTGTTGTCTTTGCCTCTGCTTGCCGGCTCAAGACCCAGTTTTTTTCCCAGGTCAATAATGGTGACTATCCTTCCTCTTAAGTTTAAAATACCTTCAATATAATCAGCTGCCTGGGGGACTTTAGTAATTTCAAAATGTTTGTTTATTTCTTGAATATTCAGAATATTAATACCACAGAGAGCTCCCCCAACATAAAAGGTGGAAAATTCCATATCTTCGGAAGAACCGTCTTTATTCAGCTCCATTATTTTTTCTCCTTAAAGAGTTTAAAAACAAGAAATTATCAGGATAGGCCCAGGTGTTTTCTAACAACCTGCATTAGTTTTTCCCTGTCCAGTTTAATTTCGTATTCATCAATACCAACTTTTTTTCCTTTTTCAATATGGGCTTCGCTGGCAAGGGAGGTTAGGGCGATGACTTTGAGATGAGAGAATTTTGGATCATTTTTGATTCTCTTGGTAAGCTCAAATCCATCCATATTAGGCATTTCCAGATCAGTTACCACCAGATCAATCTCATCCACTCTTTCTTTTAAAAGCTCCCAGGCTATCAAGCCATCCTCAGCCTCAATCACCCTGAATCCGTCTTCCTCAAGAAATTTTTTAACCTGGTGTCTGAAAAATGCTGAATCTTCTGCAAAAAGAAGAATTTTTTCTCCGTCTTCAGCCATTTCAGCAGCAACCTGAGCTTCTCGGTCAAACCATTCAGGATTTAATATTTTTACCAGTTCGAAAATCTCCACCAGCAATGTAGTGTGTTTGTTGATGATCATGGACCCGCTGACAGCCGGCTGCTTCAGGGTGCTTGCATCTATATCAAGAACTACTTCCATGGCATCAATGGGCGATGTTACCATGAGGCCCAGTTCCCGGTCCTTTACTTTGAAGACAATAACTTCCTGTTGCTCTTTTTCTGGTAGAGTACTGAAATCAGCTACCTGGGACAGTTCATACAGGGGCAGTGCTCCGCCACGGTATTGAACTACCTTTCTGTTACCAATCTGTTCGATGGTGGAAGTCTGTATCCTTTCAATCCTTTCAACAAGGTTAAGGGGCGCTGCAAAATGTTCTGTTTCACCATTCTTAAAGGTAAGTAAAGCAACTTTGTCCTGGGCAGCAGCAGCCTCAGCTTCTGCTGCCTTGGCCAGCTGGCTGGCTTCTGACACGGTGGATAATTCTGCCATCTGGGCAAGATTTGATATATCAAGGATCAATGCAACTTTTCCGTCACCCATAATGGTGGCACCGGCATATGCGTTACATTTTTTCAAGTGACGTCCAACCGGCTTGACAACAATTTCTTCAGAGTCATGTAATTGATCAACCACAAGTCCGTATTTGAAGGCACCGGCTGAAACAACCGCTATGTTCATGGCGCTGGATGCATGGTAGCGCCTGTCTTTAATATCTCTTTCAACAGGCTCTTTGTCTGAATTATCGGAAAGCGCATCCTCAGTTGTCAAATGTTTTTTGGATCTTCGATCTGCCAGGTTTTGTCTCCTGTCATTAAATTCCTCTTCGTCTTTTGGATCAACATAGGTTTTTTTAATGCCAAGCATTTCCGATAGATTCAGCAGAGGAAGAAGTTCTCCCCTTAAACGTACAACAGAGGCGTCACCGACTTTTTCAATTTTTTCTTTTACCTGGGCAGCTGGGATCCTGAGCAGTTCATTGAGGTTTACCTGGGGCAGGGCATATCTTTCATCTCCCACCGATGTGATCTGGCTGGGAATTATGGCAAGGGTTAATGGCAGTTTAATCTGAATATCAGTTCCCTGGCCCGGAGTGGAATCCAGTTCAATAATGCCGCCCAAATTTGTAATGTTTGTGACAACTACATCCATGCCTACACCCCTGCCGGAAACATCGGTTACCTCTTTGGCCATTGAAAAACCTGCCAGAAAAATTAATTCAATTTTATTTTTTTCAGACATTTCCGCTACCTGCTGTTCAGTGACCAGACCTTTTTCAATAGCAGAGTTTGCTATTTTGTCAGGGTCAAGACCCCTTCCGTCATCTGAGATGACAAGATTAACCTGTCCGGCATCATGGAATGCTTTTAATGTCAACGTTCCAGTACCGTTTTTGCCCATTTGTTCCCTTTCAAGGGGGGTCTCTATCCCATGGTCGACAGAGTTCCTTACCAGATGGGTTAAGGGGTCATTGATGGCTTCAAGAATGGTTTTGTCCAGTTCAACCTCCTTGCCCTCAATCTCCAGTTCAATTGATTTCCCTAACTGCTGGGAAAGATCCCTTACTACTCGGGTGAATTTATTCAGGATATTGGCAATGGGCTGCATTCTGGTCCTCATGATCGCTTCCTGCAGTTCCGAAGTGATCATGTCAATGCGCTGGCTTGATAGTTCAGTTGCCTTTGTATTTGTGGAGTTTATTCCCTGGAGCAATTGATTTCTGCTTAGAACAAGTTCTCCTGCAAGGGTCATTAAGGTATCAAGCAGACCCACATTTACCCTTAACGATGTCTGGGTTTTTGTGCTCAGGTGTGGATCTTTTTCAGAAGAAATAGTTTTGGGTGTTTTTTTTGCAGCCACATTAGCAGCTTGAGGTGTTTTGCTTTCAACAACAGGCCTTGACTTTGCCTGGTTTGA
>JAOZST010000089.1:0-2349 GCA_029939535.1 Desulfobacteraceae bacterium | reverse complement strand
GCCTGGTTTGACTGGGTCTGGTTTGACTGGACCGTATTTGCAACAGGAATATCCACAGAGGAGGCTGGGACAGCAGCAGATTGAATCTGAGCTGTGGATTCTTCTAACAAAGGCATGGCAGTAAGTTGATTCCCTGGTTCAATATTTAAAGAGGGAGTAAGCATCTCTTTTTTAATGGCATGGATATATTTTTTGTTAATGTCAAAAAAGGTTTCAGTCATATCATATTCAAGAATGGAAGCAAAAAGTACCTGAAAGGGAATTCTGCCTGGACCATCCATATCGGTAAGGCTGCCAATAGATTCAAAATCCAGGCGACAATCAACAATTATACCGGTTTTCAGGAGACTGGTAATCAGTTCAATGGGATTTTTGTCCCTTTGATGAATATCCTTAATCAGGTCATATTCAACAAGAAAAAGGTTTTTCCCCTCAGATTCGTGTTTTTTTATTTCGGATAGCGAAATCTGTTGAAAAATTCTACCGTCCTGGAGGACAATATCAACCATTTCAGAGGAAATATCCTGTTTTTCTTGGGAATCATTTGATTTCGCTGTGTTTTCAAGGGCTGCAATATGGTCAGATACATCAACCTCATTGCTGGTTTCTATGTTGTTTAATAGATTTTCAAGCTCGTCAAATCCTTTTAAAAGAACACTGATCCTATCTGAATTGGGTATCAGCTCTTTGTTTCGAATCATACCCAGGACATTTTCAAGGTGATGGGCAAGATCCTTTATGGTGGTTAACCCCATAAAACCGGCACCGCCTTTTACTGAGTGGGCTGCTCGGAAAACATTATTTACCAAATCCAGATCTATGTTTTCTCCGCTCTCCTCTATGGTTAAGAGGTCGCTTTCAATATCACCAAGATGATCCAGCGATTCTTCAATATACATTTGCAGGGTTTCGTCGTCATCAAACATATTAAATCTCCTGAAAGGTTTATCTTCGGAAAGGTAAAAATTTTCCAACATAAAAATCCAATATCGGCTCAATTTACAAAAATGACAAGATAAAGTCAAACTAAGAATGACTAAAAAGTAGTAGTGTTTTATATTTTGCGAATAATATCGTTGGGCTGGAATGAATGGGCTAGCTGCATTATCGCCCTTGTGTTGGGCTGGGCATTATCAATGGGATTCCCGTCCGGGTCAGATAATTCCAATATATCTGATTCCAGGGCAGGGCCTTTGGGGGTAAGGATATCAACCCTGTTTGCAAGGCTGATTTTATTTCTTATTTCAATAAGGTAACGGTTCTCATCAAAACAGGCCAGAATTTTGCCGATAAAGCTGTGAATTTTACCCTGGTGGATATTTTCGTAATTAGGGGCTTGTTCATCTGGGTTGCTAAAATAAAACCCAGTGCAATAGTCTCTGTGGTAAATCTGGAAAAGTTCTTTTTGCCAGGCTTTATCGGTTCTGTAGGATTCTGGATCTGCCATATAGGCATCAATGGCATTTCGATAGGTTTTGACTACCGAGGCCAGGTAGTTGATGCCTTTCATTCTCCCTTCTATTTTCAGGGAGGAGATCCCTGCATTAATCAATTCAGGGATATGATCAATCATACACAGGTCTTTTGAATTGAAAATATAGGATCCCCTGGAATCTTCCATTATGGGAAGAAATTTATCAGGACGTAATTCTTCAACAACAGAATATTTCCATCTACAGGGATGGCTGCAAAGTCCTCGATTGCTGTCACGGTTGGATAAAAAATTGCTCAGCAGGCATCTGCCGGAATAGGAGACGCACATGGCTCCGTGAATAAAGGTTTCAGTTTCTATCTGGATGTTCTTTGTGATGTCTTTAATCTCTTTTAAAGATAATTCCCTGGCCAGGTTCACCCGCATAATACCCAACTTCTGCCAGAACAGAGCGGTATTAAAATTAGTTGTATTGGCCTGGGTGCTTAAATGGATATCAATATGGGGAATAATCTTCCTGGCCTGCATAATAATTCCGGGATCTGAAATAATAATTGCGTCGGGGTTGATATGATTCACTTTGCTCAGGAAATTTTTGATCTGCTGTTGTTCATGATTCCTTGAATAAATATTGCATGCCAGATAAACTTTTACATTTGCTTTATGGGCAAAGTGTATAGCCTTTTCCAGCTCTGAGTCTGTGAAATTTCCTGAGAAATTTCTCAAGCTGAAATCTTTTCCAGCAAGGTATACAGCATCGGCTCCATAGTGAACAGCAATTTCAAGTTTTTCGAAATTTCCAGCCGGTGCTAATAATTCAGGTCTGATTAATTTGTTTGGCATGATTTTTAGGGCTTTGTGGGTGGTACCCCCGGCAAGAATCGAACTTGCGCACATGGATTAGGAATCCAATGCTC
>JAOZST010000088.1:0-14310 GCA_029939535.1 Desulfobacteraceae bacterium | reverse complement strand
CCTTTGATAATGTCAAGGGTATGACGTCTCTTGTTTACAACATCTTTTATTTGCAAAAATTTCAAAAAAATTGCACCCTGGGAAACAAGAGAATCAAATCTAAAAAAGCTAAAAATATAGAGAAAAAATATGCTTGACAAAATAAGCCCGGATAAAACAAAAGCATGGGAAAAACTGGCTGACCATTATATTCAGACAAAAGATGTTCACATGAAAGATCTTTTTCTCAAAGATCCCCAGAGATTTGAAAAATTTTCCATAAGGTTTGATTCGATTCTTGTTGATTATTCCAAAAACAGAATTAATAAACAGACCCTGAAACTTCTCATGGATCTTGCAGAAGAGGTCAGGCTCCGGGATGCCATTAATAAAATGTTTTCCGGCAATTATATTAATGAGACAGAAAACCGGCCTGTCCTGCATACTGCTTTAAGAAACCGGGAAAATAAACCCGTTTTTGTTGATGGTAATGATATAATGCCTGGTATCAATGCTGTACTGGCAAAAATAAAAACATTTTCTTCAGAGATTATCTCAGGCCAGTGGAAAGGATATACCAGAAAAAAAGTTACAGATATCGTTAATATTGGGATTGGGGGTTCTGACCTGGGACCTGTTATGGTTACAGAATGCCTTAAACCCTATGCCCAGGAAGGACTATCCATTCATTTTGTATCAAATATTGACGGCACTGCAATCATTGAAACCCTGAAAGATCTTGACCCTGAGACCACTCTGTTTATGATCGCTTCCAAAACCTTTACAACCCAGGAAACAATGACCAATGCTTTTACAGCAAGGGAATGGTTTTTAAACCATGCAAAAGAAAAAGCCCATATAGCCCGGCATTTTATAGCCATATCCACAAACTCAAAGGGGGTTCAGGAGTTTGGAATTGATGCAGACAACATGTTTGAATTCTGGGACTGGGTGGGAGGACGGTATTCCCTGTGGTCTGCCATCGGACTTTCCATTGCCTGTTATATCGGTTTTGAGAACTTTGAAGATCTGCTTGCGGGTGCATTTGACATGGACCAGCACTTCAAAAAATCTGAATTTCACAAAAACATACCCGTGATACTGGGATTAATTGGAATCTGGTACAATAATTTTTTTAAAGCAGAAACAGAAGTTATTTTACCCTATGATCAATATATGCACAGGTTTCCTGCCTACCTGCAACAGGGCAATATGGAAAGCAATGGCAAGGCCATGGATAGAAACGGGAAAAAAGTTCAATATCAAACCGGCCCAGTTATATGGGGGGAACCAGGGACAAACGGCCAGCATGCTTTTTACCAGCTTATTCACCAGGGAACAAAACTTATTCCAGCGGATTTTCTAGCCCCTGCACTGAGCCATAATCCTGTTGGCAATCATCATAAGATCCTGCTGTCAAATTTTTTCGCCCAGACCCAGGCCCTTTTAAACGGAAAAACCCGGGAAAAAGTTGTTGATGAGCTTATTGATGCAGGCAAAAGCCATGAAGAGATTCAAACCATTGCACCCCATAAAATTTTTCCAGGCAACCGCCCGTCAAACTCAATACTATTTAAAAAACTTTCGCCCCGGGTTCTTGGAAGCCTTATTGCAATGTATGAACACAAGATCTTTGTTCAGGGTGTTATCTGGAATATTTTCAGCTTTGACCAATGGGGTGTTGAATTAGGCAAACAGCTGGCCAAAGAAATCCTTCCTGAATTAAATGATGACAAACCCATTACATCCCATGACTCTTCCACAAACGGATTAATGAACACTTATAAAAAATGGAATTTTTAGATATGGATATCTTTGTTGCCCGGCAACCGGTTTTTACTGAAAAAAAAAAAGTATTCGGGTATGAACTTCTCTTCAGACTCGGCCTTGAAAATGTATTTCCAACGATTGACGGTGATACTGCTACATCCAAATTATTAACCAATACATTTTTCTCCTTTGAGCTTAATGAGCTCCTGGCAGGCAAACCAGGACTGGTGAATTTTACCAGGAATCTCATCCTCCAGAAAACCCCTCTGCTTTTTCCAAAGGAGCATATTATCATTGAGGTATTGGAAAATATTGAACCTGAACCGGAAGTGATAAAATCATTGGAAGAGTTCCAGAAAAATGGATTCCGCATTGCTTTGGACGATTTTATTTACCATAAAAAATTTTTACCCATGATCGCCCTTTGCTCCATCATCAAATTTGACATCATTGCCACCCCCCTGGACACACTTGGCCCTGTATTCAAGGCCATTGAATCCCAGCATCCCATAAGCCTGCTGGCGGAAAAAGTGGAGACCTACCAGGAGTTTGAAAAGGCCCGAGAGATGGGTTTTCATCTATTCCAGGGTTATTTTTTCTCAAAACCTGAAATTCTCTCTAAAAAGGATGTTTCATCGGCCCAGATAACGAAACTGAATCTGACAAACGAATTTGGACATCCCCAGCTTGATTTACCCAAAATAGAAGGTTTGATTAAAAAAGACTTATCTGTCTCTTTTAAGCTGCTGAAATTTATTAATTCCGCTTATTTTAAACGACCAACACCCATAAATACCATCAAGGATGCCATGACCTTCCTGGGCACTGATGAACTGAAAAAATTCATCCACCTAGCAGTGATATCGGATCTCAGTGAAAACAAACCCAATGAACTGATCAGATCCTCAGTGATCCGGGCCAGGATGTGCGAACTATGCGGTGGAATGCTGAAAACCCATTTTACAATGGAAGAGTTGTTCACCATTGGCATGTTTTCATACCTTGACGCTATACTGGACAGGCCCATGAAAGACATTCTTGTCAACCTCAATTTTTCAGATAAGATCAAAGAAGCGCTTTTAAAAAAAGACAAGCAATACAATCAACTCAGCATTCTGGTGACAAGCTTTGAAAAAGGTGAATGGGACAATGGCCTCTACAAATTGATGGACGGCCGGAAAATTATTGAAAAACTGCCTGAATTTTACCTGGATGCCATCCAGATGGCAGATTCCTTTTTTATCTAACCAGACATATTGTCATTTTGCTCAGGCCTGAGGCCCCTTGTCTGGACTTCATCTCAAATTGACTCAGCAAATTTCTGTATACAGGCCGGATAAAGTTTCCATTCCTGTTCAAGCCCTTTTCTCCTGATATCATCCAGGGTATCATCCTCTTCAATATCAAAGGCTTTCTGGCCGATAATAGGGCCTGTATCTTCGCCATAATCAATAAAATGAACCGTACATCCGGCTAACTTGCACCCATACCGGAAGGTATCTCCATACCCGTCTGTCCCCGGAAAGGATGGCAAAAGAGCCGGGTGGATATTCATGATCCTGTATTGACCCGGCTCTATATTTAAACGGTCAATAAAATAAGGAGTCAGCACCCGCATGAACCCTGCCAGGACCAGAAGGTCAATATCATAGGCCAGGATATGATCCAAGAGTTTTTTTTCAGCAATGGCCCTGGATTCTAAAAAAAATCGGGTCTGATCTTTTAATGCATCATTGCCTGATAATTTTATATCTGGCGATTTTATATCTGACGATTCTGTATTTACCGGTTCCAGGACAGTGGATGGAGGATTTATCAATTGCTGTTTTTTCAGGATATCATCATACTCAAAATCAGGGGGAAGGTCTTCCGGAGTGATACCTTTTTTGCAGGACTGAATGATTTGGGAGTAATCCACAACAAAGGTATCAATACCCTCTTTTTGAGCCCGCTCAAGGCCTTTGACTCCTGGGGTGTCTGAGCCGGTAAAAACAATTCTTGCGTCTATGCTTCCAGCCTTGCATGCATCAATAATGGCCTGAAGATTGCTGCCGCCTCCGGAAATCAAGGTTCCTACATTGATTATTCCTGCCATATTTTTCCCCTCCTGTTTACAAATTATTAATTATTTCCATAGCCGTTCTGAACTCCGCAGTCCGGGCACTTCCAGGTAACTCCGTTGCAGGTCATGCCCCACAGGTTCTCATGCATGCATGACTGGCAAATGGCAAACCCACAGCGACACTGCCAGCAGAACATAAATTCCCCATGGCAGCAATGGCAGTGCTTAATATTTTTCTGCCTGCGTTTATCCCTTCTGGCACTTACTTTTTCCTTCATCGTATAAATATACTTCTCCTTTTTTTAAAAAGATAGTATATATGCCCTTTAGGAAAATTCAACCTCCAAAAAGGGTGACATTGAAAATGCCAGATAAAAAAAAAATATTTCTAATTGACGGCAGTGCGTTTTTATACAGGGCATTCCATGCCATTCGCTCTTTAAGCACTGCCAATGGGCATCCCACCAATGCCACCTTTGGATTCACTAGAATTCTTCTCAAATTATTAAAAGAAAAAACCCCTGAATATGCTGTGGTTTTTTTTGATGTCAAAGGCCCCACCTTCCGCCACACCATGTATGAACAATACAAGGCCAACCGCCCTCCCATGCCTGAAGAACTTGCAATCCAGATACCGGATGTCAAAAAAATGATATCTGCCCTGAATATTCCCATTGTCCAGAAAATCGGTTTTGAGGCAGATGATCTGGTGGGGACCTATGCCGACCTTGCCCAGAAGCAGGGATTCCAGGTAATCATGGTAACAGGGGACAAGGATTTTATCCAGCTTATCACCGATGACTGCCAGCTTTGGGACCCCATGAAAGATAAGATCATGGACATGGCCAGGGTCCAGGAAGAAATGGGTATATCACCCCTTCAATTTATTGATGTGCTGGGGCTTGCCGGTGATACAGCCGACAATATCCCAGGGGTAAAAGGTGTGGGTCCAAAAACAGCCATCAAACTTATAATGGAATTTGGTTCCATAGAAAATATCTATGAAAATCTGGACCAGCTCCAAAAAAAGAAAAAATTATATGAAAATCTTTCCAATAGCCGGGAAATCGTATTTTTAAGCAGAGATCTGGCCTGCATTGATCAAAATATCAAGGTCAAAGAAAACATTGAGGATTTCAAACTCAAGCCCTTTGACACCCAGAAAGCCTTTGAATTATTCAAGGAACTTGAATTTAAAAACCTGGCCTTGGAATTTGCCGCAAAAGCAGATAAATCAAAAAAAGTTTACAAATTAATCACCTTTTCCCAGGAACTTGAGAAACTGGCCAAAGTTCTTGAAAATAAAGAAATTTTCGCCATTGATACGGAGACCACCTCCAAGAATCCCATGGAAGCTGAACTTGTGGGCATCTCCTTTTCCTATATGGCAGACAGTGGATTTTATATTCCCATTGCCCACATCAATGCCGGAGACATACAACAGCCTGAGAAACAAGAAATCCTGCGCATTTTCAAGCCAATCCTGGAAAACCCGGATATCCATAAAATTGGCCAGAATATAAAATATGATTATATTGTTCTGGCAAGATACGGCATCCTTCTCAAGGGCATTGTCTTTGACACCATGATTGCATCATACCTGCTGAACCCGACCACACGGGGGCATGGCCTTGATCGTATTGCCATGAATCTTTTCGGGTACAAGACCATCTCCTATGAAGAGATCACGGGAAAAGGAAAAAACCAGATTGGTTTTGAAAAGGTCCCTGTTTCAGAAGCCGTGGATTATGCGGCTGAGGACGCAGATCTGACCTTCATGGCCTATGAAGAGTTTAAAAAACAGATCCAGGACAAAGAACTTTCCAATCTCATGGATTCCATGGAAGTTCCCCTGATTCCGGTTCTTGCCGACATGGAAATGGCTGGAATCAAGGTGGATTCAGATGTTTTAAAAAATTTGTCTGAAAAGTTTGAAGCTGAACTTAAAACCCTTGAACAACAGATTTATGATCTGGCAGGGGAAGAATTCAATATCAATTCTTCCCAGCAGCTGGGAGTCATTCTATTTGAAAAACTCCAGCTCAAAGCAATGAAAAAAACCAAAAAGAAAACCGGATATTCAACAGATGTGGAGGTGCTGACCAAGCTTGCCAAAACCCATGAACTGCCGGAAAAGCTTCTTAGATACAGGACCCTGGGCAAATTAAAATCCACCTATGCGGATTCCCTTTCCCTTCTCATCCATCCTGAAACCAGACGTATCCACACCTCCTTTAACCAGACAATAACGGTAACCGGACGTCTTTCCAGCTCCAAACCCAACCTCCAGAATATTCCCATCCGCAAATCTGAAGGAAAAGAGATAAGAAAGGCATTTATTCCGGAAAAGGGAAACACCCTCATTTCAGCGGATTATTCCCAGATAGAGCTGCGTGTCCTGGCCCATTGCGCCAATGACGAGATCTTGATCGAAGCCTTTACCAATGATGAAGACATCCACACCCGAACCGCCCTTGAGGTGTTCCAGGTTCTCCCCGCCTTTGTCACCGATGATTTAAGGAGCCAGGCCAAGGCCATTAACTTTGGAATTGTATACGGCATGGGGGCCTTCAGGCTCTCCAATGAATTGAACATCAGCAGGAAAATGGCCTCTGCCTATATTGAAAACTATTTCAAACGATATTCCGGGGTAAAAAAATTCATTGACACCACCATTGAAGAAACAAAAATAAGCTGTGAAGTGACCACTATTTTTGGCCGGAAACGGCGGCTGGATGATATAAGATCTTCCAATGCCAATATCAGGAACTTTGCCCAGCGGGCTGCCATTAACACACCCATCCAGGGCAGTGCGGCCGACTTGATAAAGCTTGCCATGATCAAAATGAAAGCAGCATTGATAAAAAATAAAATGGCCTCAAAAATGATATTGTCGGTCCATGATGAAATTATATTTGAAACCCCCATTGAAGAAAAAGACCAGTTGATATTGATTGCCAGGGAAGTCATGGAAAATGTACACCCCCTCAAGGTACCCCTTAAAGTCAATTTCGGATCTGGTGAAAACTGGGCCCAGGCCCATTAAAAAGATCTTTGAAAATAAGCTGAAAAAAACAGGCCTGAATTATTTTACTTAAAAAAAGGATTACCCTGAAACATGAAAACCCAACGCGTCGGGATTGTCATTAAAGAGGAAGATCATGCCAGAAAAAAAGCCAGGGAACTGGTCCAGAGTCTTGGGGACAAATGCCTGGTCATTGACACCCGGGATCCAAGCCAGAGCAATGTGCCAGATGATCTTTCATGCATAATCGTATTGGGAGGAGACGGAACATTTTTAAGTGTGGCCAGGTTCATTGAAAATAAAGAAATACCCCTCATGGGCGTGAAATTCGGGGAAGTTGGATTTCTTTCAGAAACCACGGAAGATGTACTTTATGAAGCTGTTGAATCTGTATTCAGGGGAGATTATATTATCCGGGAACGTGCCCAGCTTGATATCAAGGTCATGCGCAACAAAAAACAGTTCATTGATGTGGATGTACTCAATGATGCGGTTATCAACAAGGCCGCCCTGTCCAGGCTTGCCTCCTGTGCTGTCTACCTGGATAATACCTATCTGACCACCTACAGGGCTGATGGACTAATTGTGGCAACCCCCACAGGCTCCACAGCCTATTCCCTGGCAGCCGGCGGCCCTGTGGTGCATCCGGCAGTGCCTTCCATTATTCTAACCCCTATATGCCCCTTTACCCTGACCAACCGACCCCTGCTGATTCCAGACTCCACCCGGGTGGAAATCTGCCTGGAAGGAAGCCCTGAAGACATGATCCTGACCCTGGACGGCCAGGAGGGGTTTGAAATGGACCCCAAAGATAAAATATTTATCAAAAAAAGCCGAAATTCCGTTAAAATGATATCCTTTGAAGATCAATCCTATTTCAAGGTATTGAAAACCCGGCTCAAATGGAGCGGGGGCAAGACCTGAGCTTTAATAATTTTTATCTGCATACTCAACCCAGCCTCCGGACCGGACAAGGGCTTTATCAAATTCTGAAATAGTAAATAAAAGCTCCAGGCTCCTGCCCCGGGATTCAACCTGGATCTTTGAAGTTTCAATGTCCACTGAAACAATGGTTTCCCCCTGTCTGCAAAATTCAAAAACAGAGTCAATCTTCTCCCGGGGCAGATCAATTGCCAGCATTCCGCAATTATACATGTTCTGCCTGAAAATACGGGCAAAACTCTGGGCAATCACCACATAAATCCCATTGACTTCCAGTGCCCAGGGCGCATGTTCTCTTGAGGAGCCGCACCCGAAATTTTCCCGTGTCAGGATAACACCAATATCCTTTAAATCTTTTTCAGGAGAAAAACTGTCAAGGGTTAAATCCTCCAGCAAATGAGGTTTCATGGCGATTTTTTCTATTTCCGTCAGATATTTGGCTGGAATTATTTCATCGGTATTGATATCAGACCGGTCAAGGCACAGGACCTTTCCTTTAAATTCTTTCATGGTGCTTCTCCTGATTGACAAAAAGGCTTGAATTTGTAATTTCACCCTGGATGGCTGTGGCAGCAGCTGTGGCCGGGCTCATCAGATGGACCATTCCACCTTTGCCCATGCGGCCGTTGAAATTCCTGTTGGTGGTGGCAGCTGCAACTTCTCCCCGGGCAAGAACTCCGTTGCTCATTCCCAGACAGGCCCCGCAGGTGGGATTGGTCACACAAAATCCAGCATCCATAAAGATCTTGATCAAGCCCTCTTCAAGGGCCTGGGAGAAAATCCAGGGTGTGGCAGGAGAAACAATGCCCCTGACACTATCTTTAATTTTTTTACCCTTTATAACCTCTGCGGCAATGCGCAGATCCTCAATGCGGCCGTTGGTGCAGGAACCTATATACACCTGGTCCACCCGGGTTCCCTTCATCCGGGACACAGGGCGAACATTATCTGGTTTATAGCCGAATGTTGTCAAAGGTTCCAAAAGGCTCACATCAATGGTTGTCTTTTTTGCGTAAACCGCATCTGCATCGGATGAAAAACGGGAGTATTCCTCCAGGGCAGCTTCAGGGCTTTTAAATTCATCTTTGATAAAAGGCCAGAGATACTTCACAGTGGTCATGTCAGGCTGGCAGATACCGCTTGTTGCACCGGCTTCCACTGCCATATTGGAAATGGTCATACGCTGATCCATGTTCATTTCATCCACCACATTCCCGGCAAATTCAATTATCATATTTGTGGCTCCGTCCACGGAAATCTGACGGATCACCTCCAGAATGATATCCTTTGCATAGACACCCTGGGAAAGCGTACCCTTAATTTCAATCCTGTATGTTTCCGGCTTTTTAAAGGTACACACCCCTTTTAAGATTCCAACTTCCAGATCTGTTGTGCCGACACCTGCTGCAAATGCGCCAAAGGCTCCATGGGTACAGGTATGGGAATCCCCCATAATAATGGTTAACCCGGGCCGGACAAACCCTTTTTCAGGAAAAATCGCATGGCAGACCCCATTGTTACCTATATCAAAAAAATCTTTTATTTTGTGACGTTGTGCCCACTGCCTGAGTATTTTCCCCTGCATGGCAGTCTTGGAATCCTTGGCAGGGGAGACATGGTCAATCACGGCCTTGATCTTGTCAGGATCAAACACCCTGTCTTTTCCCCTGGCCGCAAGGTCCTGTATGGCTGTGGGTGTTGTAATTTCATGGCAGAAAACCCGGTCCAGTCTTAATACACTGACATCGCCAAAGGGTTTATCCACCAGATGTGCCTTAAAAATTTTTTCTGTAATTGTTTTGCCCATGACTAACTCCAAGGTTATAATATTTTATCACCAAAATAATCTTCCCCGTCCGCAGGGGTGACAACCCAATAGGCCTGGAAAAGTGTGTCTGATATGTTCTTTATTACGTGGGGAATCTGGGAAAAAAAAGATACAGAATCGCCATCATGGAGATCATATTCATCTTCCCCATAAAGCAGCTGGGCACTGCCTGAAACAACAATTCCAAGTTCACGGCCCAGGTGCCCATTATTGGAATCCCCCCTTTTCTGGCCAGGTTCAAGCTCCAGGAAAAAGGCATTAAAGGAATGATTTCCCTTAACCTGGCTTTCTCCGCAAAGGGTTTCATAGGTAAAGCCTTTTCTCTGATATATCTTTCTCTGATTTTTTTTAATGATCTCAACTTTGGAGTGGGTTTCATAATCTTTAAAAAATTTATTGGGTGACACCCCATATACCTCCAATAATTGAAGCAGGGTGTCCAGGGAAGGGGAGATTCGATTCCTTTCGATCTGGGAGAGCAGACTGGAGCTGACACCAGCTTTGAAAGCCACCTCCTTGATTATCAAATGTCTTGAATTTCGAATGGCTTTTAACAGGGCACCCAGTTTTGTTTTCATATTTGCACTAAATCCCGGTATAATATAAGTATAACTAATTAAAGTTAAATTATACTAACATTTATCGGAATGTCAATATTTTTCCCCTTTCAATGAAAGATGATACTTGAGCCGGCCCTGGCATTGATACTCTGAAAGAAAGGCCTCCACCTCCTGCATATCCTCCTTCTCCACCTGGATACCATGTACAATATTTTCTCCATAATCTGAATGCTGGACAATGGCCCGAAACCTGCTCAGCTGGTTTAAAAATGTTTCATTCATTCCGTAGGATATTTCAACTTGAATTGGCTGGATTTTTATCAATTTGACCAAGGGTTTCAGTTCAATGGCTGTGGTAACAGATTCTGAATAGGCCTGGATCAATCCGCGGATTCCCAGCTTTACCCCTCCAAACTGACGGGTTACTACAGCTGCAATACAGGTCATATCATGGCTGAGCAGGGCATTAAGCATGGGTTTGCCAGCAGTTCCGGCTGGTTCGCCTGAATCTGAGCTATGGGAAATTTCTCCTTGTTCCCCCACAATATAAGCCCAGCAGTTATGGGTGGCAATTTTATTCTCCTTTGAAATTTTTGTAATAAAAACCTTTGCCTCTTCAATAGAAGCGGCAAAGGCAAGGGAACAGGTAAACACAGATCGTTTTATCTTAATCCGGGCAGTGCGGACAGGATCTGTTTTTGTTCTGCCAACGGAATAATAGTGCTTTTTTTCAACCATTTAATAAAAAACCCTTATTTAAATCAATGGGATCCATCCCTTCCTAAAATACAAAACAGATAAAACCCCAAACAGGTATAATACAAATTTAATTTAAATAAAACCAATCTTGAAAATTCCATGGTTATGTTCTAATTATATGATGAAAATTTATATAGTCGCCCCTGAAGGGCACTACAAATCATGAAAATAAAGGTTAATTAATGAGAATAGTTACACGACCGGATTTCGACGGCATTGTATGTGCCGTTCTCCTCAAGGAGGTTGAAGATATTGATTCAGATATTTACTGGGTTGAACCCAATGAGGTTCAGACCGGGAAAGCTTCTATCCAAAAAGGCGATATAATGGCCAACCTTCCCTTTGATCCCAATTGTTCCCTGTGGTTTGACCACCATGTCTCCAACAAACCAGAAAAAGAATTCAAAGGTGCCTTTGACATTGCTCCGTCAGCTGCCGGGGTGATCTATGAATATTATAAAAACCAGGGGAAATTTAATCATAAATTTGATGAACTTATCCGGAACACGGACATGATTGACTCGGCAGACCTGACAAAGGACCAGGTCAGGGTCCCGGAAAATTATCCCTATATTATTTTATCCATGACCATAAAAAACAGGGATTACCAGGACAAAGCCTATTGGAATAAGCTGGTATCCATGCTGGGGAAAATGCCCATTGGGGATATTCTCAAAGATGATGATGTCCGAAAACGCTGTGATGCCGTAATAGAAGAAAATGATAAATTTGGTTATTTTTTAAAAAAATACACCACAATTGTGGACAATATTTCCATAACAGATTTCAGGACCCTTGACACCATACCCTCGGGCAATCGATTTTTAACCTATTCTTTATTTCCAGATACAATTGCCAGTATAAAAATACGGTTTCTCGAACCTGAGAAAACCCATGTACTGCTCAGTATAGGCCGCAGCATTTTCAATGGCGGTTTCCAGGTGAATATAGGGAATCTGCTGGCCCGGTTCGGCGGCGGAGGTCATGCCGGTGCCGGAGGCTGCACTCTTGAGACAACAACTGCCCAGAAAAATATAGATCACATACTTGAAATCATGAAGGCCAATAAGAAAGAAGAGGATATATAGGATGGAAACCATCTGGAAAAAAGAATTTAATCTGGAAGAACTGAGCCTTTTCAGTAGAGACTGTATTGTTGGACACCTTAACATTGAATTCATAGAAAAGGGCAAAGATTTTTTAAGTGCGACCATGCCAGTGGACAAAAGGACCAGGCAACCCCTGGGAATCCTCCACGGTGGTGCCTCGGTAGTCCTGGCAGAAACCCTTGGCAGCGCAGCATCCCATATGACTCTGGATGAAACCCGCCAGAGTGTCGGCCTGGAAATCAAGGCTAACCATTTGAAAAGCATATCCAGGGGATTCGTAACAGGCATTGCAAAACCAGTCCACCTGGGAAAAACAACCCAGGTATGGGATATCTCCATTGAGAATGAAAAAAATGAGTTGATCTGTGTTGCCCGCCTGACCATGGCAGTTTTAAAAATATCCACAAAAAAGGATTGACCAGGCATATACAATGGGATCACATAAAATCAGAAAGATGATGAAAAGTGAACGGGAGATGGCCAGAAGGCGGTTCCGGCGGCAGAGGAACAAAAATTATCTGGCCAGACCCGGGATCCACGACTGCATCATTGTGCTGGATCACCTTAAACCCTCCTATAATATCGGCAAAATATTCAGAAGTGCCGAAGCCTTTGGATGCCATGAAATCCATCTGGTTGGTATTGATTTTTTCGATCCTGCACCGGGCATGGGTGCCTTTAAGTGGGTTCCAGCTGTATTTCACACTGAATTTTTCACCTGTTATACTGAAATTATTAACAAAGGATACACCCCTTATCTTCTTGAACCTGGGCAGGGAAGCCTGGTTACCAATACCTCCCTGCCCGGCAAAAGTGCGTTTATCTTTGGACATGAAGAATTCGGCATCAGTTTTGAGCCGGATCTGTTCCAGGCAATCAGACGACTGACCATTCCCCAGTTCGGAAAATCCCAGAGCCTGAATGTCAGTGTGGCTGCCTCCATAATTTTATACGAATATATGCGCCAGCAAAACCAGAACCAAAACCAATCTTTGGACCAGTCACATTAAATAACAGCAAAATTGTAAGGACATAATTATTATGCAGACCCAGAACATTGTAGAACATATTGTCACCTGGCTGATAAACTATGTTGAGGCCGCCGGGCTGAAGGGTTTTACCATTGGTATATCCGGAGGAATAGATTCTGCTGTTACCTCAACTCTATGCGCCAGAACCAAAAAAAAAGTCCTGGCCCTTAACATGCCTATTCTCCAGGCAGAAGACCAGGTATTCAGGTCATGTGAGCACATTGACTGGCTCAGGAAAAGCCATGACAATGTTCTTGGAATTGATATGGAATTAACCCCTGTTTTCAAGCAGATACAAACCAGTTTCCCAGGAGAAATCCAGGATAACCTGACCATGGCAAATACCCGGGCAAGGCTGAGGATGCTTACCCTGTACTCCTTTGCTTCCCACCACAGGATGCTGGTAGTTGGAACGGGAAACAAGGTGGAGGACTTTGGTGTGGGATTTTATACCAAATACGGAGACGGCGGAGTGGATATTTCCCCCATTGCCGACCTTATGAAATCCCAGGTGTATGCCCTTGGAAAGTGGCTGGGCATCAGCCAGGATATTTTAAGTGCAGCGCCCACTGACGGGCTGTGGGAAGACGACCGCAGTGATGAGAGTCAGATGGGTGCCACCTATGGGGAGCTTGAATGGGCAATGAACTATGAACTTTCACACACCACAAGGAATCTGGAGATTGAAAAAAACCTGGATAAACGGAAAAAAGAAGTGTTAAAAATTTACAGGAAATTCAATGCAGCATGCAGGCATAAAATGGAACCTATTCCTGTGTGCCGGATTCCAAAAGAATTATTTACCGTCTAAATTTCCGTTATATTACCCAGGGAAAAAATATTGTTAAAGCCATACTTTTGAGGCCACCCAGTATCCCAGCTCAATTCAAGAGTCTTGTTCGCTACACCCTGCTCGAGATTCTCTTACAGCATTGAGAATGTCTTTTGTGGTTGCTTTTGTTTTGATGCCTGCAACATCAAAAGGAGATTTGGACGATTTGTTAAATATAAGCTTGAAGGTCTCACCTCCTCGGCGCTTAATAATGATATCTTCCGAGCGGGCAATATCAAGAACCATAGAAAAATTTTGTCTGGCTTCTGAATAGGTATAGACTTTCATCAGTTTACCTCCATAATATGGATCCCTAAACTCTGCGCAACTTCATTCATACGTCTATCAAGAGTAAGTAATGGGCTGTGTAAAGAAATCGCACACATTAAAAAATATGCATCATATGCATAGAT
>JAOZST010000268.1:0-3860 GCA_029939535.1 Desulfobacteraceae bacterium | reverse complement strand
CTTAATCCGTCTTCACCCTTGATTTCATCCACAGTCAATCCCCCCACCCTTGGAAAGGGCCTGCCTGAATCTGTAACCCCAACAATGAGTACCAGCTCATCATTCATGGGAGCATCCGGCACCCGTACTTCCATGGCATCAAAATGGGACCTGACAAAGGCTGCATTTTTATGTCCCAGGGGAAGGTCAATGGCAGTACCTGGTCCGCCAAGTTTTTTTGCCGAAGGCAAAAGTGCTTTTCCACCACCAACATTGGCCCGTATTGGTTTTCCCAGGGCAGGATGCATGAGAGCCGCACAATGTTCCCGCTCTCCTGCCAGGCCTGAAATGGCTGCCTTGCCATAACTTTCTACATCTTCAGGAGCGATCCCCAGGGCAGCAACCGCCTTCTGGGTCAACATCTCGCCCAGTTCGTCGCTCCAGGCATAGAGCATTGACAGATCTTCCTGATACATACCGGCATAGGGATTTTTAAAAACAACTGCACAGGCTGCTTTGCGGGTGGGTTTTTCCAAAGTTTTTATACCATCCATACAGGTTTCTTCAACAAAGGTATAAATTGTTCTGATCTGGGGTTTCATTTTACTCAACTCCTTTATTCCTAAATATGAAAAATAATAATCTGGTCTGTAAAATATCAATTTTTAAATAAACTAAAAATTTCCTATCGCATGATTCCCGGTAAAAAAAGTGCAATCTGGGGAAAAACAGTCACCAGTACAACCACTGCAAATATGGCAAAAAGAAAAAAGATTGCCCCCTTGAAAACCGTTCCCATGGGGACATCTGCCACACCGGAAATAACAAATATATTCAACCCAAGGGGCGGAGTGATCAGGCCTGCCTCCATCATCAAGACAGAAATAACACCAAACCATATGGGATTAAATCCAAGTTTTAAAATCGTGGGAAATATCACGGGCAGGGTCAATACCATCATGGATGTTGCATCCAGAAAACATCCAAGAACAAGGTACCCGATGAGGATAAAGGCCAATATGGCATACCTGGATAACTCAAGCTGGGAAAGATATAAAGACAGGTTCATGGGAATCATGGTCAATGCCATGAAATAGGTAAAAACATAGGCCCCGGCCAGGATCATAAAAATCATGACCGAAACCTTTGTGGTGGATGTCATGGCCTCCACCAGAGAGGGCCAGGTCATTTTTTTTCTCATTATTGTGACAATAAACAGAAAAAAAGCACCCACAGCACCTGCTTCCGTGGGAGTAAAAAATCCCAGATATATCCCGCCCATGACAAGCAGAAAAACAACGATTAGCTCCCAGATGCTTTTCAGGGATATAAGTTTTTCCGCAAACGAGACCTTTTCCGGATTTGAGGGTGCGGCCTGGGGCTTTATCAGAACCCAGGCAATAATAATAAAAACATAGGCCAGGGCAAGGAAAAGCCCGGGTAAAAACCCGGATATCAATAATTTTCCAATGGATTGTTCCGTGAGTATCCCATATACCACAAAACCGATACTGGGGGGTATTAAAAAGCCCAGGGTACCGCCTGCTGCAACACTTCCCGTGGCAAGGCGGGGGTCATAATTATATTTTTCCATTTCAGGCAAAGCCACCCTGCCCAGGGTTGCTGCCGTTGCCACAGAAGATCCGCAGATGGCTGCAAACCCGGCACAGGCACCTATTGTGGCAATACCAAGACCGCCGGGAAGTCTTCTAAGCCATTTATCAGCAACAGCATAAATCCCCTGGCTCAACCCGGAGACCGAAGCCAGTTCACCCATGATAACAAATAGAGGAATTACCGTAAAAGAATAGGTTGTAAAGGTTCCATGGAAAGATCTTACCAAGGTGGGCAGGGCAACGGATATATCCGTAAGAGAACTGATCCCCCAAAAACCCACAAAAGCAAGGGAAAACCCAATGGGCATACCAATGATCAAGAGTAAAAACAATCCTGCGATTCCAACAATTCCAATGGTCTGGGGATCCATATAAAAAGTCCTTTGAATATCACCGTAAAAAAATATTAACTTTCCACAATTTTTGTCCCAAAAAATCCTTGAACAGACTCAATGAGATTTAAGAATAACTCCAGACATAAAAGTCCTGCCCCGGCACTTAAAAGGAAATAAATCGGATAAATTGGAATCCCCAGTGTGTCTGTTGTAGTTCCGGCCTGGAGTTCTTCAATGCCTGAGACAATACCATACCAGACAAGCATGGCCACAATCTGAAAACTTAAAACCAAGGTGATTGTTTCAGTGAGCCTTGCAAGCCTTGGTGGAAGGGCAGAAGTCAACATGGTCACTTTTACGTTGGCCCCGGCCTGATGGGTATAGGCCATGCCGAGAATTCCAAAAATTGCCAGCATGAATTCACTCATTTCAATGGCACCGGGTATGGGTTTTGAAAGAAAATATCGTCCTGCCACATCAAAGGTGGTGAGCAGCATCATCACAATGACCCAGCCCATGCCAATATACAGGGCAAACTGAACGATCCGGTGAATTGTTTTTTGTAATCGGGAAAAAAAATCCTGGGAACTACTCATTATATTCTTTTCCTTGAGTCCCTGAAATTTATTAGAGTAAAGTAATCATCTGCCAGGGCCTCCTAAGAACTTCCCCGGCAGATGATTTTTAATAATTGTCTTATTCTCTATTTAATTAGAAAGCAGGGCAGGCATTAAAGCTGACCCCAACCTTGGATAGTTCGTCTTTGAACATCACCAGGGCTTTTTTGGCCATCAAACCCTTTGCTTCCAGTTCCTCCGCCCATTTAACAAGCATTTCACTGAATTTTTTATCCCAGACAGCCTGTTCTGATGCAGAAAGTTTTTCAATTTCAATGTCTTTTCCAAATCCGGCCATGGTCTCTTCATACCAGTGTTCATCAAAAATACCGGCAATTTTATATGCATTCCTTCCCACATCTTCGATAATGGGTTTTAGATCCTCAGGAACTTTATTCCAGAATTTCTGATTTACAAAAAGTCCTTCTGAAACACAACCAAAGGATGTGGGAACACCAAAATCTGCAACTTCATAAAGTTTAAATGCCTTAACCAGGGCAGGACAGGTTACAACTCCGTCAATGACACCGGTCTCAAGGGAAAGATACACCTCTCCCAGGGGCATGAACACGGGTGTTGCACCCAGGGCTTCAATGGCCCTGGTCTGTAGTCCGCCAGGGCTTCTGATTTTCATACCCTTCATGTCTGCAATATTTTTTACCTTTTTTGTAGTCCAGAGATGGGCCATGACGCAATTGTTGATATGAAGAACTTTAATACCATCAAATTCCGGATTTAATATCTTTTCATACATGGCCATTCCAGCCTCTGCTCCCTTCCATTTGGCAGGACATACAATGGGAGAAGAAAGAACATCGGTAAGGGGAAATCTGCCGGGTGTCCAGCTCAATGTGGCATACCCCATATCAGAAAGTCCGGTTTTTACAATATCATAGTGGGCAGGTCCTTTGCCAAGGGCTCCACCTGCATACATGTTATAGGTAATGCGGCCGTTACTTCTCTTTTTCATCTCTTCCAGCATGGGAATCCATAATTTCTGAACATCTCCACCTGCAGGTGGATGCCAGGTACTGAAGCGGATATTAATTGTTTCCCCTTCAGCCAGGGCCTGGGGTACAAAAAACAGGCTGCAGGAAAATGCTATAGCCATTACAATAAAAAATGTTTTGATTGTTCTAACGGTGTGTGTCATTTCTTCAACTCCTTTATTTTTGTTAAAATAAACCGCATTACCATTGTCAAACTATATAAATCTTCCCGGCAAGCCTGGCTCAAAAAATAATAACTATACCCATCGCTCTGTTACAGTTTTCTGATCCAGGAAAAGCCGCATGGAATCTATTCTGGTTTTT
>JAOZST010000267.1:2254-3866 GCA_029939535.1 Desulfobacteraceae bacterium | reverse complement strand
GCTGCCCTCGGGGGCATCCATCCGGGCAAGGCCTTTTGCTGAGGACCTGAAACTTCTTGTAAAGGGATTGTCCCGGCAGGCATCCAGGATTACCAGGTTTAAGGAATTGCCGGTACTCTCCATCTTGGCCAGGACAATTCCTACATCAATGGCGTAAAACTCCACTTCCGACTCCTCTTTGATGCCGCTTTGAACCGGGATGAGATAATTTGTCCCTTTGATCTGCATGCCATGGCCGGCATAGAAAAAAAGCCCGATTTCAGAATTGGAAAGCTTTCTGCCAAAATCGCGCATGGCAGTTACTATTTTTTGCTTGTCGGCATTTTTTAGTAAAATCGCCTCAAACCCCAGCCTCTGTAATGCCTGGGAAATATCATGGGCATCATTGACCGGGTTGCTCAAAGGTACAGAGTCGTAATTGCTGTTGCCTATTACAAGGGCGGTACGTTTTGCTGCGGTGGCAGGAGATAATGAAAATACAACTATAAGAAAAATAATCAAAACTATAGATTTTCTATCCATTGCAAAGGCTCCTGAGTTTAATTCTAAAAAATCGATTTCATTCTTCATACCAGGATTCTCCCTGGTTTCAAAGGGAAACCTTTACCAGAGATATCGAAGGGTTTTTCTTTTTTTCCATGAATTGGTCAAGGGAATCCAGGACAAAACTGCAGGGGATTTATAATTCTGGAGTTCAAAGCTTTTCCTGTTAAAATACATTTACTGTTTCAAACTCTATTTGACTTCAATACACTATATTATTACAATATCAATGATTTTATTTGGATCCTATGCAAAAGGCACAGAAAGGCAAGATAGTGACATGGATGTGGCTGTTATTGTAGATAAACTTCAAGGGGATTATTTTTCGATCCATCCATTGTTGTGGAAAATCAGACGGATGGTTGATGACAGGATTGAGCCTGTTGTACTGGAAAGACAAAATGATGAAAGTGGTTTTTTATCAGAAATCACAAAGTATGGTATCTTGATTTGATATTCCTCCACAAAGCCGCAAAGGCAAAAATATTGTATTTCTTCGAGGCTTTGTGCGGAATTTTAAATGGCCAGGCAATATATTTTGCCAGAAAAAGTGATTCTGTAAAGCAAAAACATTGCCTTGAGGAATTGATTGAAAAGACATTGGATCTGTCCCAGAATGATTACGATCTGAAAGAAAGATATGATTTCAACCAGATCTCAATTGTAAGGGAATATGACCCAGACCTCCCGGCTGTACTTTGCGAGGAAAGCAAGATTCAACAGGTTATTTTCAATGTTTTTAAAAATGCGGCAGAAGCCATGGATGAAAGAGGCCAGGGCCGGGAAAAGCCAAAACTGACTATCCGCCTGTCATCAGAAAAAAATTATATATGTATTGAAATTGAAGATAATGGCCCGGGAATGGATGAAAAAACCCGGAAACGGATCTTTGAACCTTTTTTTACAACCAAGGCTGTTGATAAGGGGACGGGTCTTGGACTTTCCGTCTCCTATTATATTATTGTTGAAGACCATAAAGGAATTATGAATGTTGAGTCCTTCCCGGGCATGGGAACCAGGTTCATCATCCGGCTTCCAAAAGAACTTCCATGAAAAACCCCATTAACTC
>JAOZST010000267.1:0-2154 GCA_029939535.1 Desulfobacteraceae bacterium | reverse complement strand
ACCAGGTTCATCATCCGGCTTCCAAAAGAACTTCCATGAAAAACCCCATTAACTCACATGCCCTAGAGCACAAACCTGGGGAACAAATATAGTGAAAGAATACCATGAATAAAAAAGCCAACGGATATATGGGAAAGATCATGATGGTGGATCTTTCTCTGGGAAAAATCCAGATTGAGGACATTCCCCATGCAGTCTATGAATCCTTTTTATCGGGCATGGGGCTTGCAGCCCACCTGCTATACCACAGGATCCCGCCAGGAGCTGATTCCCTGGGGCCGGAGAATATCCTGGGGTTTGTTTCAGGGCTTCTCACTGGCACAGGCTCCCTTTTCACGGGACGATGGATGGTGGCTGGCAAATCCCCCCTGACCAACGGCTGGGGCGAAGCCAATTGCGGAGGAAATTTTTCCCCTGCCATAAAGCGCTGCGGAGTGGATGGAATCTTCTTTACAGGTATCAGCCCGAAACCTGTGTATCTGTATGTGGATGATGCCGGGGCTGAACTGAGGGATGCAAAGGATGTATGGGGAAAAGATACCGTGGAAACGGAAGTCTATCTCCTTGAAAAAACCAATAACAGGAAAGCCAGGGTAGCCTGTATCGGAATGGCAGGGGAGAATCTGTCCCTGATCTCAGGCATATCAACGGACAAAGGACGTATGGCTGCCAGATCAGGGCTGGGTGCGGTTATGGGGTCTAAAAACCTCAAGGCCCTGGTGCTTGCCCGTACCCGCAGGATTCCTGTTCATAACAAAGATGAGGTCAAACGTTTAAGCAAAATCTGCAACAAATGGGTCCAGTTCCAACCCCCCTTTGTGCCGGGATTTCTCACTGGCCCCATTGGCGCGCTCCTGCGCATCATGCCTGCCGTGGTCACCCAGGACGGAATGCTTTACAAAATTCTCCTGAAAAAATGGGGCACGGTTTCCATGAACCAGATGTCCGTTGAAATGGGGGATTCCCCCATTAAAAACTGGGCAGGCACCAGTTCGGACTGGGGATTTTCCAAAAGCATCTCTTCCAATCCCGATGTGTTCACAAAAAAGGAGATAGAAAAATTCCACTGCTACTCCTGCCCCCTGGGATGCGGGGGCATCTGCAAAACCCATGGCAGGTTTTCCAGGACCCATAAGCCGGAGTATGAAACCGTGCTATCATTTGGCGGATTTGTCATGAACCAGAACATGGACTCCATTTTTTATCTCAATGAACTGCTCAACCGGGCCGGCATGGACAGCATTTCTGCCGGACATGCCGTGGCCTTTGCCATGGAATGTTTTGAAAAAAGAATCATCACCACCAGAGACACCCAGGGCATGGAGCTGAAATGGGGTGATCCTGAAGCCATTGAATTTCTGATCGAAAAAATGATTGCCAGAAAAGGAATCGGCGATCTTCTGGCAGACGGGGTTAAAATGGCAGCCCAGCGCATGGGCAAAAGGGCCCGGGAGATTGCCATCCATTGCGGAGGCCAGGAGCCTGCCATGCATGATTCCAGAAATGACCCTGGATTTGCCCTCCATTACAGCGTGGACCCGGCACCCGGCCGCCACACAAACGGTTCAGGTCTTTACTATGAAATGTACCAGCTCTGGAAAAAGGTAAAGGGCATCCCGAAAATGGGGCCGGGGTATTTAAAATCCAGCAAGTATAAAAAAAACATCAGGCATGCCCGCATCGGCAAGGCCAATTCACAATTCATGAATATAATGAACGGAGCAGGGGTCTGCCTGTTTGGCGGGTTCCTGGGTGCCAGACGCATCAGAATTTTTGACTGGCTCAATGCTGCCACAGGCTGGCAGTTAACCCCGGAGCAATACATGGAAATCGGCACCAATATCCAGACTTTAAAACAGGCATTTAATGTCAGTCAGGGTATTAATCCAAAAAAAAATCGTGTAAATGACCGGCTCCTTGGCCTCCCTGTTCAGACAAAAGGTGCCAACAAAGGCCGCAGCGTGGATGTGGATTCAATGATGAAAGATTATTGGGAATTATTGGGCTGGGACAGGGAGACTGGAATTCCCTCCCGGGAATTGATTAAAAAAGTTGATATTGATTAAGTTGATATTAATTAAGTTGACATTAATTAAGTCGATATTGATGGAAGTACGTGAAATACACAGGAAAAATCCATGGGATATAAGATAA
>JAOZST010000087.1:12207-14349 GCA_029939535.1 Desulfobacteraceae bacterium | reverse complement strand
TATAATCCAACTCATATTATTGTTGGACTTTTGTTATCACAAATGCAACAATTACTGATTGCTCTCAAAAGAGTCAGTCACCCTTCTTTTTCTAGGCAAAGCAAACTTTTTTTATTTTTCCCTTGCAAAATGGTTTTAAGATGTTTATCGTTTTTATAAGGACAAAACCTTTGTTCAGACAACACAGGAACGAAAACACGATATTACCATGAAAGAACAATTGCAATAAACGACTATCATAAATTGAATAGTTTATTACCCCCGGATGACAGAGACCATATCAGTCATCCCGGGGTTTTTTATTTTAGGGGAAAAGGTTGAGAATCAGATAATAGACCAAAGGCACAAATACTGCGGGCAGCATATTGCCCACCTTGATCTTTTTTTCCCGGATCATGTTCAGGCCCAGGGCCATGATTAAAAGTCCTCCCGTGCCCGACATCTGACTGACCACAGTAGGAATCAGCAATGGTTTTAATACCCCTGCCAACAGAGTAATGCCCCCCTGGTAAACCAGTACCGGCACAGCGGCAAACATTACCCCTATCCCCAGGGAAGAGGCCAGGATAATCCCGACGATTCCATCCAGACCGGCCTTGGCAAACAAAGTATCATGATTGCCGGTAAGTCCGCTTTCAAGGGAACCCACAATTGCCATGGACCCCACACAATACATTAAAGAGGCAGTGACAAATCCCGAAGAAAAACTGGAGGATGAATTTGCAAACCTGGTTTCCAGAAAATTTCCCAGCCTTTCCAGGTAAGACTCAATACCAACAAACTCCCCAATAACAGACCCCACAGCCAGACTGATAATAATAATCAGAAGGTCATCGCAGCCCATGGCGCTCTTGATCCCAACCAGGATAACGGCCAGACCAATGGCCTGCATCACAGTTTGATTGTATTTTTCAGGAATGCCGTTTTTAAACAAGATTCCCACAAGACTGCCGGATAGAATGGCCACGCAGTTAACAAGGGTTCCAAGCACTTTGGTTCAGGCTCCGTTTTTAGGATTAGGCATCATCTAAGTTTGACCGCATAGAAATCAAAAGAAAGTATCCTGAATATAATCAACCCCGTTTTTAAACAAAAGAATACCATTGGTCATGCCTGTATCAATTGCCTTTCCCCGGCGTTTGAGCTGTTCCTTTTTCCGGGTCCAGTCTGGATGATTTGTAAAATGGTTATAGGCTTCCGGGTGGGGCATGAGCCCGAATATCCGTCCCGTTGGATCGCAGATACCGGCAATATCCTCCAGTGATCCGTTGGGATTCACGGGGAAGACTCCCTTTGCAGCAGATCCCTTGCTGTCAGCATATTGGAACACCACCTGGTTGTTTGCCAGAAGCTGTTCAATAACATCTGGATCAGCAATGACCTTGCCCTCTCCATGACGGATGGGATAGTCAACCATGTCAAGTCCTTTGGTGAACACACAAGGGCTGTTCCCATTGGCTGCCAGATGAACCCATTGGTCCCTGAAGTTTCCGCAGTCATTAAAGGTAAGGCATACAGAGCGGCTGGTATAATCAGAATCAAAACCCGGCAAAAGCCCGAGGTTTACCAGAGCCTGGAATCCGTTGCAGATTCCTATGACAAGTTTTCCTTCCCTGACAAAGGAAAGCAGGTCTTCACCAATATGGTTTTTCAGTTTTAATGCCTGTATCACACCGGCACCATGGTCATCTCCCCAGGAAAATCCACCACCAAAGGCAAGGATGTGATAATCTTCAAGCTTTTCTCTGCCTGAAATCAATGAATTAATATGAACCCTGTGGGGCCGGGCACCAGCCAGATCAAATGCCAATGCGGTTTCATTGTCACAATTCAAACCAAAACCGGTTAAAATCAATGCTTTAACCTTTTTCATATCATATCTCCAAAGGTTTTATTAAATGCCTTGTCAATGGTTTCAATGGACAGATCAATAATGGTTTTTTTATCCCTGTCCTGTATTTTCAGGCTTGTGTGAGTGTCATTTACCACACCCACAGGACTGACAGCCAGACCTTTACACAATTTTTCAAAAACCGCTTTATTTTCAGGAGCCACTGTTACAATAAACCTGCCTGCTGATTCTGAAAACAATAGTGTATCATCAAAAAGTTTGTCCCTGAAATCCTTGGAAATTGGGGAATC
>JAOZST010000087.1:0-12107 GCA_029939535.1 Desulfobacteraceae bacterium | reverse complement strand
AATCCTTGGAAATTGGGGAATCTTTAGAAATGGGCAGACATGACAGGTCAATGTCCATGCCAAGCCCTCCGGCCATTGCCATGAGGCAGAAATGTATTCCAAGCCCACCCCTTGCAACGGCATGGCTGGAAGCCACAAGTTCCTTATCAATAGCCTTTTCAAGGGTTTTATAAAGTATTTTGCATGAATCAAAATCTACTTTGGGAATATTCAGCCCGATTTTGCCGAAGATATCATAATATTCCGATGCCCCCAGCTCATTGGCAGTGGCCCCCATGACATAGATGATATCCCCGGACACCTTGGGGTCCATGGTCACGCATTTTGAGACATTATCCAAAACAGATGTGGCTGAAACCTGAACGGTTTCCAGGGCAGAGACCTTGACTCTTTCCCCGAATGCCCCTTCAAGATGTCCATCAACGTACATTGAATCCTTTCCAGACAGCAGAGGAATTTTATAGGCCATGCAGGTATCTTTCAAAGCCCGGCATGCCCGGACCAGCTGAGCAGCCTTAAAGGGTCCGTCGGGATTTTTCTTTTCATCATAAGAAATATTGGGCCAGCAGAAATTATCCAGTCCGCCGATATGATCAAATGATCCGCCAACGGCAATGATACGCCGGACTGCCTCATCAATGGTGCAGGTCATCATGTGGTAGGCATCAATCCTGGAATACCAGGGCAGAATGCTTTGGGAAAAGGCAAGTCCCTTTTCCGATGTAAGTACCGGCCGTGTAACAGAGGCATCAGACGGGATATTGTGGTTAACCCCCACAAGGGGCTTGATCACTGAGCCGCCCTGGACCTCATGATCATATTGGCGGATAATCCATTCCTTGGAACAGATATTGGGTCTGGCCAGCATGCTGGTTAAAAGAAGGTTAAAATCCTTTGGCCTGGTAATTACCGGTTCAACAAGCCCCCTGGTTTCCGGTGGCAGCCATACCGCATCAAATTCCCAGCAGGGAAAACCTTTTTCCAGCAGATCCATATCCACATAGGCACAGGTTTCGCCCCTGTATTTGATATGAAGCTTGCCTGTGTCTGTGTACTCACCGATGACAGTACTTTCCACCTCATGCTCCCGGGATAATTCCATGAACCTGTCCAGATTCTCAGGTGTTACTGCAATGGTCATTCGTTCCTGGGATTCAGAAACCCAGATCTCCCACATGTCCAGGCCCTCATATTTTAAGGGAACCTTATCCAGCCAGACTTCGCAGCCATTGGACAGCACGGCTGATTCACCAACCGAGGAAGACAATCCCCCGCCGCCGTTATCCGTGATAAAGGTTGTCAGACCTTCATCCCTGCAGATCAAAAGAAAATCATGCATTTTTTTCTGGGTATAGGGATCACCTATCTGAACATGGCCGGCCGGGGTATTCTCAGTATAGCTTTCCGAAGAGGCTGTGACACCGTGGATACCATCCTTGCCCACCCTGCCGCCACTCATGATGATGAGTTCGCCGGGCGAGGTTGTTTTTTCATGGCTGGGCCTGGTGCCCACAAGTTTTGGCATTATGCCCAGGGCAGTAACAAAAACAAGACTCTTGCCCATATATCCCGGATCAAACAGGGTCTGGCCAAATGTGGTTGGCACCCCGCTTTTATTTCCCCCATCCTTGACCCCTTCAATAACACCGTCCAGAAGCCGTCTGGGATGTAGTGGAGGTTTCAGGGGACCGTCATAGTCCACATCCCCGACACAATATCCAAAACTGCCCATAAAAAGTTTGGCACCAAGGCCTGTTCCCATGGGGTCCCGATAAACCCCGACAATACCTGTGATGGCACCGCCATAGGCTTCCATATTGGAAGGAGAGTTGTGGGTCTCCCCGGTTACAACATAATTATTGTCTTCATCAAATTTTCCAACACCGGCATTATCCCATAGAACCGATACTACCCAGTCTTTTTCCTCTTTAAGGTCCAGAGTGGGATTGCGTATATAGGTTTTAAACAAGGAGTTTTCCACAACGGTTTCATTGGTGGAAATATCTTTATACCGGAAAACACCGTTAAAGGAATTGTGGTTGCAATGGTCGCTTCGGGCCTGGGAAATATATTCCAGCTCCACATCTGTGGGTTTGGATAACCCCATTTTTTTTCTTTCCGCCAAAACCCTGAAATCCAGAAAATATTCCCGAATAATGGGTATATCCCTTGGGTTCAATGCCAGGTTTCTTGCATCACTTATCCTGGAAAGCATTTCATCAGAATCGATTCTGACGGTTTCAAAACAAGGCGTATGATCTAAACTTACCTTTGCAGGTTTTACGTCAGCACCCTTGTTTTTATCCCATTCATCAGCGCTGAAAACCTTGAACTGCTGGATAATTGAATTGGACAAAAGTTCTTTTGCAAGTTTCTCAACCATTTCCCGAGTAAGGGTGTCTCCCTTGAGGCAAAACCGTTTTGAGGTGTAGATTCCCTCATCACGGCCAAAGGTTTTTCCAAGGACATCTGTGATGGCTTCCATGGCCGTGGCACCGGCATTATCCTTGACTCCAGGCCTGAAACCAATCCAGATACACCAGTCAAAATCAATATCCAAAGGTCTTAAACTGGAAACCTGGGTCACGGGATTGGTTAAAATCTCATCTTTCACCCGCTCAAGCCCGGGCCGGTCCAGATCCGATTCAATGGTCACGATATTGATACACCGTGCCCATTCAATATTTATTCCAAAAAAGGAATCAGCCTTTTTCTTTAGAGAAGATGCCTGGGCATCCCTAAGCTCTTGTTTAAGAGCAATTTCAATACAGGAAATCATATTATCCGCCTTTATACTATCCTTCTTAACATTTCAGGCATTAAATTATCCAACCTTGAGCATCCTGACAATATCGTTATAGAAAACAAAGACCATTAAGGCCACAAGCACTGCTGCACCGAATTGAATCAGTTTTTCACGTAATTTTTCACTTACAGATTTTCCAGTAATTGCCTCAATTCCAAAAAACATAAGATGTCCGCCGTCCAAAACTGGAATAGGAAACAGATTTATGATACCCAGATTGACAGAAAGCAAAGCAATAAACCATACAAAATTAACAATCCCGGCTTTAGCCTGTTCACCCGCCATCTGTGCGATCATCAGAGGTCCGCCAAGGTTATCCGCAGAAATGCTGCCGTTAATCATTTTAACCACAGATACAATGGTCAGTTTAACAAGCCCATAGGTGTCTGAGATGGAGCGGGCCATGGCCTGAATCGGGTTCAAACTTTTATGGAATGTCTCACCGGTTCCCCTGATCCCTATGACATATTTGTCTTCATCTTCACCAAAAATATTTTTCCCAGGCCTTTTTTCAGGAATAAGGACAATGGAAGTTATGTGCCCGTCCCGCTGGGCTGTAATCTCAAGCCTTTCCCCTTTTCCCTTGCCAATGACCCGGCTGATATCTTCAAAAGATTCAATCTTGTTTTCATTAATTCTGGTGATGATGTCCCCGGATTCCAGGCCAGCACTCTGGGCCGGAGTATTGTCCAGGACCTCGCCTATTACAGGCTTTGCCATATATAAGCCTGAGAACTGGTAGAGTACATAAAAAATAAACAGAGCCAGAAAAAAATTAAAGGCAGGTCCTGCCGCCACTATAATGCTCTTCTGAAGCAGACTCTTATGGGTAAAGGAAAGGGCCTGGTCAGAAGGATCAATTTCAGCTCCTGGTTCTTCCCCCACCATTTTTACATAACCGCCAAGGGGAATGGCAGAGATACAATACTCTGTCCTTCCATATTTTTTCTTGAAAATTTTAGGGCCAAACCCCAGGGAGAATATGTCTACCCCCACCTTACAAAGCCTTGCAGCTATAAAATGTCCAAATTCATGGCAAAAAACAAGGATGCCAATTACAACAATAAATGCAACAGCAGAGTAACCCATTTTAAGACCTCTCTTTTATATCAGGAATTTTGCTCTTTCCCTGGCCCAGCAATCAGCCTCAATAATACCTGAAAGGTCAGGATTGTCAATTCGGGTATGAAGCTCCATGGTGGTGGAAATAATTTTAAAAATATCTAAAAATCCAATTTTTTTTTCAAGGAACGCCTGAACAGCCACTTCATTGGCAGCATTCATCACAGCCGGCAGGGTTCCTTTTTGTTTACAGGCCTCAATGGCAAAACCCAGGGAAAGAAATTTTTCAAAATCAGGTTTTTCAAAAACCAGGGAACCAAGGGCTGCAAAATCAGGAAATCCTGTTTTAAGATCTAACCGGTCAGGATGGGAAAATGCATAGGCAATGGCTTCCTTCATATCTGGGATACCCATCTGGGCCATTATTGCTCCATCCTGAAAACCCACCATTGAATGAACAATACTCTGGGGGTGTATTACCACCTCAATCTCCTCATGGGATATCCCGAATAAATGGGCAGCCTCAATAACCTCTAACCCTTTATTCATCAGGGTTGCTGAATCAATGGTAATCTTTTGCCCCATGTCCCAGGTGGGATGGGTTAATGCATCCTTAAGGGTAATTTCAGAAAATTTATCCAGAGGAAGGTTCCTGAAGGGTCCGCCTGAAGCGGTAAGAAAAACTTTTTTAAAATCCCTTGTCCTGTTGCCCTGGAGGCATTGCATAACAGCAGAATGTTCACTGTCCACGGGCAGTATATTAATTTTATTTTTCCGGGCTGTTTCCATGACAATCTCCCCGGCCATGACAAGGGTCTCTTTGTTGGCAAGGGCAATTTGTTTTCTGGCCTCAATGGCTGCAAGGGCAGGTGCAAGGCCTGCCGAACCCACCATGGCCAAAAGGGTCATGTCTGAAGTCTGCCAGGCAGCAGCTGTTTCATATCCAGCCTGCCCATATAAAATCTCAGGCATAGGTTTTCCAGCTCCTATACCTGCCTTTTTAAGTCCATTTGACAATTCAAGAGCCTTGACCTCATTTAAGACTGCCACCATTTCCGGCTTAAACTCTTCTACCTGTTGAATCAAAACCGGGATATTGTTGGCACCTGTCAAGGCCTTAACATCAAACCTGTCAGGATGCATTCTTACAATATCCAAAGCACTTTTCCCAATGGAACCTGTGGAGCCCAATATTGACAAGTGTTTCATATCACAAAAACCAGATAAACATAAAGAACAGGAATTGCCAGCAGCAGTCCGTCAATCCTGTCAAGCATGCCCCCGTGCCCGGGCAGTATCTTCCCGGAATCTTTAATATGAGCTGCCCTTTTCATGGCCGACTCAAACAAATCACCTGTCTGACCGGCAATTGCCATCAAAAATGAACATGGTATGGTTAAAAGTGCCAGGGAAAGACTATTAAAAAAAACAAGGGAACAAATAAAACCAGCAATCACAGAAGCAGTTATACCGCCCAGGGAACCTTCAATGGTTTTGTTTGGGCTGATATTTGGAGCTAATTTGTGTTTCCCGAAAAATGTACCCGTGTAAAAGGCTCCGGTATCATTGGCAAAGATAACAATCAACAACCAGATGATCCACAGGGTTCCTCCATCCAGTTCCTTGAGAAGAATAAGCAAAGCAAGGGAAACAGGAATATACACAATTCCCAGAACCTGCCTGGAAATAATATCAAAAATCCTGTTGTTGGAAGCAAATCTGGACAGGGCAAAGACGGACAAAATCATGAGGTTAAGGGCAAGAACCAGAAACATGACCTGCCAGGAACCCAGGCAGGCGCCCATTACCAGAGCCATGGAAGTGATATGGGAAATGAATTTTATTGTTTGGGATACAGAGGTATGGTCATTGTTGAAAATAATTCTCAAATATTCACTGACAGCAAATATGGCCACGGCTGATACCATGGTGGCCAGAACAAGGGGGCTGCCTTTTAAAATAACCCATAAAACAAGCGGACCAAGTATTATTGCGGTGAGCCATCGTTTGAGGTGCTGCATTTTACCTTACCGAACCGTCTTTACCTTACCAAACCGTCGGTCCCTTTTTTGAAAGTTTATTAAAATCTCAACAAATTCTTTTTTTGTGAAATCAGGCCATAAAGTCTGGGTAATATAAAGTTCTGAATAGGCAGCCTGCCACATCATGAAATTACTCAGCCTGAATTCTCCACTGGTTCTAATGATCAAATCCGGATCAGGCATTTGGGCCGTATATAAATGATCGGAAACCATTTTTTCCGTGATCTCTTCCAATTGAATTTTGTTGGCTTTTATTTTCCCGGCCAGGGACTTAACAGCATCAACAATTTCTTGACGGCTGCCGTAACTCAGGGCCAGATTCAATACCATTCCCTTATTGTTCCTGGTCAATTGAATGGTGTTTTCCGCTTCTTTTTGTACGTCCCTGGGCAGTTTGTGTTTTTGCCCCAATATGTTTAAACAAATATCCTGGGCAGCAAGATCATCCCTTTCAGAAACCAGAAACCGCTTTAGCAGATGCATCAAGGTTTTAACTTCTGTCTCTGGTCTTGTCCAGTTTTCAGTGGAAAAAGCGTACAGGGTCAGGATTCCAATGCCAAGTTCCCTTGCGGCTTTAACAATGGAACGAACTGTGTCAGAACCTTTTTCATGACCAATGACACGGTTCATCAATCTTTTTTTTGCCCATCTGCCATTGCCGTCCATGATAATGGCAACATGGGAGGGAATTTTTTCTAAATCAAAACCTGTTTCCTGTTTATGGTCAGACTTCAAGGATCTCCTTTTCTTTTGCTGCGAAAATCTCGTCTAATTTTTTGGTGTAGAGATCGGTTAAATCCTGTACCTGTTTTTGCGCCTTAAAGCTGTCATCCTCGGAAATATCACCTTCTTTTTGAAGGTCCTTGAGCATTTCATTGGAATCCCTTCTGATATTTCTGACTGCAACCTTATAGTCTTCACAGGTTTTGGCTACACTTCTTACTATTTCTTTTCTCCGGTCTTCTGTGAGGGGTGGAATGGCAATCCTTATAAGCTTGCCATCATTGGAGGGGGTAAGACCCAGATTGGCCTTCAAAATAGCTTTTTCAACGGAATTGATAACACTCACATCCCATGGTTTCACCGTAATAAGCCGGCTTTCCGGGACTGAGACAGTTGCCATCTGGGGTAAGGGGGTCTGAGTACCGTAATAATCAACTCTGACGCCGTCAAGTATTGCCTGAGATGCTCTGCCGGTACGAACCTTTATCAATTCTGTTTCAAAGGCTTTCTCAGACTTCCCCATTCGATCTTTGGTTTCTTCGAGCACTTCATTTATCATAACAATACATCCTAATAATAGTTAACAGATAGAACAGGTATCAGATAGAACAGGTATCAGAAATTGACTCTTTTCCCGCTGATACCTTTTCTTGCTGATAGCTTATTTATTATATATCCGGGTGCCGATATCCTCACCCATAACTGCCTTGCAGATATTATCCTTCCTGTGAAGGTCAAAAACCTGAAGGGGCAGGTCATGCTCCATGGCAAGGGAAATAGCGGTCATATCCATTACATGAAGCTGTTTTTCAATCACCCGCATATAGGACAACTCATCAAACATGACAGCATCATCGTGAACCACTGGATCCTTGTCATAGACACCATCAACCTGTGTAGCCTTAAAAAGAATCTGGGCACGGGTCTCATGGGCCCTTAACACAGCGGCCGTATCTGTTGTAAAATACGGATTCCCAGTCCCTGCAGCAAACACAACCACCCGGCCTTTTTCAAGGTGGCGGAGGGCTTTTCTCAGAATAAAGGGCTCAGCAATCTTGTCCATTGCAATGGCAGACTGAACCCGTGTGGGCACACCACATTTTTCCAGGGCATCACAAAGGGCAATACAATTAATTACAGTGGCAAGCATTCCCATGTTATCGGCAGAGGTTCTGTCCATACCGGCAGAACTTCCGGCAACACCTCGGAATATATTTCCGCCACCCACAACAACACTGATCTGTACATTCAGGCGGTATACTTTGGCAACCTCTTCCGCCACATAATGAATCATTTCAGGAGTGATGCCAAAGCCCTGATTTCCCATCAGGGCTTCGCCACTCAATTTGATCAGAACCCGCTCAAATTCAGGTTTTTTTCCCAAGATTTATTCTCCTATCTGGAAACGTGTAAATCTTTTTATCTGAATATTTTCACCAGTTTTACTAATGGTTTCTTTTAGGATTTCTGAAATGGTTTTCTGGGGATCTTTGACATATTGCTGACTCATCAGGCAGACATCTTTATAAAATTTTTCAATCTTGCCATCAACAATCTTGTCAATGATATTTTCCGGTTTGCCCTCTTCCAGCATCTGGGCCCGGTAAATTTCTCTTTCTTTTTCAATAATCGCCGGGTCAACATCTTCAGGGGCCAGGCCAGCAGGATTTGCAGCGGCAATATGCATGGCGATATTTTTTGCAAAACCTATAAAACCATCTGTTTTAGCCACAAAATCAGATTCACAATTTACTTCAAGAAGAACACCCAGTTTTGCTCCGGTATGAATATAGGAATAAATAACCCCTTCGGAGGTTGAACGTCCTGCCCTTTTTGCTGCTTTGGCAAGACCTTTTTTTCTCAATAGATCAACTGCCGCTTCCATATTACCATCTGCTTCGGCAAGAACCCTTTTACAGTCCATAATTCCAGACCCGGTCGCTTCACGAAGTTCTTTAACCATTGCTGCAGAAATTTCAGCCATTTTATCTTACTCCTTATTATCTTTATTCAGTTGCTTCAGTTGCTTCTATAGTTTCTTGAACTGGTGCGGTTTTTCTTTTTATTTTTTCAACAACAGGGCCATCAGTACCATCTGAAACCAATTCAACGGCAAGTTTTTCATCTCCTGATTCAGCAGGCTGACTTTCTTTTCCCTGTTTATCTGATTCAGCGTTCTGCCTTTCCTGGTATATCTGTTTTCCTTCAATGCAGGCATCTGCAATGCGGGATGTAAACAGACGAATGGATCTGATGGCATCGTCATTGCCCGGGATCACAAAATCAATATCATCGGGATCACAATTTGTATCAACAACTGCAACAATGGGAATACCAAGCCTCCTACCTTCTTTAATGGCAATGGCTTCATTTTTAGGATCAATGATGAAAATAGCGCCGGGAAGGCGTTTCATCTCACTTATCCCACCAATGGCAAACTCAAGTTTTGCTTTATCCTTGAGCATTTTACCCTGTTCTTTTTTGGGATAATTCTCAAGGCTTCCATCATTTTCAAGGGTATTCAAAAAATGAAATCTGGTGATATTGTTTTTAATGGTCTGGAAATTGGTAAGCATACCTCCAAGCCATCTGTTTTCAACATAAAAACTTTCAGCGCGGTTGGCTTCCTCATAAATGGATTCAGATGCCTGTTTTTTGGTTCCAACAAAAAGGATATCCTTTCCCTCGGCTGCAATGCCTTTGATAAAATCATGGGCTGTTTTAAACAATTTCACAGTCTGCTGAAGATCAATAATATAAATACCGTTTCGTGCACCAAAGATATACTTTTTCATCTTTGGGTTCCAGCGCTTTGTCTGATGTCCGAAATGAACACCAGCTTCCAAAAGTTCTCTAATAGTAATGTAAGACATTTTTACTCCAAATTAATTAATGGTTTTGTGCCTTCACCCACTTCATTCCTGGAAATCGACTTTATTAAATTTTTCTTATTTTATAATAAAATTTATATAAAGCACCTGATTCCAGGTCCATGGATGTGCGTTTTTATTCATACAAAAAAATCCTAATTTATATATCAGATATAAACAGGATAATCAATTTGTTTTTTCAATGTATTTTTGGGCTGAAAAGAGCCTGTTATGCCCTGCCAGATCCTTTATAAACTCAATATTTTCATATTCAGGATAGGTCTTGGTAATGGATTCCACACTCTCCTTCTGGTCAAACCCTATCTCGAGAAGGATCCTGCCCCCGGGCAAAAGATAATTCCGGGCCCTGGCCAGTATTTCCCGGATGGAATCAAGGCCGTCAGCGCCTCCATCCAGAGCCAGTCTTGGTTCATGCAGTTTGATTTCAGAGGCCAGATCTTGAATTTCATGGGCAGGAATATAGGGTGGGTTTGACACAATCAAATCAAAATATTCCTGTTTTTTAATAGAATCAAACCAAGAACCCTGGAAAAATCTGACAGGTGTTTTTAAAATTTTTTCAGCATTTTCAATTGCCGTACCCAAGGAGATCCAGGAAAGGTCGCAGGCAAAATAATCATGGTCTGGACAGGCCCTTGCCAGGGAAACAATTATAGCACCGGATCCCACCCCCAACTCCAGAACTTTTCTGGCTCCCCTGAAAGCAGGGTTGTAACCCTTTCCAGTCCCAAGCAGATCAATGGCTTTTTCCACAAGGGTTTCAGTATCCGGCCTTGGAATTAACACCCCTTCTCTGACCTGGAAACTGGACTCATAAAAACCTTTTTCTCCAATTATATAGGCTACTGGTTCCCGCCCAATTCGTCGTTTGATCAAGGATTTAAAAAGGGTAAGTTCATTTTTTTCCAGGGGCCTGTCGTGTTGCAGGTACAGATCAAGACGTTTGACATCAAGACAGAAGCCAAGAAGGATTTCAGCGGTAAGCCTGGGGCTGTCTATGGAATGGTCTTTAAAATAAGATTCCGTCCAGGAAAGAATCTTGATGATAGTCCAGTCAATCAATTTCCTTTAAACGATTTCCTTTAATGCCTGGGCCTGGTTAAAGGTTTTAAGTTCATCAATAATTTCCTGGATATCTCCGGCCATAATGCTGTCCAGCTTATAAAGGGTCAACCCGATGCGATGCTCTGTCACCCGGCCCTGGGGGTAATTATAGGTCCTGATCCTGCCGCTTCGATCACCTGACCCCACCTGATCCTTCCGTTCAGCAGCCCTTTTTTTATCCTCTTCCTTGATTTTTGCATCCAGAATACGGGACTTTAGAACACCCATGGCCTTTTCTTTGTTCTTGTGCTGGGATTTTTCATCCTGGCAGGTTGCAGTTACCCCTGTGGGAATATGTGTAATCCTGACCGCGGAGTCAGTTGTATTCACAGACTGCCCTCCAGGGCCTGATGCCCTGAACACATCCACTTTAAGATCCGCCGGATTGATATCAACCTCAATATCCTCTGCCTCAGGCAGAACGGCAACGGTAACGGCAGAAGTGTGAACCCGTCCCTGGGTCTCGGTTTCAGGAACCCTCTGTACCCTGTGGATACCGCTCTCATATTTAAAACTGGAAAAAGCTCCCTTTCCCCGGATAAGGGAAACCACCTCCTTGAATCCGCCGGAACTTGAAGTGTTTTTCTCTATGATTTCAATATTCCATAATTTTGACTCTGCATATCTGGAATACATTCTGAAAAGTTCGCCCGCAAAAATCCCAGCTTCTTCTCCGCCAGTACCAGCCCTGATTTCAAGGAGGACATTTTTTGCATCCCTGGGATCCTTTGGCATTAAAAGAACATTGAGCCTTGAATTTAATTCAGCAATTTGCTTTTCAAGGCTTGGGATCTCTTCCTTTGCCATGCTGCGCATGTCAGGATCATCATCTTTCAAGAGGTCTTTTGTCTCTTTCAGTTCATCCAAAAGACCTTCATATTCCCTGAACACCGGAACAATTTTATTGAGCTCTCCATGCTCAATTAAATACTCCTGGTATTTTTTCTGATCACTGATGACGGCCGGATCACTCAAGAGGTGTTCAATCTTGACAAACCGCTCTTCAATGCCTTTTAATTTATCTATCATAATTCTTCAATCATAGATCAAAACCATAATTTTAAAATGCAAAAGGGGTACTTTGTACAAGCCCCCTTTTAAATTTCCTGGCTATAAAAACCTTACACCAATTTTGTTGCGTCAAATCCTGCATATTTTTTCTTAAAACGATCAATTCTACCTGCAGAGTCGACCAGTTTCTGCTTTCCTGTAAAAAACGGATGACATTGAGAACAAATCTCAACCTTGATATTTTCTTTTGTGGACCCCACTTCAAAAGTGGCACCACATGCGCAGGAAGCATTTGTTCTTGTGTATTTGGGATGTATTTCTTTTTTCATTTCAGTAAAACTCCTTACCATAACTTAATTTCTATCTTTTATTAAAAATACTCTTTATGAATTCATCATATTAAGGAACTCTGTATTATCCTTTGTTCCTTTCATTTTTTCAAGTAAAAACTGCATACTATCAACAGAA
>JAOZST010000009.1:12474-40584 GCA_029939535.1 Desulfobacteraceae bacterium | reverse complement strand
TAGACCTCAAAATCTCCGTCGAAGCCATTTCGCCCCCAAATTGTAAAAGAACATTGTGATTAATACTATAGCATTTCCTTTGAAAAAGTCAATGCAGGCCCATTAGTCATTATACTTTTTTCTTGCCCTGTCCATATCCCGTTTTACATCTTTCTGCTTGATACTTTCTCTTTTGTCATAAAGTTTTTTACCCTTACCAAGACCGAGTAATACTTTTATTTTGTCATTTTTAAAATAAATTTTCAAGGGAACCAGGGAATACCCCTTTTCCTTGATCCGGGCAAATAATTTTTTTATTTCATACCTGTGAAGCAAAAGTTTGCGGGTCCTCAACGCTTCATGATTAGCATTATAGGCATATTTGTAGGGAGAAATATGAAGCTGCCGCAAAAAAAGCTCCCCATTTTTAATATCTGCATAGGCATCCTGGAAGCTCACCCTCCCTTCCCTTATTGATTTTACTTCCGAACCTACAAGGACAATACCTGCCTCATATTCCGCATCAATATGGTAATTATGCCTTGCTTTTTTATTGGTGGCTATGAGTTTGATATAGTCTGAATTCATGCCTGTTCTTCCGTTTCTTTGTAAGGAAGAATTTCTTTGTATTCTTCCTGGATAAAGGAAATTATTTCTTCTGTGGTCTGGAAACCAGAAAGTTTTTCTACATTTTTCTCAGCAAGTTTAAAATCCATATTCCGGATCATTTTTTTGACAACAGGGATGGACGCTGAATTCATGGAAAAATTGGTTAGTCCAAAACCCAGCAAAACAGGAATATTAATGGGATCACCAGCCATTTCTCCACACATGGTCACCTTAATCCCATTTTTCCAGGCAGCCTCACAGGTCATTTTTATCATTTTCAGAACTGCAGGATTCAGGGCCTGGTATAAATGAGCCACCCTCCGGTTACTACGGTCAATTGCCAGGGAGTATTGAATCAAATCATTGGTGCCAATGCTGAAAAAGTCCACAAGGGATGCCAGTTCTTCTGCCATTATTACGGCAGAAGGGACTTCTATCATTATCCCCAGGGGAATGTCCTTATTAAAAATTTTATCCTGGTTTTCAAGCTCAACAATGGCCTTGTTAAGCACCGCTTTTACCCGGATGATTTCCTCCACGCTGGAGATCATGGGAATCAACAACTTAATATTGCCAAAGGCTGCAGCCCTCAAAATAGCCTTGAGCTGGGTAATGAATATATCCTGATTTTCAAGGCAGAATCTGACTGCCCTTAGTCCCAGGGAAGGGTTGACCTCTTCAACTGAGTCAAGATAGGGATTAACCTTATCTCCGTTGATATCAAGGGTCCTGATGGTCACAGGTTCAGGATGCATGAATTCCACCACTTCTTTATATTTCTGGAGCAATTCATCTTCCGTGGGGAATCGTTTCAGGTTTAAATATAAAAATTCCGTCCTGAAAAGGCCGATACCATTTGCACCGTTGTCCCTGGCAGAGACAACCTCTTCCACAAGTTCAATATTGGCCATGAGATTCAGGGTAATTCCATCCTGGGTAATTGCAGGTAAATGACTGTCCCTTTCTATATCTGCCCGGTACTTTTCAAACCGCTCCAGGCGTTCTTCATATTTGAACAGGGTATTTTCTTCAGGGTTTACAATTATGATACCCGAAGATCCGTCAACAATGAGAATGTCATCATTATTAACGCTGACCGTTGCCCTGCCAAGGCCTAAAACCGATGGAATTTTCAAGGATTTGGCTACAATACTGGTATGGGAGTTTTTCCCACCTCTATCCGTTACAAAACCCTTGATTTTTTCAAGTTTGATCTGACTTGCATCGGCAGGGGACAGATCATGGGCAACAATGATGACCCGCTTATTAATATCCTTGATTTGGATATCCTGGCCACCCACAAGATAGGACATGATTTTGTCAGATACCTGTACAATGTCATTAACCCTTGCTTTGAGGTATTTATCATCAATCTGCTCAAACATGATTTTGACCTGCCTGGAAACCTTGCGCAGAGCCCACTCGGCATTGATCCTGTCCTGGGCAATTGTTTCCAGGGTCTTGCCGTAAAGCATCTTGTCCTTGAACAATACCATATGGGTTTCAAGAATATTTAGATTTTCACCCAGATCTTGATCAAGGGCTTCTATGGCTTTTGCATGATCATTTTTGGCTTTTATGACAGCATTTTTAAACCGGTCGATCTCTCCTGGCACCATGGCCTCGCTGACAGGGTATCTTTTGATAAGATTGACCCCCTCCCTGTCTACAATATAGGCTTTGCCGATACAAATCCCCGGGGACCCGCTTATGCCCCTTAGCATGACCTGTTCGGAACCGGTTTTATTCATTATTTAATTCTCCAAAACCAGCGTCAAAGAACGCCTTGATTTGTTCCATTATGCTTTGATCCTCTATAAACTCAACCTGAATTGAAATCCTGGTACCCTTTACTGCACCAAGGGTCAAAATATCAATAATGCTTGATGCGTCCACTTTTAAGGAACCATTGGAGAGCTGAACCTCGCCCTTGGCTTCCATGGCCATTTCCGCTATCTTTGCTGCAGGCCTAGCATGCATTCCCAATTCATTTCTGGTAATTGTCTGCAGGGAAAATAAATTATTTTTATTCAACCTTAATTCTTTCTATGCAAAATTTTCTTTTTTTATATCTTTCAATTTGAAAAGTCAATGTGTGGAAATGATGTATAATTGACAGACCAACTTATTTTATCAGGCATTTATTAATTGGCTATTACATACCATATTTTTGTTTTTTTTACCAGCTGGATTTCCAGCCTGATCCTTATCTTGCCATGCCCTTGGAAAAATAAAAAGCTGTATTCTTAGGAAATTTTCTAATTCCAAGGGTAACAAGGATCTTTTTTTTAGCAATTTCCATGGTTGAGAATGTTTTTCCAGGCCAGGAAGATCGGGAATACATTTCACCCCATGAATTAAGATACACTGCACAAAAATCTGTAATGGTTGCCTGCTGCTTGGCTGCATAAAAATTTAAGGAGATAAAAAGGGAAACAATTTTGGGGTTTTTCTTTCGCAGCTCATTAAACTGAATAGTTTTCCCCATGTCAGGAAGGAAAAAATCATACATGGCTTTATAGAGTTTCTGGATAGCTTCGTGCTCCACGGCTGTAGCATTTGGAATCAAATTGACAATGGACTGATTTGTGTAAAAACTATTATTTATCAACCATGCCCCGATCTCTTCAATGGTTTCAGAGCTTACCAGTGAGTCTTCATGATCATTGTGAATTTTTGAATTTTTATGGAGCAGCTCCCAGGTTCCAGGAGTACCGGTCCTTGGATTATGTTTTAGGTGCAATCTTGTAAAATGCCTATCCCCTCTGGATACCAGAAGAACCTTCTTAATTTTAAAGGGTTTTTCCTGAAAAACTACATCAACCTTTTGCTCCAGCACCTTCCTGTCTTCGTTGGAAATCATCAATCCGCTTCTTGGCTGATTTTCAAAATATTTTTTTACATTACTATATTTTGTCTGCATATATTGATCAATGGTGTTGGAAAGCCTCTGCAGCCTGGAGTACTGCCATTCTTTAAATCTACCTATTTCAATGAGTCTTTTATAATTCCATCCCCAGTCCCCAAGGCATTTGTCCAAAAGAATTTTCCTGAGACCAAATATGGTATTATCGATTTCTCCCTGTTTTGAAATTTCAAGTTTAAGAAAAAAACAGGTTAAAATCAGATTAACAGACTGGATATCATTGCATTGCCTATAGTAAGTGAGCAGATTGTTCAAAAGAATTATATAGGAATCGTTCTGAGCAAGCTTTAGATGGGTGCCTGAATTCATCCATTCATTTTTATATTGGTTACATAAAAGGTCTTCTTTTCCATAGGCATGAATATATTTTTCCAGCAATGCCATTTTTATCACAGATTTAAACGGGCTATTCAGCCATTTAAACATCTGCCAGATTGAGGCCCCGTAGTATTCGTTCACGGGAATGGCATGGATATCTCCCAGATCAATATAGCGATGGGTCTTTGCAAAACTGCTGATCCTTCCCAGGATCATATGATGATAATTAAGGCTGATGGTGCTAGGCAGCACAGCCCACAAAGGCAATTTTCCAGCCACATGGATCATGGTCCGATAAAATTCTTCTTTCAGGAGCCTGGACTGGGCAGATCCAGAGCTTTCCTGGGTGGAATCACCAAAATCATTGTTCCTTGCCTTTAGTATGTCCACAACAAAAAATGTTATCCGGATTTTAAATTTTTCAAGGGCAAAAATTTCTATGGCTTTAAGCTTTTTTTTAAAAAGCCCGAGGCCCTGACGGCCCATAATATCTTCATTGATGCAAACCCAATAATCAATATCCGATTCAACGGTCTGGGCAAGGGACCCTACACTGCCCATGGTAAAAAGTCCTTCTATTTGTGGCTCAAAGTTTCTTCTTACTTTGAATTTATTTTGACCGGTATATCTCTCACAAATAATCACAGCCTCATTGGAGGGAAGATAGTCGGAAATACCATGGGGAGTTTTGCCATGCAAAGGACCCATATCTGAGAAATCAAAATTTTCATGTAAGAGCAAGGGAATGATCTGGAAAAAATCTGCCTGGGAAGATTTGAAAATATCATAGGCTGTTAAAAGGCTTAGTTTGTTCTGATTTAAAAATTTCATCTCCCCATAGTGAATAAATTCGCAGAAAATCAACATATTGATTTCCAAAGCAATTTGTTTGTCTATTTGGGGCAGGTCATTAAAACCCAATTGATAATGCCGGTCATTGTATTCGATTCCCTGTGTTTGAAAATCTGACAATGCATGGGAAGGGAACCGACTGAACCTGGCCCTTACTCCTGAAAAATCAGCCAGGGCAATCTGTGCGGTGGCAAAAGAAACTCCTGAAATTCTTGAATGAGCAAAACACGAATAAGACAATTTTGCGCTGCTGAAAACTGTTTTGGAAACCCTGGCATTAATAAAGACTGCATCTGTCATATCTGCCTGTTTAAAATTACAATTAAATAAGCTGGCCCCCTGGAAACTGCAATTTTTAAACGAAGTATTCCTGGCATTGACATTAATAAAAACGGCATCGTCAAAATAAATATTATCAAAAACGCTGAAATCCATATTGACATTATAAAAAACAGTTTTTTTAAAATAGGCCTTTGCAAAATAGGATTTTGACAGGTCGCAATCCTCAAAACTGGCCCTGTTAAAAAATAATATAGAGGCTGAAAATTTCAATTCACACAAATTTTCATTTTTAAACTTCAGCCCCTGAAAATCAATAAATTTTAAAGGAATATTATTTTTCAAGTCTTCAATTTTTTTCTTAATCGGACTCTGTAACAAATCAGAAAAAAACTTTTTGGGGTTTTTAGATTTATTCTTTAACCCTGTTAACCCTGCCACAATATTGGCAAAGGGAGATTCAATACGTTGTCTTTCCTTTCGTAGTAATTGTCTTATTTTTTCCATAAAAGCAGTAACATCAATGTTCAGCCTGGTACCGGATAATTCTTCATAATTTTTAAGGACTTTCATTACCCGTTCAGGCCTTTTTTTGATCATGCCAAAAATACAGGCCAGGTTTATATCAAAATTTTCTGTCAGGTATTTTTCCTTATTTAATGCAATATCCTGAATAATCAAAAAAGAAATCCTTGATAAAGAAGCTATTTCATTATGGAAATGGGGTAATATTTCAGGATTATTATCCCTGATCATACTGAAAAGCTGATAGATCGGGACCTTTCCAGTGACAACCAATGCTTTAAAAGCATTGATGGCTTCATAGCGGTCAAATTGATCCCTATGGTCGTCTGGATCACATTGATAAACAATCTTGAGAACAGGCTCAAAAAGTTCAGGATACAGTCCCATGGAAGAATTTTCGATAAGGCTGTATATTGTATGCCTGACCTTTTTTACTTCTTCATTTACTTCTTCATTTTCAAAGGCCTCCAAAAGGAATTGAAAAGGAATTTTGGCCTTCATCATGGACAAGGCTTTCAGACCTTTACTTTTTTCCATGGGAGAAGGGGAGACAATTTCCTTTTGGATAATGGTTTCGGGATCTCTTAAAACAAAATTTATATTATTCAAAAAAGGATCTGCGTCCCGTTTGCGGTCAAACAGTCTTGCATAAAATTCAATGACAGGTTCTCTTTGACTGATGGTCTTTAAAATCGTTCTGAATAATGTACCGAATTTCAGCCTGACAGCTGGTGGAGCCTGCAAATATTGATCAACAAATAAAAGACGCAGATCATCATCCAAAGAACCTATAAGTTTTTTCAGGGTCCCAGGAGTTATTAAACCCTTGCAAACCGCTTTAAATATGAAATAAGCCCCCCTGTCTCCCAGTCTGAGCAAGGTTTTTAAGAAAAAACCCATGTCATTGAGAGGTATTTCCGGTGAGATTTGTTGAAAAATCCTTGCTGACACCATGGCAGAATTTTTTAGTCCCAAAAGAAAGGTTTCATCTTCATCTGGGTTTTCCAGCTGTTGATGGATTCTGTTCAGAATGGTTTCAAGACTTTTTCTGGCATTGGTCCGGACATTAAAATTAAAGGACATGACCCCTTCAAGTACCGGAAGAATCCCCTGGGCAGGAGGAAGGAAGGCAGCATCGTTTACCAGGATAGCTTTTGCTTCTTCATCAAGGTCTTTCCAATAAAATTCAAAATCGTTTATACTAAAATCAGTTCCCGGAGATGCCATAATGATTTGTTTTTCCCGTTTTTACATTTACAGATAAAAGTGTTATATGATTTATTTCAAAAAATAATATAAAGATTTAACCTGAATAGCACAATTGATTAATTTATGAAATTATTTGATTCAAACAAAGATGTAGATACAAAAGATGAAAAACACTCCGGCAATTACGATGCAGAATCCATAGAAGTTCTCAAGGGATTGGACCCGGTTAAACGGAGACCGGGCATGTATACGGATACCAGGAGCCCTGATCATCTGGTCTTTGAAGTAATTGACAACAGTGTGGATGAGGCCATAGCCGGTTTTGCAGACACCATTGACGTGGTGTTGACAAAAGATAATTCCATTATTGTGACTGACAACGGACGGGGCATGCCGGTTGATATCCATCCGGAAGAAGGAATTTCCGGCGTTGAACTTATCATGACAAAACTCCATGCCGGTGCCAAATTTTCCAACAAAGATTATGCCTTTTCAGGTGGACTCCACGGAGTCGGAGTCTCTGTTGTAAATGCCCTGTCATCTCTTTTGAAAATCACCATTAAAAGGGGTGGAAACGTTTTTTGCATTGAATTTGAAAAAGGTTTTAAAACCCGGGAACTTGAAACCATTGGCAATGTCGGAAAAAACAACACAGGCACCTCTGTCCAGTTTTATCCGGATGTTTCCTTTTTTGATATTCCCCTGTTTTCAAAATCCGCCATTGAAACTGCCCTTAAATCAAAGGCTGTTCTGTGCAAAGGGTTAAAAACAAGCTTTATTGACCAGGCAAGCGAAGAAAAAAAGACATGGTGTTATGATCATGGGCTGGATGAATATCTTAAAGAGAATCTTAAGGATACAAAATGTCTTTTACCTGAACCCTTTACCGGAAAAGCTGTAAATTTGGACTTTGAGGCTGTCTGGACCATTAACTGGGGGACAGAGCCTGGAACTACCATTGAAGAAAGCTATGTAAACCTGATTCCAACACCACTTGGTGGTACCCATGTGAACGGTTTCCGATCCGGTCTTCTTGAATCTGTAAGAGAGTTCTGCAAATTCAGGAATCTTCTTCCCAAGGGATTATTTCTGGCACCAGAGGATATCTGGGCCAATGTCGGGTATGTATTGTCTGTAAAATTGTCTGAAGCCCAGTTTTCGAGTCAGACCAAGGAAAGACTTTCTTCCAGACATTGCGCCAACCTTGTAAACCTCCAGGTCAGGGATGCATTCAGTCTCTGGCTCAATAAGAATGTAGCCTTTGGAGAAGCCCTGGCTGCTCTGGCCATTGAGCATGCAAAAACAAGGGTTAAAAAATCAAGAAAAATTACCAAGAAAAAAGCGTCCAATGGAGTCACACTTCCGGCAAAACTTTCCGACTGCACCAGTGACGACCAGGAAAGAAGGGAATTATTCTTTGTGGAAGGGGATTCAGCAGGTGGTTCAGCCAAGCAGGCAAGGGACAGAAGGTTTCAGGCCATTATGCCCCTGCGGGGTAAGATAATGAACACCTGGGACATTTCTTCATCCACCATCCTTGAGTCCAGGGAAATCAGGGACATTTCCCAGGTACTTGGTGTCATACCTGGATCTGAGAATATTTCCAAACTCAGGTACAATAAAATATGTGTTCTTGCGGATGCAGACTCAGACGGCCTTCACATTGCGACACTGATCTGTGCACTTTTTTTAAGGCATTTCCCCAAAGTTGTGAAGCAGGGCCATGTATTTATTGCCATGCCGCCCCTATACCGCATTGACGTTGGAAAGGAAGTATTTTATGCCCTTGATGATTCAGAACGTAATACCATTGTCAAACGCATTGAACGAAGGAAAAGGCATGGAAAAATAAATATCCAGCGATTCAAGGGATTAGGGGAAATGAATCCTGCCCAGCTAAAGGAAACCACCATTGCTCCTGATTCCAGAAGGTTGGTTCAATTGTCTGTAAATGATGAATCCCTGGAATCGGAACAGGAAGTCTATGAGAGCATGGACATGCTGCTGGGGAAAAAAAGGGCCAAGGACAGAAAAAAATGGATTGAAACTGAAGGCAATATCAAAGAGTTGAAATAATGAAAGAATCCCTTCCTGCTGTAATAGAAGACTATGAAAAAATCCCTTTCCAGGAATTCACAAGGAAAGCCTATTTAAATTACTCCATGTATGTAATTTTAGACAGGGCACTGCCCCATATAGGTGACGGGTTAAAACCAGTACAAAGAAGAATTGTCTATGCCATGAGTCAGCTGGGACTGTCTTCAACGGCAAAATTTAAAAAATCTGCAAGAACCGTTGGGGATGTACTGGGTAAATTTCATCCCCATGGTGACTCTGCCTGTTATGAGGCCATGGTATTGATGGCCCAGCCCTTTTCCCTTCGCTATCCCCTGGTGGACGGCCAGGGGAACTGGGGAGACCCCAATGACCCCAAATCCTTTGCCGCCATGAGATATACTGAATCAAGGCTTTCAAAATATGCAGATATTTTTCTGGATGAGCTGGAACTGGGAACAGTGGACTGGCTCCCCAATTTTGACGGCACCTTAAAAGAACCCACCATTCTGCCTGCCCGCCTTCCCAACCTGTTACTGAACGGGACCACGGGAATTGCAGTGGGGATGGCCACCAGCATGCTGCCCCATAATTTAAGGGAAGTGGCAAAGGCATTAATTCATCTTATTGAAAATAAAGATGCAGATATTAATGCTGTGTGTAAATATATTAAAGGGCCTGATTTCCCAACAGATGCTGAAATTATCACCCCGGTTTCTGAGATCAGGCAGGCATACAAAACCGGTAACGGCAGGATCAAGATGAGGGCAAGATATAAGGTAGAAGACGGAGAGATTGTTTTTACTTCCCTGCCCTTTCATGCATCAACTGAAAAAATTTATGAGCAGGTTGCCTCCCAGATGGAAGCAAAAAAACTTCCAATGGTTATTGATATCCGTGATGAATCAGATCATGAAGACCCCACCAGGCTCGTGGTGATCCCAAGATCAAACCGGGTTGACCTGGGAGCTTTGACCGACCATCTGTTTGCAACCACTGATCTTGAAAAATCATATTCAGTCAACATGAACATGATAGGGCTTAACGGCCGACCTGAAGTGAAAAACCTGCTGACTATCCTGTTGGAATGGCTTGAATTCAGAGCAGACACCATTGAAAAAAAAATCAGGTTTAAACTGGATAAAATCCTTGCCCGCCTCCATATCCTTGAAGGATTTCAGATTGCATATCTTAATATTGATGATGTGATACAGATTATCAGAAATTCAGACCACCCCAAAAAAGAGCTGATCAAAACCTTTGACCTGTCTGAAATCCAGGCAACAGCTATCCTTGAGATCAGGTTGCGGCAGCTGGCAAGACTTGAAGAGATCAAAATACTTTCAGAGATCAAAGAACTTCAAGCCCAGCGAAAAACCTTTGCTAAAATTCTAAACAGCCCCAGGGCTTTTAAAGCCTATATGATTGATGAAATTAAGGATGATGCAAAAAAATATGGTGACAAGCGCAGATCCCCCATCAAGAAAAGAAAAGAGGCGGAAGCCTTTTCAGTAACAGATGTGCTTGACATTGAACCTGTTACAGTTATCCTGTCTAAAAATGGTTGGATCCGTTCTGCCAAGGGCCATGACATAGATCCTGAAAAGGTAAAATTTATATCCGGTGACAGCCTGATGTGCTTTCTTCGGACCAAAAGCGATAAACCCATTATTTTTCTGGATAATTTTGGCAGGAGCTATATGCTTTTCTCCCATGCACTTCCGTCGGCAAGGGGGAATGGAGAGCCTTTGACAGGTCATTTGTCCCTTCAGCCAGGCACATCATTCAAATTCATGTTCACCCGGGAAGAGGATAGCTTTTTCCTGGTTGGATCAGATAACGGGTATGGATTTATCATTAAATTTTCAGATTTCATGACCACTTATAAAAACGGCAAGGCTGTCATCTCAATAAAAGACGGGTTTCAAGTATTGGCCCCGGAACCTGTATCTGACCTTAACCAGGACAAGGTTGTGGCCATCACCACCCAGGGAAGGCTCTTAATATTTCCCTTGCATCAATTGCCTAAATTAAAAAAAGGTATTGGCAATAAAATCATTACCATACCCAAAAAAGAGTTGAATTCAAAAAATCCTGAAAAACTTAAGTTCCTAAAAATATTGCCATTAAATTCTTATCTTGTTATACACTCAGGCAAACATTTTCTTAAATTAAGCCCCGGCAATCAAACGGATTATACTGGAATGCGCGGATACAGGGGTAAAAAACTTCCCAGGGGATACCAAAATGTTGATAACTTAGAGGTGATGCCCATAAAAATTACAGATAAAACAAATACATGAAACACTTCTTTTTAAAACACTTTATTCTGATTCATATTGTGTTTTTATGCATGGTTTTTGCCATTATATCCGCATTGATTCACAATAAAAATTTTGGAACTGAAAGCGGTACTGTGGAACGAATACACCAGACCGGAAAACTCCGCCTCATCACCAGCAATTCCATTAACACCTATTATTATTATGACAAAAAACCCACTGGGTTTGAATATGATCTGGCCATGGAATTTGCCAGATACCTGAATGTGGACCTGGATATTGTGACACCGGGCTGGAACAATATGTTTGCCTACCTTGAACAGGGCAAGGGTGATTTTATTGCCTCGGGACTTACCATTACCAAAAAAAGACTTGATGATGCCACTTTTTCCATTCCCTATATGACTATTCAGCAGAGAATTATTCACCACAATCTTGTATTTGGACCCAAAAGTATTGATGACCTGATGTTCAGGACTTTCCATATCAGGAGGGGAACTTCTTATCATTCACGCCTTGAAAAGATAAAAGCCTCGGGTATTGATTTTAATTATATCCTCCATGACAATATTCCCACAGAGGACCTGATTGCCATGGTTAACAACCGGGAAATCAAATTTACCATAGCTGATTCCAACATTGCTTTGCTCAGCCAGCGGTACTATCCTGATATCCGAATCGGCATCCCTATCCAGGAAAAAGAATCCCTGGCATGGGCAGTCCGCAAAAACGACACAGACATGTTAACGGAAATCAATCGATTTTTCCTATATGCCACGGAAAATGGTATTTTAAAGGATATAACAGACAAATATTATGAAAATACCCAGGATTTTGATGTTTACGAGCTGAAAAAATTCCATGAACGTATCCAGGATCGTCTCCCTAAATATATAAAAATAATTCAGGAAGAATCAAAAAAATACAATTTTGACTGGAGACTGGTTGCTGCTATTGTTTACCAGGAATCCCATTTTAATCCCAATGCCAAAAGTGTTACCAATGTCAGAGGATTGATGCAGGTGACCGACGCTGCAGCCAGGGAAATGGGAATAACAGACAGACTGAATCCTGAGCAAAGCATCCGCGCAGGGATAAAATACCTTGATAAAATGTACCAGAAATTTGATCATATTCAGGACAACTATCAACGGATGCTCTTTGCGCTGGCAAGTTATAATATAGGGTATGGGCATGTGATGGATGCCCTGAGAATTGCAGAAAAAAAAGGACTTGACATGGATACCTGGCAGACCCTTAAAACAACCCTGCCTTTGCTGTCAAAATCCAAATATTACCAGATAACCAAACACGGATATGCAAGGGGATGGGAACCTGTTCAATATATTGAACGGATTCTGACCTATTTTGATATCCTGAAACAAAAAACAATATCTTAGAAACAACTACTCTTCCAGGATATTGAAAAATAAAAAATGTGGAAAATAAAAAATTTGACTTGCCTGTTTCAATTTATTAGTTATCGGTTAGAATCACTTATTAAGATCCCTTTGATCCGATTCACCTAGTTTGAAATGATGGCATAGTCAACCAAATTAAGAACCCATAAGCAGGGAAAATTTATGAATAGAAAGATTTTAATCAACGCTCTTGATCCTGATGAAAACCGAATCGCCACTATTGTGGACAATAAACTTGACCAGTTTCACATTGAAACTGCTGCAAAACAGGTAACCCAGGGCAATATTTATAAGGGTATTGTCACCCGGGCAGAGCAAAGCCTTCAAGCAGTCTTTGTGGATTATGGAGCTGAAAAAAACGGTTTTCTTCAAAAAAATGAAATCCACAGTGATTATTTTCAGGAAGTGGAGACAAAGGATAAATCCTTGTTTAACCTGATTAAAAAAGGCCAGGAAATGATTGTGCAGGTGACAAAAAACCCCATCAATCAAAAAGGTGCCATGCTGACCACCTTTATTTCACTGCCTGGTCGCTTTGGCGTACTCATGCCCGGAAACGCAACCAAAGGGGTGTCCAGGAAAATAGATGAAGAAGTCGAAAGGAAAAGGCTTGTTAACATCCTGAAAAACATGAAAATCCCGGAAGGATTTGGGATGATTGTCAGGACAGCAGGAAAAAATGCCACTAAAACCATGCTGACCTCAGATTTAAAATATTTGATGCGGGTATGGAAAAATATTGACAAACTGGCCATAAAAAACAAGGCCCCATCCCTTCTTTACAAAGAGCAGACCCTTGCTGTGAGATCCCTTAGAGATTATTTTACAACCGATATCAATGAAATACTCATTGACAGTCCTGAAACCTTTAAGGAGGTCAAGGATTTTATATCCATGATTGCTCCCAAACAGGCAAAGATAGTAAAACTGTTCAAAGGGGAGAAACCCATCTTTAGCAAATACCAGCTGGAAGAACAGATCTCCTCTATTTATAGAAGAGAGGTTCCTCTACAATCCGGCGGATTTCTTGTTATTGAACAAACCGAGGCCCTGGTGTCCATTGATGTGAACTCCGGCAAATCCACGAAAAAAAAGAATATTGAAGAAACCGCCTTTCATACCAATCTGGAAGCAGCCGAAGAGGTTGCAAGGCAATTACGCCTGAGGGACATGGGCGGACTGATTGTGGTGGATTTCATTGATATGAAGGAGCGCAAGCACAAGGCAGATATAACCAAAACCCTGAAAAAACACCTTAAAATAGACAAAGCCAAAACAAAGGTAGGCGGGATTACCGCATTTGGCCTGCTTGAGATGTCCAGGCAGAGAATACGGCATTCCATTACCTACGGGAGTTACGAACCCTGCAACCACTGCAATGGAAGAGGAATGACGCCTTCAGTGGAAACCCAGGGCATGGCATTTTTACGGCAATTAAAACTAAAGACTTTAAAATCGGAAATAAACAAGGTAAATTGTCTTATTCCCAAGGATGTAGCCTATTATATTTTAAATAAAAAACGTGAGGAAATCATTGAAATCGAATCCAAAAGAAATGTTTCCATATCCATTGAAATAGATCCTGAAATGGTTTCCGGACAAAGCCAGATTATTGGTAATACCTGATGCCTAGTTATCAAGCTTCCTTGACATACACAAATCTTTTGTGTATCTGAAACAATTTCAATTAAATATTGATCAGGAAAAACAGCCTGATGAGTGGGGAAATTAAGGAAAAGATAAAACATGGGCAAAAGGAGAAAATAAAACTGTGGGCAAAAATAAAAAAGTTACAATGGCACTAGCAGGTATTTTTATCCTTGCCATTGTTGGTCTATGGTTTTTCTTCTCCTCTCCAGATACCATGGTCAACAATTCGAAAAACGGATCCAGGGTCATGGTCGAAGCAGGTCAGGATGGAGCCATTGAATCAGGCGTAACCGTTAATAAAAGAAAAGGGACTGTCGCCAATGGCAAAATAATTTCCAATAGCAATAAAGCAGTCGGTAGCAGTGAAGCAGTCGGTAGCAATAAAACAGTCGGTAGCAGTGAAACAGCCAATAGCAATAAAGCAGTCGGTAGCAATAAAGCAGCCAATAGCAGTGAAACAGTCGGTAGCAATGGGAACGCCAATAACAATAAAACCTCTTATGGCAAAAAGGATAGCAACAGCAAGCTAACAACCCATGGAAAAGTAATCCTAAATAACAAAATATCAGCCAATGGGAAAGTGGCTTCCATTAACAAAAAAACAGACACCAGCTCTGACCTGACCCAGGTTGGAATTGTCACAGGCAGAATAGAAATAAAGCCTGCCATTGATTATAAAGACCTGGAAATGGACAAAGAACTAAAAACTTTGATGGACACCAGAAAAAAAAACCTGGGCATTAAAAAGAGCCTTGATATGATTGTCAAATCCAATGAAACATTTATTATTGGAGGGTCAAAGGTCTCCATGCAGGAAATCCTTGAAAAAGCCTGCACAGAACAGGGGGAGATCTTTCAGGAAAAAATTTCCAACTCAGGTGAATACAAACCAGAAAAAATCAAGGAATATGGTATCTATGTGGTCAGGCCTGGTGATAATCTATGGAATATACATTTTTCTATTTTAAAGGAATATTATTCCGTCAAAGGAATTGAAGTTGCTTCTGAGGCTGACGAACCAGTCACAAGAGGTTTTAGCTCCGGTGTTGGTAAAATTTTAAAATTTTCAGAAAAAATAGTGATCATCTATAATCTCATTGATAAAAAGATTGTTAAAAATATCAACCTGCTGGAGCCCTTGAGTAAACTGGTAATATATAATATGGATGAAATATTTACCCTGCTCAGGGAAATTAATTATGAAAATGTAAATAGAATTCAGTTTGACGGAAAAAACATCTGGATTCCTGCAAAAAAATCTTAAAATATTTTTTAAACTTGAAGGAGGATCAACTTTGATTAGTACAGCATTTGCAATGGGAGCAAGCGGACAGGGTGGACAGGCAGGAGGGATTGCCGGATTCCTGCCAATAATTATCTTATTTGCTATTTTTTATTTTCTTTTGATACGCCCCCAGCAGAAAAAAGCCAAAGAGCACAGAGAAATGATTGCCAATCTTAAAAAAGGAGCCCGGATCGTTTCCTCCGGAGGTATCTACGGTACAATCCAGTCCATTGATGATACAACCATCGGCCTTGAAATTGCTGAAAAGGTAAAAATCAAAATTTCCCGTGGAAATGTTGCTGCAGTGATAACGGACAATGAACCTGCCCAGAAATCAGATAAAAAGAAAAAATAAATCCATTTAGGAGTAATTAGATTGAAAGTATTTACCTTTAAACGCATCCTTATTCTGGGTATTCTTGTTATAGCCATTGTTTACCTTCTCCCCACTTTTTTAAATACCTGGCCCAATAAAAAAATCAACCTTGGCCTAGATCTCCAGGGAGGTATGCACCTGGTGCTGGAGGTTCAAAATGAAAAAGCAGTTGAAGCTGAACTGGAAAGAAGTGTCCATGAATTGAAAAAGGAACTCAGGGATGAGGGCATTAAACATCTTGGTATCTCACGCCAGAAAAACAATACCATTTCAGCCAGACTCCAGGGTGAAGAAAATAAAGAAGGATTTGAAAAAATAATTTCCCAGGAATTTGCCAACCTGTTAATTCCATCACCGGTAACTGGCACAGATGGGCTAACCTATACCTTAAGCCTTCCCGATGTTGAAATGGATATGATTAAAAAAATGGCCACTGAGCAGGCTCTGGAAACAATCAGGAATCGGATTGATGAGTTTGGTGTGAGTGAACCAGACATCCGTATCCAGGGAGATAATAGAATCCTTCTCCAGCTACCGGGTATCACAGATCCTGACAGGGCCAAAAACCTGATCGGCAAAACTGCTCAACTGACATTTCAACTGGTTAATGACGATGCCAGTGTGGACAATGCCCTTAAAACTACGCCCCCGGTTGGAACAGAGATCCTCTATCAAAATAAAATAGACCCTGCCACGGGCAATGTTGCTAAAATACCCTTTCTGATCAAAAAGCAGGTCCTTTTAGACGGCAGTTTATTAATTGACGCCAGGGTGGAATTTGATCAGTTTCAGCAGGCCCAGGTGGGCATAGAGTTCAACAGAAAAGGAGCCAGAATATTTGACAGGATTACAGGACAGAATATTCAAAAGCGTCTTGCCATTGTTCTGGACAAAACTGTTTATTCTGCTCCAGTGATTCAGGACCGCATCGCAGGCGGTAAGGCCAGAATTACCGGCAGATTTACCACAGAAGAAGCCAAAGACCTTGCCATTGCCTTAAGGGCAGGTTCCCTGCCGGCACCGGTCAAAATCATTGAAGAACGGACTGTGGGGCCGACATTGGGTGCTGATTCTATTCGCACAGGACTTTTATCCATGGTTGCAGGTGGTATCCTAATCATTCTTTTTATGATGATTTATTACAAAGGCGCGGGTTTAATTGCAGATCTTGCCCTGATTATAAATATCGTTCTCATTGGCGGTGGACTTGCCGCATTCCAGGCCACTCTCACTCTTCCGGGCATTGCAGGTATTATTCTCACCATTGGTATGGCTGTTGATGCAAATGTAATAATTTATGAAAGAATCCGGGAGGAGCTTCGATTTGGAAAAACTGCATTAGCAGCAGTTCATGGCGGATTTGAAAAAGCTACACTGACCATTCTGGATGCCAATGTAACCACATTGATTGCAGCCATTGTACTATTTCAATTTGGTACCGGCCCTATCAAGGGTTTTGCCGTTACACTGGGCCTTGGTATAATTGCCAGTCTTTTCACAGCCCTGGTTCTTTCAAAAAGCATTTTTGATTTTATATTACAAAATAAAAAATCATCAACACTCAGTATATAAAGGAAATTTGAACAATGCAGCTTATCAAGTCTGATATAAACATAGACTTTCTGGGGAAACAAAAAATCGGATTCGCTCTCTCTTTGATCCTCATCATTGTCAGCATGGGCTCCCTTATTATCCATAAAGGACCAAATTACGGAATCGATTTTGTGGGAGGAACCCTTGTCCAGGTAAAATTTTCCCAGGATGTGGCTATTTCCGATATTCGAAAAGGCCTTGCCCAGCTTAATCTGAAAGACGTGTCTGTCCAGGATTTCGGCCAGCCAGAGGACAATGAATACTTAATCCGTACCAGTAATTCCGAGACAATGGAAAACAACCTTGCCGCCTCCATTGCATCCGGCATCAAGGAATCAACCGGCATTGCACCCAATATCCGACGAGTTGAGATGGTTGGTCCCCAGGTGGGAGAAGATCTGAAAAAGAAAGCACTTTTGGCTATTTTCTATTCCCTGCTCTTTATTACCATCTATATTTCAGGGCGGTTTGAGCTTAAATGGATGCTGTCCGGTGTAACAGCCGGTGCATTAATGACAGCTGTTTATTTTTTGTCTATTTTTAATGTAAGTATGCCTTTTTTGATTGCCGCAGCCCTTGTGGTAACCCTGGTGTTGTTCTGGTTTCTGAGTCTTAAATTTGCCATGGGCGCCATTGTGGCCCTGATCCACGATGTTTTCATTACTGTGGGAATATTTTCACTTTTAAACCTGGATTTTTCCCTTCCCATTATTGCGGCCCTGCTGACAATTATAGGGTATTCCCTGAATGATACCATTATTGTGTTTGATAGAATCAGGGAAAATATTAAAGGAGGACAATCCAAAGATTTACTCACGGAATTGTTTAACAAAAGTATCAATGGAACCCTATCAAGGACCTTACTAACCTCATTCACAACCCTTCTGGTCCTTTTTGCACTGTTCTTTCTTGGTGGTGAAATCATTCACAATTTTGCCTTTGCCATGATTATCGGTGTTATAGTGGGTACATATTCATCCATATTTGTTGCAAGTCCCATTGTTCTATTGGCCCACAACAGAGGATAAAAAAGATGTTTTCAATAAAAAATATTATCCTGAAGTTTTTATTTCTCAGTATGTGTGCCTCTGCACTTTTTTCCTGTAGTGCCTTTGATCGCTTTTCCAAAAAAGCAGACCCGGTTCAAGGGGAATCTTCAGATCAAATTGTCTTGAATCAAAATCTTAAATCAGATCAGGTTCTCAAATCAGATCAGGAATCCAAATCTGATAAAAAGACAAATGTTGCAAAACAAGACAAAAGAGCATTAACCCAGGAAAATAAAACCATTATAAATCTTGAAGATAAAATTTTATTATTGGAAAAAAAAATAACCAGCCTTGAAAACCAGCTGGAAAACCAGAAAATGGTGAATTATAAGATAGAATATACCCAGCCATCGCAATTATATCAAAAAGCCAGGACCCTTTTACTGGAAGGTGATTTAATCAATGCTGCACAATTGTTTAAAACATTTACCCAAAAGCATTCTAAACACAGCCTGGCAGATAATGCAATGTATTGGCTGGGAGAGTGTCACTACTCTTCCGGCCAGTATGACAAAGCGATCAAAGTATTTAAAGAGCTGATAGATAAATATCCTAAAGCTGAAAAAGTACCGGACGCATTTCTCAAAATCGGCTATTCCTATCTGTCCATGGATGATATAAACCGGGCCCAGTATTTCATGAAAAAAGTATTGAAAAAATATCCTTTTTCACCGGCAGCTGAAAAGGCCCAGGAAAAACTAAAAAATATTGAGTAAATTGTACAGGGAATGGATCTATTTTCAGACAAATACCTGCCATGGTTTATATTAAAGGAAATCCCCAATTTAGGGAACCGATTGTATAAAAGGCTGATTACCAGATTTGAATCCCCAAAAAATGTATTTACAGCTTCAAAAAAACAATTAGAGAGCATTCCCGGTATATCAACCCCTTTAATCAGGGAGATACAAGGCTATCAAAAATATCGGGACTCTGCACTTTCAGAGCTGGATCTGCTTTATCGGTTTAAAATTAAAATTGTAACCTTTATAGATGAAAACTACCCTTCCCTTCTCAAGGAGATAAATGATCCACCTCCTTTTTTAACCTATGTTGGAACCCTTGACCCCTCTGCCCCATGTATTTCAATTGTTGGTTCCAGAAAAGCAACTTCCTATGGTTTGAATACTGCTGAACACCTTTCTTTTTCCCTGGCATCCAAAGGATTTCAGGTGGTCAGCGGCATGGCCAGAGGGATTGATTCTGCAGCCCATTGGGGGGCACTGAAAAGCCCGGGAAAAACCATTGCTGTTTTAGGTTCAGGATTAAATCGGATATATCCCAAAGAGAATCACAAGCTTTTTTCCGATATCAGGGAAAGGGGAGCAATCATGTCGGAATTTAAAATCAATACCGACCCTTTTCCCTATAATTTTCCCATACGCAACAGGGTTATTGCGGGACTTTCCTGCGGTACCATTGTGGTGGAAGCTGAAAAAAAAAGCGGATCTCTTATCACTGCAAGGCTTGCAAATGAATATAATCGTGAGGTTTTTGCCGTACCAGGCAGTATTAAATCAAAGAAAAGCCGTGGCACCCATTCCCTGCTGAAGCAGGGTGCGAAACTGGTTGAAAATGACATGGATATCATTGATGAACTTCATCAATTTATCCATGCTCTTCCCCAGGCTCCATTGGAAAAATCCCAAAAAAAAACAGCTTTAATGGACAAAAATCAGGGATTAATATATAAACATCTCGATCCCTATCCCAAACATATAGATTTGATTATCAAATCAACCAGGATGGAAAGTGGTATTGTTTCCGCAGTCCTGCTCGACCTTGAACTTCAGGGTCTGGTACAACGTCACCCTGGCAATTATTTTTCAATTTCGGAGGAATAAAATTGGTAAAACCGGTCATTATTGTTGAGTCCCCAACTAAAATAAAAACCCTTAAAAAATATATCGGGAAAGACTATAACGTAGCTGCCAGTGCCGGTCATATCCGGGATCTTCCTGTTAATAACCTTGGAATAGACCTGGAGGATAATTTCAAAGCAGAATATGTTAATATCAAGGACAAATCCAAAGTTATTGCCAACCTGAAAAAAATTGCCAAGGGAGCCAAAGAAATATTTCTAGCTCCTGACCCGGATCGTGAGGGTGAGGCCATTGCATTTCATATAATGGACATTCTTAAAAAAAAGGATCGTATTTTCCACAGGGTTTTAATCCATGAATTGACCGAAAGGGGAATTCATGAGGCCCTTGAAAATACAATGGCACCGGATTCTGACAAATACGATGCCCAGCAGGCCAGACGAAAACTGGACCGCCTTGTGGGATATCAGATTTCTCCACTTCTATGGAAAAAAGTTCAAAGGGGTCTTAGCGCTGGCCGGGTTCAATCGGTTGCTGTAAAAATTATCTGTGACCGGGAACGGGAAATCAGAAAATTTATCCCGGAAGAATATTGGACCATTAAAGCGGACCTGCTTGCCCAGAATCCTCCCTTGTTTACTGCAGCCCTGGTTAAAATCAACAATAAAAAAGCCCAAATTAACAATGAAGAGCAGGCCCTTGAAATCCTGTCAGATCTTGAAAAGGCAAACTTTGAAGTTGATCAGATTAAAAAGAAAACTGTTAAACGGAATCCATTGCCCCCCTTTATTACCAGCAAACTCCAGCAGGATGCCATTAACAGGCTCAGGTTTTCCGCAAAAAAAACAATGGTGGTGGCCCAGCAGCTCTATGAAGGGATTGAAATAGGTCTGGAAGGGCCTGAAGGTCTGATCACATACATGCGTACCGATTCCATCCGTATTGCCCCGGAAGCGGCCCAGGAAGCCCTGGACCTGATTTCCAGGGAATATGGCAAAGAATATGCAGTAGAGCAGCCCAGGTTCTTTAAAAACAAAAACAAAGTCCAGGATGCCCATGAAGCTATCCGGCCAACCTCTGTTTTCAATACCCCTGAAAAAATCAAATCTTTTTTATCCGAGGATCAGTTCAAACTTTATGATCTTATATGGAAAAGATTTGTGGCCTCCCAGATGACCCAGGCAGAGATAGATCAAAAATCAATCCTTATCAAGGCAACGGATAAATACCTTTTCTCCGTAAGCGGGTCCACAATAAAATTTTCAGGGTTCATGAAATTATATGCCATCCAGGAAACGAATAAGGAAAAAGATATTCAATCATTGCCCAATGTCGAGAAAGGGGCTGCGCTTACCACCCAGAAAATCAATCCTAAGCAGCACTTTACAAAACCTGCCCCAAGATTTTCCGAAGCATCCCTTGTAAAAGAGCTTGAAAAAAATGGTATTGGCCGACCCAGCACCTATGCATCCATCCTAAGTGTCATCCAGGACAAAGGATACGTGGACCTGGTAAAGCGATACTTTATTCCCAGTGAACTGGGATTTATTGTAAATGATCTTCTGGTTGCTTCCTTTCCATCCCTTCTGGATATTTCATTTACTGCCCAGATGGAAACCAACCTGGATGATGTAGAGGGTGGCAGCCTCAATGAGATAGAACTTTTAACAGAATTTTACAGCTCTTTTAAAAAGGCTCTGGACGCTGCCAGTGAAGACATGGTCAGCGTCAAGGGTGTGGGAATTGAAACAGGCATAGAATGTCCTTTGTGTAAAAAACCTGTAAATATTAAAATTGGAAGAAACGGACATTTTCTTGCCTGTACTGGTTATCCTGATTGTTCTTTTACCAGCAATTATATTCGGGATGAAAAAGGCAATATTTCCATTGTAGAAAAAATGGAAGACAATACCCCGGTCAAAGACTGCCCGAAATGTAAAAAACCCATGGTTCAAAAAGAAGGCCGGTTTGGATTATTTCTAGCCTGTACCGGATATCCCGAGTGCAGGCATACTGAGTCTGCAAGCCAGGAAAACTCCAGCAAGGATACAGGTGTAAAATGTTTTGAATCCGGGTGTACAGGTACCATTTTAGAAAAAAAATCCAAAAGAGGGAAAATCTTTTATGGGTGCTCTAAATACCCGGATTGCAATTTTGCTTCATGGGAAAAACCTGTGGATAAAAAATGTCCGGAATGCGACTCCCCTTTTCTGGTTGAAAAAGAAACCAAAAGAGATGGAAAATTTTTCAAATGTCCTAAAAAAGGATGCCAGTATAAAGAAATAATGCCAAAATAGGCATCCTGAAAAGTCTATGATAGAATCAATTACTCCCGGATTCGTTAGTCCGGGATTCGATACTCCCGAATTTTTTACTCTCGATTCTTTATTCATTGACCCTTTCAACATATTCCCGGGTCCTGGTGTCGATTTTGACCATTTGACCCTCATCAATAAATGGAGGAACCTGAACTTCAAATCCGGTTTCAAGGATGGCTGGTTTTGTACTGCCCGTTGCCGTATCTCCCTTGGCCCAAGGTTCTGCAGTAACCACTTCAAGGTTGATAAAATTGGGAAGGGTAACTCCGATGGGCTGGCCATTATGAAGAAGCACCGTACAAACGGTGTTATCTTTTAATAAATCCGTGGCATCTCCCAGCTGGTCATCTGTTAAGAATATCTGTTCATAGTTAGAGGTGTTCATAAAACAATAGGCATCCTTATCAGAATACAGGTATTCCATTTCCTGCTCTTCAAGATCAGCTTTTTCAAACTTGTCACCAGACCTGTAGGTTCTCTCGAACAGGTTGCCTGTAATCATGTTTTTGAGTTTGCACTTGTAAAGAGATTGTCCCTTGCCTGGTTTTTTAAACTCAAACCCGACTATTATATATGGGTCCCCATCTATTTCAAATTTCAAACCCTTTCTTAAGTCACTGGCTAAATACATATATTGCTCCTGTGTTCATTATATTATTTTATGAAATTATTGGCTGGCCTTAATAAAGCATAATAATGATTTATTAGCAAGTTCCAGAAAATAACTTGCTTTTTTGTGTATATTATAGATAATATGAAGATTTGAAACGTAAAAAATTTTAGGGTATAAATAATGATAATTGTTATTGATTTCGGCTCCCAATTCAACCAGTTGATTGCAAGGCGTGTCCGGGAGAACAACGTGTACTGCCAGGTGGAACCTTCTGATATTTCCATTGAAAAAATCAAAGAAATGAACCCCGTTGGCATCATTCTTTCAGGCGGCCCTTCATCCATATATGAAATTAACAGCCCCACCATAGATAAAGCCCTTTTTGAACTAGGAATCCCCGTGCTGGGGATATGCTATGGAATGCATTTTATGGTTCATGCACTTGGCGGAAAAATCCAGAGGACTGAAAAGAGAGAATATGGGTTTGCCCAATTAATTGTAAAAGAGGAAAAACCACTTTTCAAGGAAATGGGCACAGGTTTCCAATGCTGGATGAGCCATGGAGATTCAGCCCAGGAGCTGCCCAGGGGGTTTGTGGTAACAGCTTCCACGGAAAATACCAGGATTGCTGCCATTGCAAATCATGAAAAAAAATTTTATGGACTCCAGTTTCACCCGGAAGTGGAACACTCTGTCAATGGCTCTTTGATGATCAGCCATTTTCTCTTTGATGTGTGCGGATGTGAAAAAAACTGGAATATGAAATCATTTTCCGACGGTGCCATTGCCCAGATAAAAGATGCTGTTGGGGATAAAAAAGTGATAATGGGCCTTTCAGGGGGTGTTGACTCCTCTGTGGCTGCAACCTTGATCCACAGGGCTGTTGGAAAAAATTTATATTGCATTTTTGTGGACAATGGTCTTTTGCGGCATAATGAAAAGGAAAGCCTTGAACTCAGCCTCATGGCCAATCTGGATATGAATATAAAATTTGTGGATGCCAGGGGAAAATTTCTATCAGCTCTCAAGGGAGTTACAGACCCAGAAACAAAACGCAAAATCATTGGAAAACTCTTTATTGAGGTATTTGATGTAGAAGCCAGGCAGATTGAAGGCGCTGAGTTTCTGGGACAGGGAACCCTGTACCCGGATATTATTGAATCAAAATCAGCCTTTGGCGGCCCCACTTCCATTATAAAATCCCATCACAATGTGGGGGGGCTTCCCGAGGAGATGAACCTTAAACTTATTGAACCTCTGCAGCTCCTGTTTAAAGATGAGGTCCGCAAGTTAGGCCTGTCCCTTGGAATCAATGAAGACCTGATCTGGAGACAGCCCTTTCCAGGCCCTGGACTAGCTATCAGGATCATGGGGGATATCACGGAAGAAAGGCTTACCATCCTCAGGAACGCCGATACAATTCTTTTGGAAGAAATACGTACAGCAGGTCTGTACAGAAAACTCTGGCAATCTTTTACTGTTCTTCTGCCCGTTAAAAGCGTTGGGGTTATGGGGGATAAAAGAACCTTTGCCAATTGCATTGCCATAAGAGCAGTCACCAGCAATGATGCCATGACTGCAGACTGGGCCAAACTGCCCCATGATCTCTTGGGTAAAATATCCAACCGCATTATCAATGAAGTGGACAAAATAAACAGGGTTGTGTTTGACATCACCTCAAAACCGCCAGGTACAATTGAGTGGGAATAAAAAAACAAGAAACAGGATAAATACACCATGGATTCCATGAACCTGAAAGACTTTAGGAGTGATCCCGCAGACCTTCCCCTGGAAGATGGGGAAGTGAACCTCCAATCTTCTGATTATCACCAGGAAATCAACACCCTTAAGATTGAAAAATTATCCAACAGGGTAACCATCATTTCCGTGATCATTCCCTGTCTGGTCTGTGCCATTTTGTTATTTGTCTACCTTGACATAAAAGAAAGGGTTGTGGGCGTAGATACAACCAAGAAACTTCAGGTGGAAAAAATAACCAGACAGTTTGAAGAAAAATTAAATTCTCTGGATGTCAGAATAGCCAAAAACAAATTTGATTTTGACCAGAACCTGCCCCAGCTTGCAAAAAAAGAGCAGGCCCTGGAAAATCAGGTTGCGAAAATGGCAGCATCAAAGGCAGACACTAAAACCATTGATAGTACCATTGCAAAGCTTGGTAAAAAAATTCAGAACAATGCAGTTAAAAACAAAACAAATACAAAGTCCATTGAATCAATCAATAAGCAATTACTGACTGCTGTTAAGGAAAACAATATCCAGTCCAAAAAAACAGCTGGACAGATTAAAAAAGAGATCAACCTTTTCAAAAAAGAATTTGAGAAAAGGCTAGTAGAACTTCTGGCCTATGAAGAACAGATAGGGCAGCTGAGAAAAAACTTCAGCCTCCTTGATAAAAAATTCAATTCCCTGGCCCAGGAAAAAGCCTCTGCAAAAGATTTGGATATACGTTTCAACCAGTTCAGCAAGTCCATTGAAAAAATGATTCAAGAGCAGAATAAAAAACTAAAAAAGCAGATAACTGAAATAACGACCACCCTGGGAAAATTTTCAGCTCCTTTATCTCCTGAAAAGGTTCCAGCTAAGATCCCTGAAAAAAAAATTGAAAAAAAACAAGTACCTGCCATAATACCCGAGCCTGAAATTGATATATCAGACAGCATATCAGAAGAGACGCTGAAGGAATAAAAGAGAGCGTGTTCTTTTTCCTTACCTTTATTCTTCACCATGGATGCCTTTCCCCCTGGAAAACGTCTTGAAACCTTGAAAGAATTAGGGTATACCTTAGTCATACCATGGGTAGATAATTAAAAAGGAACAAACATGTCCAAACAATATCCTGAATGCCCTCTCTATAACCACGCCACCTGCAAGGAACTGCACAACCCCAAATTATGTGCCATTATCCGGGAAGATAAGGCCTGTTTGAAAAAACAACAAAAACCAAAGAAAGAACTCCTAGAGGGGTCAGAATATGACAAGTCTGATTAAGTTGCTAACGAACCAATAGCCTGTCCCCAGGGTGAATTAATTTTTTAAATGAAAAATTATTTAACCGCAACAAAGAAGGTAATGTCATATTATAGTGCTGGGCGATTCCGGTAAGGCTTTCCCCGGGCTGGACCACATGAAATTTTGTCTTATACTTTTTTTGTCTTATACCATACAATTCTGATAATCTTTTCTTAAATCCCTTTTCTTTTCCCTCTGGGACCAATACAGTCTTTTTGCCTGAATCAATATAATATCCTTTGATTTCAGGATTCATATCTTTGATGGTTTTAAAAGAGATCCCGGCTGCCTGGGCAATAAGCACCAGGGAAATATCCTCATCCAGATTAAAATTAATTTTTGAAAACTGCAGAGCCGGATATAAATCAGATGGATTTAAAAAGAATCCGTATTTTTCAGGGTTTTCCAAAATCAATTTGGCTGCTATAATTTTGAAAATATACCTCTGGGTCTCCAAAGGAAGGTACAGGGAAAAATAGTCTTTATTTTCCTGGGCTTCGATTTCCGTATGCAATCCAAATTCTCCCATATTATAGGCAGAAAGGGCCAGCAGATATGAACCAAATTCTGTATTTAATTTTTTAAGGTATTTACAGGCAGCCAGGGTGGATTTGAAAATATTTTTCCGCTCATCAATATTTGTGTCAATCCTTAAACCATACCGCTTGCCTGTGCTTTTTAAAAACTGCCAGTATCCCACTGCGCCTTTTGAAGACTTGCTGTGGGGCCGTAAGGCGCTTTCAATGACAGGAACATACTTTAAATCCAGGGGCAGATTTTCCTGGATAAGAATTTTTTCAATTTCAGGAAAATACCTGGCAGAACGCTTAATCCATAATATGACCTGGGGCCTGTTCCATAAAGCCAGAAGCATCTCCTTTTCAAGCCTCTGCCTTACCTGGGGAATATCGTGGGGGATACTGGTGTTACAAAGCTTGATTTCTCTGGAAAACCGGATGCTATCCATCAAAGGAGGTGTCTGGTTGATATGGGCAGTTGCATCAACAGCTTCTTTGCATAATCCCGTTGTTACCAAAAATATAACCAGAAAAGGCACCAGAAAAGAAAATAAAAAAAAATTCAGCCTGATCATACACTCTCCCAAATTTATTAATTGTTTTATTAATTATTTCAATGACAGGCAATCATGGCAAAATTATTTATCAAAGTCAAATACAGGAGACATGCAGCACGGCTGCACCCATTGAAAATAAGCCTTGACATGGAGATGTATTTCCAAGGAATTCTCTACTTGAAATTTATGTCATTACAAACAATGAATGGATCTTATGATAAGATTTAATCCACCCTTTACTTGACTTGGTTATTGAAAATATATTAACATAAATCAAATTATGAATCCTATTCAATACATGAAATCAATTATTTCATAATTATTTATATATAAACAGTAATTGAAACCATATAGAACAATTATAACCCTCCCAGGAGAAGACATTATGAGTGATTTTTTAAGAAACCTGAGAAGCTCTCACAAAAAGGATTCACCCCATTCAAGGAAAAACCTCGGTGGCCACTATTATCCCCAGACTGACAGGAGGATTCTCAATGACAGAAGGGCTGCAGAGAATTATGATGACATGGAAGATCTGGCCCGGCAGCTTGGATTACCTTTGGTTCTGGAAAAAACCACAAAATTGATCCAGCAGCTTGAAAAGCTGACTGCTTCCAACGAATTGTTATTAGAAGCTAAAATTCAGCAATATAAAGCGGTTACACTGTTTTTCAATAACCTGAACAAAATGATGTCAGAAAATTTCAGCCCTGGAATACCAGGGGATAAAAGCATGAAAGCCTTTACCAGCTATGCAAAGGGAACCCATTACACTAAAGACGATATTTTATCCATTATCCAGGAGATGCGCGCAGAATGTGCATTTCTGGGGGACATTTTTTT
>JAOZST010000009.1:0-12464 GCA_029939535.1 Desulfobacteraceae bacterium | reverse complement strand
TGCAGATTCTTTAAAAGAAAAAGGCATACCAACCTTTTCCGGAAGAGGGGAATGGCATGCCCAGACAATCCACAGGCTATGTAAATAAGGCACTGTAAATAAAATTCTGGAATAGTCTTATTTAACTTTCATCCCCTTAATAATGACTTTAAATGCGGTTTTCAAAGTGGACCTTACAAAATCCTTTTGATCATTTAACAGACGCTTGGAATCTACCCAGAGGACAATCCCGGCATAGGAAGCCCAGAGGACATCAGCAAGGGCCACTGGATGTTCATCAATAAAAATACCCTTTTCAATTCCTTCCCTTACCACATCAATGATTGCTCCATGGGCCTGGGAAGAATATTTTTTCAACTGCTGCATAACCTCATCTGAAAGGTTGTGCAGGGTTTCTCCGGACTGAAGATGAAACAAATTGATCAAAATATTTGAATCATAATCGTATATATCAATAAAGACATCACGAAATCTCTGAATTTTTTCTTCAACAGAGATGTCCTGGTCCACAACTTTCTGAATTTCAGTTCCCAGATGTTTCAATATATTAATGGATAATGAAGTATGAAGCTCTTCCTTATTTTTAAAGTACAAATACAGGGTACCCGGGCTCAACTCTGCCCTGGAAGCGATTTCTTCCATTGTTGCGCTGTTAAATCCCTTTATGGAAAACACCTTGCGTGCTGCATGAATAATTTCTTCTTTTCTTCTTTCTTTCTCCCGTTGTTTACGTTCATATATGCCCATTTTTACCTCTTTATTTTTTGAATATACTTCATAAAATGTATAATCACCCCGCATAAATACGAAAATCCAGAAAAAATCGCAAGAATAAAGATAAAAAAATCTGAAATTTAATCATAATTATGATTTTTCCATTATTTTTTTTCTCTTTTGTATTCACATTAATAGAATTTTTTACTATATGTAGTAAAAACAAGGGAGAACAATATTATGCCAAAATCAATTTACTGGGCTGACAGCTATGTTGAAAAACTATCAACTGCAAAAGATGCGTTGAATCACATTCGACCGGGTCAGAGGGTTTTTGTTGGATCATCCTGCGGAGAACCCCAACATCTGATCAATGAACTTTCCGAGGCATCTGCCAGGTTTACAGACCTTGAAATCGTCCGACTTCTATGTATTGAAAACGGCCCTTTGACCCTGATTGCAAATCGTTCCCACTCCCAGCAATTTAATATACGTTCATTTTATCTGGGGGCTGGATCGCCAAAAGCAATAAATAAAAACCAGCGGTTTAACACACCCATTAATCTATCCCAGATCCCTCGATTGTTTAAATCAGGGCTCATGCCCCTGGATGTAGCTTTGATCCAGACCTCACCACCTGATGATTTTGGATGGATGAGCCTTGGGGTGTCTGTGGATATCACCCTTGCAGCCTGTGAAACTGCAGACATTGTTATCTGCCAGGTCAACGAAAATATGCCCCGGGTATTGGGAAGAAGCTTTATCCACGTCAATGATGTGGACTATATTGTTGAACACGAAGAGGATATTCTCACAATCAAACCCCTGCCTGAAATGGAGACAGCCAATAAAATTGCCAAACACATTTCCCGGCTCATTAACGACGGATCAACTATCCAGACAAGCCTGGGCATTACCAATGAAGCAACCATGCTCTGCCTGGGTGAAAAAAATGACCTGGGAATCCATTCACAATATATTACCGACAGCATCATGCAGCTATACGCCCTAGGAGTTGTTAACAACAAAAAAAAAGGATTTAATAATGGAAAACTTGTGGCAGGAAGTGCTGTAGGTTCCAACCTGCTCTATGAATTTATTGATGACAATCCATCCATAGAATTTCACCCTTCGGATTATATCAATAACCCGTCCATCATTGCACGGCACAATTCCATGGTTTCGCTGAACACAATTCTGACCATCGATCTGACAGGCCAGGTTGCAGCAGATGCCCTTCCCTATAACAATTATACAGGAATCAACGGTCTTCTGGATTTTACAAGGGGCCCTGCCATGTCAAAAAACGGCAAATCTATTTTTATGCTTACATCAACCACGGACAATGGCAGGCAAAGCCGTATTGTTCCCAGCCTGTCTGATATTCCTGTGGTGGTGCCCAGGGGAGATACCCAGTTTGTTGCAACAGAGTACGGAGTTGTCAACCTGTTTGGAAAAACATTACAGGAAAGGGCCATGGCCCTCATCAGCATAGCCCATCCCGATTTCAGGGACGAGTTGTTTTCCAAAGCCAAAGAGCTTGACTTGATTGATATGGGCCGCAAATTCAAGCAGGCCATCAAAGGTATATATCCTGTTCAATATGAGCAAACCCTGGTGATAAATGAAATACCTATCACATTCCGCCCTGCCAAACCCGTTGATGGAAGGGGTGTCCAGGAGCATTATTATACAATGAACCGGGGAGATATTGTCTCCCGTTTTTTCCATGAAAAGAAAAGCTTTGTCCACGACCAGATTGAAACCACCTATGAAATAGACTATGTCAATGACCTGACCATCGTGGCCACCATTGGAGAATTGGGTTTTGAAAAAATCATTGCTGTGGGTGAATACTTTAGAAACACCATTATAAATATGGCGGAGATTGCCTTTTCCGTATCAAAGGAATACCAGGGCATGGGCATTGCAAAAATTCTCCAGGAAAAACTTGCAGAAGCTGCCAAAAGCAACGGCATCAAAGGGCTGGTCGCCTACACTTCCCCCCAGAACAAAGGAATGATCCGACTCTTTAACAAACTGCCCTATGGCATCAAATCTGAAAAAGATGATGACATGATTATTCTAAGCTGCCTTTTTTCCGAACCAATTGAAAAAAATAGTCCTGCTAAAAATACAGATGTCTCAATGGGATATCCATCAGAATCTGAAATGTAAAAAAGGCAAGGGGATAAGGGTCTGGTTATCACTCCCCTGTAGGGTAATACCTCTGCGGCTAGCTTTTAACCATTTGTTTCTAAACTTTTATTTCCCTTTTACCTCATTGAGCACCTGGAAAATTTTGTTGAGGATATTTGAAAAATTTAATAAGATTCAACCCTGTGATACATTTGTTACAGTACAACGGTCTCTAATTTTTGATGGTTTCAAAAATCGGAACTCCCGGTTTTGTCAACATGCTTTTATCAACCGTGGAGAATTGATTTTCCAGGATAATGGAATTTGATTTTTCAAGAAAAAAGAAATGATACAGATTTTTCTTTTTTCTTGAGTTGTTATATGCTTTTTCGTATTTTTTTTCTACAGTCCTGAGATCGAGTCGCATTGCCAAAGCAGGATTATTATTGGCATATGCATATTCATTTACCTCTCCAATTTTTTCAAAAAAGAGCAAATCCTCATAAATCCAGCGGTGTTTAGGGTGTATGGTAATGACAAGATCATCTGCTTGAAGATGATCAAATACGTAATGATGAAGCATCTTATTGCCAAGCATGGGAATATTCATATTATTCATTTTATATGTGGGATCGGCTGCTAGATGGCCTGCTTCGACAATAAATCTTCCCTCTGATCGTAAAGGAGCCAGTTCCTTCTGGAATACCGGGTCCATTGGCAAGCCATTTTCAGAATCCGGAAAAATACTGATTGAGTATATCAGTTTTTTAATATTTTTATCTTGATGAATCCCGATAAAAACCCTTGAATCCTCATTGCAATGATGGGGCGAGAGTCGGAAGGGCACTGTGCTGCGGCGAACATAGCCTGTTTTGACAAAAACGTTATAAACCAGGTTGAAAGCTGAAAGGTAATCTTCATAAGTTTCCGCACATCTGAAAACAATATCCTCCAGATCCAACTCGAATTCAGGAAGCAGAGACCTTAATAATTTCAGTTTAAATTTCCTGGGCAATACCTTATAGATTTTACGTTTGATAAAATTCTTGTTGATTTTTCTCATACACCCCTGTTTCTTCCCTCAAAATAATATCTAATAGTTCTTAACAAACGATGTCTATCAGCAACTCTCTTTTTTTACCAGTCTTACTCTGACAGTCACGACAAACCAATAAAAATGAAGATCAGGATACGAGAAAAAAATTGCAGTATTCCAATCTCAAATCTTTCATATGAACTAGCTATAAAAATGGTTGGTTGATTCTTTATCCTCGATAATGCTTAAAAAACTTGCAAAAAATATGCCATTTTTTTGCTCATATAATACGGTTGACAGCTGTCAGTTTAGCTGTTTTAAAATATTTTTTCTTCTATGAAAAAAAAGTAACAATGTGAAAAAAAGTATCTATTAATGAGAAAACAATTTACTAAGATCTTACCCTTCAATCATATCTAAGCTTGTCAAATTTTCCTGGCCCCTTGAAAATCAAATATTTCTGAGATATGGTCAAAAAAAACAGGAGCATTGCCCTCCTGATACTGTAAAGCAGATCATATAAAGCCGGAACAATAAAACGAGTGGAGACATGAAATTTTTCCCATTAAAAATTGCCCTAGTATGCCTGGTGCTGACCCCTCTTTTATATATTGCCACCTTCACTGTCTGCCAGCAATACCTTGACCGCCATTATCTTCAAGCTTTTCAAAACATTATAGTGGGAGACTCAACACCTCTTTTAAACGGCAGCATCCACATAGAAGAACAAATTGCCAACAATATCCATGCTTACAAAAAAAAAGATTTTTTGATTCACTACATAGGCCTTGACATGGAAATCCGGGTCACTACCCGGCAGGGCAAAATCATTTATCCCCTCTATATCGATACGGAATCTTTGACCAGTGAGATCAACAAAGGATTTGATACGCAAGTCATTACCCAGAAAAATTTCGAAATTCTCAACAGCGGCCTGGTGGTTAATACCCGGACAAACCTGACCCACGGTTCACTGCTGGCCAATCTCATCCTTTTTTTGTATTCTGTTATTTCTCTATCGATCTTTTGTATGTTTTATAAAATCGGAAGTTCAAAAGCGGAACAAAGCCACATGGCAGAACAGGAACTCATCAAAGACCTTAAAAAAGAAGAACAGTCCCGCCAGGCCATTCTTGAAGAATTAAACAATGAACGTCAGGGATTGTTCGAAAATATAAAAGCCCTGAATACAAAATATCAGGAAAATAAAAAAAAAACAAAAATCAATGAAGAAGAGATGTTCAAGGAAATCCTTTCCCTTGAAAAACAACTCAACTCCTTTATTGAACTGAAAAACCGCCGGGAATCGGAAATTGACGACCTTAAATCCACTTTGCAGAAATATGAGAGAAGAAAAGGCTCCAAATCCAGACGAAATGAATTTGACTTTCAGTCAAAGCGGTTTTCATCTGTATATAAAAACATAAAAATGAACAGGAAAGCCCTTGCTGGGTTCTTCATCCTCACTGAAGAGCAGCAGATCAAGGCAGAAGAAATCATCCATCAATTAAACCAGAATCCTGGAAACATCATTATCAAACGCAAAGTTTTTTCAGGCAGGAAACATAAAACAGCTTGCCTTGAAGTATTATTCGCCTATAATGGACGTCTGTATTTTAGACATCTTGAAAATAAAATTGAAGTGATAGTTATAGGCACCAAAAACACACAAACCAGGGATATGGACTTTCTCCACAATTTATAAAATACCATTATGTATACTTCATTTTACAAGCTTCATTCAAAACCCTTTCAAATCAGTTCTGATCCAGCTTTTATGTGGTTTGGAGAAAAACACAAAGAAGCCCTGGCCACATTAAAATATGGCATTTTGGACAATAAGGGATTTCTACTGCTGACCGGGGATGTGGGAACAGGAAAAACTTCCTTGATCAACTCCCTTCTCCAAAGCCTGGGTGATGATATTCTCTGCACTTCCGTTCCAGACCCCAGCCTTGAAAAAATGGATTTTCTCAATTACATTGCCACAGGATTTGGCATAAAAAGGGAATTTTCCACCAAAGGAAGCTTTCTGGCCCATTTCCGGCGTTTTTTACTGAAAGCCTATGATGATGATAAAAAAGTATTGCTCATAATCGATGAATCCCAGCTCCTCACCCAGGAAATGCTGGAAGAGATCCGCCTTTTATCCAATATTGAAAGAACCGATGCAAAATTAATTAACATCTTTTTTGTGGGCCAGAATGAATTCAATGAAATCCTGAACCAGCAACAGAACAGGGCTGTAAGACAAAGACTCACACTGAATTACAACCTTGATCCCCTTACCCCGGATGAAACCGGCGAATATATCAAACACCGCCTCAAAGCAGCAGGAACCGCAGAAACCATTTTTGACACCTCGGCCGTGCAGGAAGTCTTCATGTACTCAGGCGGATTTCCCCGCAGGATAAACATAATCTGCGACCATTCCCTTTTGTCCGGATATGTTAAAGACAAAAAAGAGATCAACGATCTCATTGTCAGGGAATGCGCCAGAGAATTAAAAATCCCGGCCCATGTCAAAAATCGGGACATAAACGGTTTCAACGACTTTCATTCAAGCCCAGCACCTGTCCTGCCCCCACCGCAACCCACTCCTGCCCCCAATAAAACCAGAATATTTTTCAAATGGGCAATGGCCCTGATTTTACTTTTCATCCTCTCATGGTTTTTCATATTCCCAAACCATTTTAAAACTTCTATATCCATGGCCAGCAGCCGAATCTTTGCTCTGAAAAGACAGATCATACCCTTTCTTCCGAATTCCATTGCGAATTATTTCACACCCCGGTCCCTAGACCCTGCCCAGACTCCTGAACCCCAAATGACCCAGCCCCTGGAGGAAAAAAATAAAAACCCAGCCCCCACCAATGGTGAAAAAATTGTGTCCAAACCCATCCCGTTTGAACCAATAAAACCAGACCCCCAGGATTCAAGCCCGGAAAAAATATTGATCCCGGATATTGAATCGGACATCAAACATGACATTAAACCTGATTTTAAACTCACCCAAAAAGTTGACAAAAACCTGGTTCAACCCGAAGAATCAGTTAATATGAAAGCCGATCCAATTATTATAAACCCCTTGGAACCAGAAATCAGAAAAAATAAAATTACAAATAAAAAAGAAATTCTACCCCTGCCCCTGGACACTGTGATTGTAAGGTTCAAATATAATACCAATGACTTTACCGAACCCGGCTACGAAAACCTGAACACTTTTGCCAATATCCTGGCAATGCACCCTGGATCCAATATCCTTATTACAGGCTATACAGATTCCCAGGGAAATCCAAAATACAACCGAAAATTATCAAGTTTCAGGGCCAATATAGTGAAAAGCTTTTTACTGGGCAAGGGAGTAAAACCAGATCAAATTACAATCCAGGGATCAGGCAGTGAAAACCCAATTGAAAGCAATGATACAGCCTGGGGAAGAATGATGAACCGCCGCGTTGAAATTGAAATCCTAAAATAAACTCCTTCTTTTTTTCTTTGTGCCTTTGCGCCTTTGTGTGAGAACAAATCACATACCCCAAACCCAAATATCCCCGCCCCCATAACTCCTTTTTTCCGAAAAAACTTTCGCATCCCAGGAAACATCTTTACTTCTGTTGAAAATCACAAGATGACCTTCCTTACCCCCGCACCTCTCCATATACCTGTGTGTCTGCTCAAGACCCAACGCAATGGTTTTCTCAAGGCTTTTATATAAAATTTTAAGTTCTATGACTATTTTCTGAATATCCCCATTCCCCCTGTCCCAGATCACCAGCAGATCCGTACGCATCCTGCCAAGGCCGTACTCTCTCTCAATTCTCCCCCCGGAATTCACTATCCTCTGGAGAAAAGCCTGGAGCAGAAGCTGGGGCCCAGCCTCTTTATAGCTGAAACGCTCAAGCCAATGCTCTGAATGCTCCCTAAAAAATTCCTGAAACCCCTCCAAAAGCTTATTCGTATCAAGGCTGCCATCCTTGTTTACATACCACAGGGTTTCAAAACTCATCATTTCCTGGGTGGTAGCCACCAGCATGCGGGGTATAATCTCTGCGTATATTGGATTACTGATTGTCACATGGGGTTTTCTCCTGATAAGACCCAGATCATAAACATAGTCCAGATCATCAAGTGATATATTGGATGCCGCGACCGTGCCCATAAGAACAGGCTCCACAACACTTCTCACCCTCTCTTCCTTCAATTTGTCCGCAAGCTGATCAAGATGGGTTTCCCGTCTCAGAATAAGATTTTCCTTTGCCCGGGCTATCATTGCCTTATTAATATCGGTTGCCCTGTTCCGTCCCTCCTTTAATTTAAAACAAACTTCATAGGCCAGAGCAGATACTAACCAGGGTTGCCCCAGGGTATCTTCCCAGATAAGATCAATACCATCCCTGGAAAACTTCTGCCCGGTCTCTTTTGTATGCTGACTTAAAAGGGATTCAACCTCATTCCTGGTAAAATCTCCAAGCCGTAATGATTCCGCTTTGATATTAAATGCACTGCCGCCTGTTATCACAGATTTGTCTTTATCTGAATGAATCCTGTAATCCCTTACATCCCTTACACCACAAAGAATAATGGACTGGGGAAATTTTTCCGGTCTCTTATCATACCCTGATCTTATCTGACGCAAAACCGATATCAGCGTATCCCCCACAAGAGAATCAATCTCATCTATTATCAAAACTACTGGTTTGGAATTGCTGGCTGCCCATAAAGTTAAAACTTCATATAATGCTGAAAACTCATTCTTTGTTTTAAACACACGATGCCGCACCTTATCCATAAAATCATCATCTGAAAAATCTTCAGCCCTGGAAATAAAATCTGCAAGCACCGCTTTCATCCCGGCTGCCACATCCTCCCTTGCAGCCTGTGCTGCTTCCACATTAACATAAAGAACATGATATTTGCCCTCCGTATTAAGATATTCTATAAGGGCCAGCATACAGGTTGTTTTCCCGGTCTGCCTGGGTGCATGGAGAACAAAATACTTTTCCTGATCCATAAGCATCAAAATGTCCCCAAGATCAAACCTCTCAAGGGGAGGAATCATATAGTGCTTTTTGCTTTTACAAGGCCCGGCTGTATTAAAAAAACGCATTCGTATCACAACCTTTATTTTCGGTATTCATATCTATGATATGTCTTTCCAATCCAAACATTATTTTTTCCAGAGATTACTGCCCGTCCGCCTTTTTAAGTATCCGGCTCCAGTCCGGCTCCAGAATATCCTCATCATCCCTGGAAATCCCCGGAAAAGCCAAAGGAGCTTCAGGATCAAATTTTATCTCTCCTTTAAAAACATTCTCCCCCTTGCCTGTCTCCAGATCTGCCAGAGCCTGTTCTGCCTGAGTCATATCTTCATCCAAAAGCTCGTATTCCAGAGCCCTTTTCAGCTTCTCTTTGGCTTCTGAAAGCTTCCCCTGTTTGTATAAAACCATGCCCAGATGATATTTTATGATCCCCTCATCCGGCTCAAGCTCTTCTGCCTCGGTCAACAACCATTCAGCCTGGGAAAAAATTCTCTTATGATAATAGGCCCAGCCCAGGGTATCCATCAAATAAACCTTGCCGGGAAATTTTTCATAGGCAGTCCTGGCCAGATCCAGGGCCCGGTCAAAATCTTTTTTTTCCTCCAGCAGAAGCCAGGCAAGGTTCCCTGCAATCAAAACGTTATCTGGAATTTTTTTCACAGCCTGATTCAGAATTTCAAGGGCCTGGGTTTTTCTCTGGCTCCTGAAATAAAGACCTGCAAGATTAATCCATGCCTTTGCATAGCCTGGATTTTTTTCCATGCAAACCCTTAACACATCCTCCTCTTTTCTGTATTCACCTGTTTTCCGATACATCTCAGCAGCCAAACCATATATATAACCAGGCACATTTTCGGCCTCCATGGCTTTATCAAGGTATTTCCTGGCTGCATCATAATCTTCCAGTTCAAGCCTGACCCTTGCCCCCACATAATATACACCTGAATGCCCATATCCCCTTTCAATTATTTTTTCCACAATCTCCCCTGCTTTTTTCCCCTGGCCCATTTCCACAAGTAAAGCAGTATATTTGTATAGAACATCCATTAACTCCGGCTTCTGATCAATCAAATCTTTATAAAGATCAAGGGCAGTATCAAATTTTCCCTGGCTTTCAAGGGATTTTCCAAGAAAAAAAAGGGAAGGCGCATCTTTGATAAGAAAATGCACCTTGGTGAACTCCTGTGAAGCCTTTTTAGCCTTTTTCTGCTCCATGAGACAGAGTCCCTTTAACATCAAGGCCCGGACATTTGAGGGTGAGAGTGAAATCGCCTTTTCAAGATATTGATCTGCCAGTTTATATTCCCGATTTTTATAATGAAGCCCTGCCAGTGCAACAAGGGTTTCCACATGATCAGGATTCAGTATCAAAACATTTATAAAACTTTTTTCAGCGAGTTTGGTCTGGCCCGCTGCAAAATAGGCAATACCCAAAAGATATCGGGCAGATAAAATACCTGGCCGGATATCAATTACAGATTTCAGATGAAATATTGCATGGGAATTTTTTCCCTTGAACAACCATAATTTCCCCATTAGCAAATTATAATCTGACTGTACTTCCTTTATATTTTTTATTTTTTTTAGCACAACATCTGCATTATCCATGTCCAGTTCAGAAAGAAAAATATCTGCCAGCATCAATTTAAACCTGGCACCCTGGGGATACTCCCCTTCAAATTCAACAAGGCTTTTTTTTGCCTTGTCCCGCATGTCTGTCTGTAAATAAAACTGACATAAGCGTATTTTGAGCATGATATTGTCGGGATCATTTTCCAATGCCTTGACAATAAAATCTTCTGCCCGGCTAAAATCCTGAACAAGTAAATAATAATCAGACAAAAGCAGCAGATCATTTGAAGCCAGGGCCTGTTTTTTTTGAATGCCTGCAATCAATGTTTCAGCCTCATCTCCATTATCAGCCTGATACAGGCACATTGCAAGTTTTATGGCAATTCGGATATTCCCTGGGTCTTGAAGGACTGCATTCCGATACATCTTTTCTGCCTCTAAAAAATTTTTTAAAAGCATGAACACATCGCCGTACAGGCTATAAAAATCAGCATCTTTTTCAAATTCATATTTCAGCAGTTCCAGTTTTCTCAAAGCAGCATTGTTCTTACCCTGCAAAAGAAATATCTGCACCAGATCCTTTTGAATCTCATATTCCTTTGGATTAATTTTAACAGCCTCCTCAAAATATTTCTCAGCCAGATCAATTCGTGAAAGCTTTAACCAGGTTTTTCCGATTTTATGATATAAACCACACTGCCTGTATTTGTCAGAAGTATTTTCAATGGATTCCATCCAATATTGAACAGCAAGCCTATAGGAATTCTCCTCAAAAGCCCTGTCCCCTTTTTCTTCATGGGAAATTATCTGTTCTTTGCTGCACCCACCAAAAAAAATAATGCAGGACAAAATCATAGTCATTATAAAAACTTGTCTGAATTTCACCGTTTAACCACCAAAGTTATAAGCAGTCCACTTAGCGACACAATTACTAACCAGAGAAGAATTTCCAGTTTATTTTTCAATATATAATTAAAAATTTTAGGAACAAGACTAAATATACCGGATTGTTCATTATCACTGGACCTAGCAAAATCTTTACTTGGCAGGTTTTGATATCCAGCAGTATCCGCCAACTTGTTCAGGCCTGAATTATTTCCCGGCTGCTGATTTGCGATTCCCCATGTTCCAACCCGGGCAGTTTGATTTACGACATAAACAGACAGCTCAACCTTTTCAAAAACCATTTTATTGTTTCCCGGCCCATAATAGACGATATTTTCAAAATTTTTTTTAAGCCTTATCCCTTCCTGAAACTCACCTGCAACTGCAAATTTCTGTTTACCTTTATTTTTAAATTTTTCAAGATAGGGATTCCTCAAATCCTTTAACATAAATTCCGTTCTTTTTCTAAAGGCCAGGTATTCGTTAAGAATATTTTGAATTCTCAAATTAGCAACAAGAAGACGATCAAGGTATTCTTCAGGATCTATCTCCTCCTTTGAAAGAATACCCAGGGGAATATCAATATTGATTCTGTCTGCAAATAACCCTGAATTCCCTCCTGAATCCAGAAAAATGCCGGAATTTTCATACTCCTCCGGGGTATTGTAATGGAGCACATAGATATTGGACGAGATATCAGGCCTGGAAGAACTCATCGTAAACCCGGACGTTTTTGTGCCATCGGATTGAGAAAACCAGGAAAATGCTCGGCCGGGCATCAGGCAAACCAAAAATACAGAAAAAAATATTATGGTATTTCTAAACAAGTATCCCCTGAAAGCTGTTGAGTTTTTAATTGACAGATATCAACATTATATAATATGAATAGTTTATGCAAATACATTTATCACAAAATTTAAAGATCTGTCCACTTCTTTAAATATATCCGGAGGAATTTAATGAAATCCTGTTTAAAGCCCACCCTTGTTTTTCTGATCCTGCTTGTTTCCATTACGGGCTGTTCAAACAATGAAGATAAGAAACTAAGCCAGGTTGAAAAGGGAAACCAGTATTTT
>JAOZST010000266.1:0-3917 GCA_029939535.1 Desulfobacteraceae bacterium | reverse complement strand
AATGGAAGAAACAGACTTCCACCATTGGCAGCCTTGTGAGGGTGGAAACCATTGACAGAACATATACGGGCAGGGCTGTGGATGTGGATGAAACCGGAGCCCTTATCATTGAAGATGACCAGAAAAAATACAGGAAAATTATTTATGGAGACTGTTTCCACGCCTGAAATGGGAAAAATGAACCAGACAAATCAAAAGCAGGCATTGGGCCAAACCCAAGATCTGCACCAAAATTTCCAGCAGAACCAGGATTGCCAACAGAATCATGATTACCAGCAGAGCCAGCTCAGGATGATTGTTTACTCTTCCCTGTTTGTAGCCCTTATTGCCATGGGTGCATTTATTTCCATCCCCATTGGACCCGTACCCATTGTATTGCAGAACATGTTCGTGCTTCTGGCCGGAATAATTCTGGGGCCTGTGTGGGGTCTTGCCTGTGTGGGAATCTATCTTTTAATCGGGTTTGCCGGGCTTCCTGTTTTTGCCGGGGCAACATCTGGTGTGGGTAAGTTATTCGGCCCAACCGGAGGATACCTTCTGGCTTACCTGCCCGCAGTTTTTGTTACCGGAGCCATTTCAAAGGTATGCAAAAAAAGTATTCCCGGGAATGTGATTGCCATGGTTGCAGGCTCTCTCATTGTTTATCTCATTGGGGTTCCCTGGTTAAAATTTGCTTTTTCATTGCCCTGGCCCAAAGCACTGGCCCTTGGCATGTATCCCTTTTTGATTGGTGACGGGCTCAAAATTGCTGCAGCAGCCTTTATCGTCAAAAAAATTCAACCTTTAATCAGATAATTGGTATTTTCGTGACATTCCCAATCCTTGACATACACAACCTGACCCATATCTATTCCCAGGGGGAAGGCGGTATTTTTGATATTTCATTCTCTGTTTTCAAGGGAGAATTTATCCTTGTGACCGGGAAAAATGGCTCTGGAAAGACTAGTCTGATCCGGCATTTAAACGGCCTGCTTTTTCCCCAGAAGGGAAAAATCTTGCTCCACAACAAGGATATTTTAAAAGATCTGACCCTTACCCGGAAAACCATAGGCATGGTATTCCAGGATGCTGACACCCAGATTGTGGGAGATTCAGTGTTTGATGAAGTTGCATTTGGGCCTGAAAATTTAAACATCAAGCGGGATATTATCAACAAAAAAGTCAATGGGATACTGGAGCGCCTCGGACTTATCAAGTTTAAAGACCGGAATCCAGCCACGCTATCCGGGGGCGAAAAAAGAAAACTGGCCATTGCCGGTATCCTGGCCATGGATCCTGAAATCATTGTTTTTGACGAACCTTTTGCCAACCTTGACCACCCCTCCTGCCTTTCAATTCTTGATATAATTGCAGATTTGAGCCTTAACGGCCATACTATCATCATGGCCACCCATGACGTGGAAACTCCCATTGAATATGCCTCTCGACTGCTCATCATGGAAGACGGATACCTCAGGGAAGATGGCGGAATCCAGGACCTGGTAAAAAAACTTGGGTCCTATGGGGTAAAAGAACCCTGTGAATGCAGAATAAAGGAAAAACCTCTCCCATGGCAGAGTTAAATCCCTTTGAATTCAGACCCGGAAGCACCAGCCTCCACTACCTGGATACCAGGTGCAAATTTTTCCTGGTATGCATAATGAGTCTTTCCCTGGTAAATGCAGGTTTTTTATCCTGTTTCATTGCCCTTGGGGTTCTTCTTTTCTTTTTAAAACAGATCAAATTCAAGATTGTTGAAACATGTAAACAATTAAAATATTTTATCCTGTTTCTGGTCTTTCTCATCATTGTACGTTCCCTTACAATGCCAGGAGACCCAATTGTTTCCTTTCATGGCATGGCCATTACAAGCCAGGGTCTTTATCAGGGAAGCCTTGTTGCCCTTCGTTTTTTTCTGGTTATGGTCATAGGTCTCTTGTTTTCAGCTACCACCCGGACTGCCAGCATAAAAACTGCTGTTCAATGGTATTTAAAACCCATTCCCTTTGTGCCGGAAAAACGGGTGGCCATAATGATCAGCCTTGCCCTGCGTTTTTTACCACTTATTTTAAAACAGGGCCGTGAAACCTCCAATGCAATTCAATCACGATGCGGGAATCTGCAGAAGAATCCAATAAAAAAATTTATCCGGTTGACACTTCCCGTCCTGAAAAAAGTTTTTTTATCAGCAGACCACCTCATCCTTGCCATGGAGGCAAGATGTTATTGCGAAAACCGGACTGATCCTGAGTTCAAAACTTGGGAAAAAGAGATGGTTTTTATTATAAGCAGTCTTTGTCTTTCCCTTTGCATGATATTTACCAATGTATATGCATGACAACTTTGTTTCTTTCCATTATATTTTGGTAATCAATTAATTTTACATTGATCCATACCTTCTTATGGTGTAGAATTCAAATCATAATAAATATTCATTACTTTTTATGCCAACAGAGCTTTAATAATAAATCTTTGTGAAAGGGGTAAAATGTCTAAAACAGATGATCCATTTCCAGGACCCTCCATGTTTGACCTGAGAGGAAAACAATCGGTAAGGGCTACCTTTAAATTATCCCAGAAAGCCATTGATTCCATCGGGCTTGTGGCCATCCACATGGGCATCAAACAAAAATCCCTGTTTGATCATATCATTGAGGACATGGCAGCCCTGGACGACCTGGCCAAAACCATCCGTATACGGCAATTCAAAAAAATTCACAGAAAACAAAAAACCTTTGTGCTCAGTAGAAAAACCATTGATGCTCTTTCTACCATTTCAGCAACCTATGGAATGCCCAGGGATGCCCTGGTTGAATATTCAGTTAAAAAACTAGAATCAGTTATCATGGCGGAAAAACTGCGCCATGAAGAACGAAAACAACTCAACAAACAGATGATAGCCCATTTTGAAATTGGAGAAGCGTTTTATAAAAATGCCATGGATATCCTTGGTCAAGAAGACCCCTTTTGCCGGAGAGTTGAAAAGGCCATAGACATGGCAAGGAGAACCACCCGGGAGGTAAATGAATTCCTGGAAAAATCCAAAGTCTTAGAAGATTTTTAAATATCTAAATTTTTTAATAAGGAGGAACCATTGATAGATGTTCAAAATCTGACCAAGTATTACAATGACTTTTGCGCGGTTGACAATATCAGCCTGACAGTGCAGCCCGGTGAAATACTGGGTCTTCTTGGTCCAAACGGCGCAGGGAAAACAACCACCTTAAGAATGCTCACCGGATATTTCAAACCTGATTCCGGAAGCATCAAGGTTAAAGATCTGCAAATGCCCCATGACACAATTAAGATAAAATCTCTGATTGGATACCTTCCCGAATCAGCCCCTCTATACCATAACATGCTGGTATATGATTACCTGGATTATGTGGCGAAAATCAAAGGGATTAATAATCCTGGAAAAAGACTGGCAAGATTCAGGGAATTATCTGAACTCTGTGGTCTTACCGGGATTATGGGCAAACCCATTGCCAATCTTTCCAAAGGGTTGAAACAGAGGGTGGGCCTTGCCCATGCCATGATGACTGATCCTGAAATTTTGATATTGGATGAACCCACCTCAGGGCTTGATCCCAACCAGATCGCGGAAATCAGGGCTATCATCCGAAGCATTGGAAAGGAAAAAACCATTATCTTTTCCACCCACATCCTCAGTGAGGCAGAGGCAACCTGTGACAGGATTATCATTATCAACAAGGGCCGAGTGGTTGCAGATGATACCACATCCCATCTGAAACTCAGTGCAAACCAGGCTTCTTTTACCCGCCTAACCCTTCATGGTCCAGATGAGAAACAAGCCCTGGACCTTCTTAAAACCATTGATAACAACCTTCAGATAAAACCAGTGCCTCCCCTTGAAAAAGGCATGGTTTCCTTTGAAATCAAAAACCCAAATCAAATAAATACTGGTGAAATAAATA
>JAOZST010000265.1:0-3926 GCA_029939535.1 Desulfobacteraceae bacterium | reverse complement strand
GGGGAGGGTGTCAATCCATCAGGACCCGGTCGATATCCGGGTTGGAAAGGAGGCGTTATGAAGTTTGAAAAAATATTAAATCCTGTTGACGGATCAGAGCATTCTGTTCATGCAACAAGGTCTGCCATTGAGCTTGCAAGACAATTTAAATCTTTGATTATCCTTTTGCACTGCCACAGCCGGTTTCCTGTTGTTTTGTCCGAGCCCTATTTCCAGCAGGCAATAAATGAAATAATGAAATCATCCGAGGAGTTGGTAAAACCATTTGAATCAATGCTGGAAGAAAGTGGTGTGAAATATGAGATCAGGATATTGGAAGGGCTTCCGGGAACTACCATTGCCAATGTTGCTAAAATTGAAAAACTTGATTTGATTGTTATGGGATCACGGGGGGTCACAAATTTTGAAGGATTGTTTCTGGGCAGTGTTGCCCACCAGGTGCTTCATAAATCCACCTGTCCCGTGTTTATCGCCAAATAGAGTGTTCCATGGGCGGCACCCATAATAATTGTTACAACAAAAAAGGAAGTATTTGCATATTGAGTTGTGAGTTATGAGAAAAAATTGCAGTTTTAATCTCAATACTCACAACTCAAATCTCATTATAGTTTTTTATATAAAATAGTCACAATGATTTTTACCAGGCTAAGTATCCAGAGAAAGCTGCGAAAGAAAAGGTCAAACTAGTCCAGGGGCTTTGTCAGTGTCCCGTTGACAAGCCATTTTATTTTTTAAAATATGAGGGGAAAAAGGGGGCAAGCCCCAGTGTAAGGCAGAAGGGTTTGTATCATTCCTCCCTATTTTTGTCCATTACAGTGTAAAATCATGCCCAAGAGATTGTCCTTGACAACAAAATAAATACATGAAAAAAATATATGACTGAGCGCTCGTTCAAGAGCTTGGGTTAAACTTAAGTTAGGCAGTAAAGGAGCGAATTTGGCTAAAGCTAACAAGAAATCAACTCCAGTGGCTGACGGTGAGGTCCCCACGCAAATAAAGAATCCTGAGCTGGTCCGGGAGAGGAGGCGGCATATTGTTGACTCAACGGTCAAGCTTTTTATAGAACACGGATATCACAAGACCACAACCCGGATGATCGCCAAGGCAGCTAATTTTTCCATTGGATCTTTATATGAGTATGTCAGTTCCAAGGAAGATCTTCTTTATCTGGTCTGCAAGGCCATCCACGAGGAGGTCCAGGATGCTGTGGAAGATGCATTGTCCAATAGTGCAAAGGAAAAAGAGCAACTGGCAGAGGTGATCCGCCAGTATTTTTATGTGTGTGACAAAATGGCAGACCATATCCTGCTCATGTACCAGGTGACCCAGTTTCTACCTGAAAAATGGAAGGAGAGGGTATTGGTTAATGAGTTAAATATCACTGATATTTTTATTCAGACCCTGGGAAAGCTATCGGGAAAGAATAAGTTTCCCATGCTTGATGGCAAAATTTTAAATCTTGTGGGACACAATATCTCCGTTCTGGGTCAGATGTGGGCTTTTCGCAGGTGGCATATAAAAAAGAGATTTGCCATTGATGAATATATTTCCATTCAAACGGATTTTATTCTTGGGCTCATATTTTAAAAATAAAATAAAGATTTATTTTTTTTAGAATATGTGTAACTAAAGTAGTTTGTATAAACTCTGTTTAGTATGACCAAACTCTCTGTTTTTTTAAAAGGAGAAATAATGATTACAGAACCTGAAGTATATATCCCTGAGAATTCCATCAAAATCGTAACTGCCACCTCTCTTTTTGATGGCCACGATGCTTCCATTAATATCATGCGTAGAATCTTACAGGATTCCGGTGCCGAAGTAATCCATATCGGTCATAACCGGTCTGCCAGGGAAGTCGTGGATGCAGCCATTGAAGAAGATGCCCAGGGAATTGCGGTTTCCAGTTACCAGGGAGGCCATGTGGAATATTTTAAATATATGGTGGACCTTTTAAAGGAAAGAGGGGGATCGAACATCAAGATTTTCGGGGGTGGCGGTGGGGTGATCATTCCTTCGGAAATGGAGGAACTCCATGCCTATGGAGTGACCCGGATCTATTCCCCTGAAGATGGTGCCAGCATGGGACTCCAGGGCATGATCAATAATATGATGCAGGCCATGGATGTTCCGTCCGTTGATTTTGACAACCTGGATTATTCCGGACTCAGTATTGAAAATAAATATATTACAGCTAATTTCATTTCTGCTGTTCAGGAAGCCAGTGCGTCTCACAAGGATAAACTGGATAATATCCTGGGCCGCATTAATGAAATGGCCAGGGACCGGGATGTGCCTGTAATAGGCCTTACCGGCACAGGTGGCGCAGGAAAATCCTCTTTGACCGACGAGTTGATTATTCGCATGTTAATGGATCTTAAGGATGTAAACATCGCCATTATCTCCAGTGACCCTTCCCGGCGCAAAACAGGAGGCGCCCTGCTGGGGGACAGGATCCGCATGAATTCAATTGATACTGAACGGGTATATATGCGTTCCCTTGCCACCCGGCGGTCCCAGACAGAATTGCCGGAATCCCTCCCCCATGCCGTGACCGTGGCCAAGGCTGCCGGGTATGATATCATCATTTTGGAGACTGCGGGAATTGGCCAGGGAGATTCCAGGGTAGTGGATTTGGTGGACATGTCCGTCTATGTAATGACAGCAGAGTTTGGTGCACCATCCCAGCTTGAAAAAATTGATATGCTGGATTATGCCGATATAGTGGTGGTCAATAAATACGAGAAAAAAGGGTCGGAAGATGCCATAAGGGATGTGCGGAAACAGGTCCAGAGAAACCGTAAGACATGGGATATGGATCCCAGGGATCTGCCGGTATATGGAACCATTGCTTCTAAATTCAATGATGACGGTATCACTGCCTTTTACCACGGCCTTCTGGATTTGATTGAAGAGAAAAAACAGATTTGTTACAAATCCTCCATTCCCAGAACAGATTGCAAGGAATCATCCTCCAAGACCATCATTATTCCCGGGGAGCGAACCAGATACCTGGCTGAAATTGCCGACTCAATCCGGGAATACCATGAAACCACTGAGAGTCAGTCCAAAGCAGTCCGGCAGAGGTGGCATTTAATGGAAGCTGCAGATTTTCTAAAGGATTCAGTTCTAAAGGATTCAGTTCTCAAGGATTCAGGAATGGATGAGCTTTCACAATTCAAGGAAGCTGTTGCCCAGGCCCAGTCTCTGGTGGACAGGGAAACCGACCAGGTTCTCAAGGAATTTAAACATTGTTCTGACATGTATGAAAAAGATGAACTTGTATACCATGTCCGGGGTAAAGAGTTCAGGCAGCCTTTGCACAGCCGGTCCCTTTCCCATACCATAATTCCCAAGATTGCCCTGCCAAAGTTCAAGGATCCAGGGGAGCAGTATTCCTGGATGCGCAAAGAGAATTTTGCCGGCAATTTTCCCTATACAGCCGGAGTATTCCCCTTAAAACGGGCGGATGAAGATCCCACAAGAATGTTTGCCGGGGAAGGGGGGCCTGCCGATACAAACAGGAGGTTCAAACTTTTGTCCGGGACATATCCTGCCAAACGTCTGTCCACAGCCTTTGATTCGGTTACCCTGTACGGGTTTGACCCGGACCTGCGGCCGGATATTTACGGGAAAATAGGTACCTCCGGGGTGAGTATATGTACTTTGGATGATGTCAGCCTGCTCTATGACGGATTTGACCTCTGTGCCCCCAACACCTCGGTTTCCATGACCATTAACGGGCCAGCTCCCATGATGCTGGCCATGTTCATGAATACGGCAATTAATCAGCAGATGGAAGGGTTTAAAAAGGAAAAGGGCAGGGAACCTGACCCAGAAGAAGCTGCTGAAATAAAACAGTTTGCCCTGTCCAATGTCAGGGGAACCATCCAGGCAGATATTTTAAAGGAAGACCAGGGCCAGAA